>CAZOSN010000133.1:0-6386 GCA_964582405.1 uncultured Oligoflexales bacterium | reverse complement strand
TTTGTATTCGATTTTAAAGTGTAGCCTTCGCCGTTGGCTTTGGTAAGCAGCGATTCGAGCTGATAGGGTTGAAACCCGTCAGCTCCAAAGGCATAGCCTTCGCCATAGACGGGAAGCCATCCAGCGGAATAAAATTTTCCAGCGCTATCCAAAACGACCGTTATTCTAAGCGCAAACAAATCCTTGGTCCCCAATGCGTCAGTGTCAAAGCGCACCAAATAGGTCTCAACTTTTGGCATGTCAGAGCCAACATAGGGAATGATTGACCAACTTGGGATCTGGACAGCAACTGACTCACCGAGATCCGTGCTTCCCGAGGGCGCAATTCCCTTGACCAACTCAACTGGCGATTCGGCATCAATCAGCAGCCGAAACATGACGTCCGTTCCTCCATCAACGGTGAGTGCACTAGGAAAATTCGCGCTCACCACAGCCGTTGGACTCGAAACGCCTTGGTTGGTTAAAGTGATGGTTTTTCCATCGATATTCGCCGAGCCCGAAACCATAGTAGCGTCATTGAGGGGGGTTTTAAATCCAATGCTCACCGACAGGTACTCGCCAAATTCTGTCTCTGAAATTTCAGTATTCGAAAAAGTAGCAAGTGGATCAAGGGCGGTTTCTCCCGCCAGTTCGATATATCCACTGTTCGACAAAAACACCGAATTCGCCGTGCTAACCGAACAAGTCCCATCAGGATTCATAGTCCCTTTGCACAGCATCAGTCCGGTAATTTGAACTTGAAATGATTTCGGGTTAAAAGACGTACGATAATAACCTTTGGAAGCTAATTTAAGGGGTGAACCAAAATAGCTCACGCTTGATCCCGCACTAGTATTGGAAGCTGTCGATATTTGGGCAGCCAAACTTGCTGTTGTCTCCTTTTTATCGCCACAAGCCACAACGATAGAAACTAATAATATTGGAAACAAAATTTTTTCCAGCATCATGAATGACTCCTAGCCTATGCATATTAGGGATCGCTACCGTGAATGAGAACTCATCCAAAAATTTCAACATTGTTAAATATCGTATCAATAGTCTCATACGAAATCTAAAAAATCCGAGATCTGCACCGGTCACTTATTGATAAATCTGTAATCTACAGCCTAAAACAGAAACTCTTCAAGCTTAACCGGTACGAGCGCGGCAAGAAGCAATTCAGCCTATGCCGCATGGTCAACCGCTGCGCCCTCAGGGATAACAAGTATTGCACGCACCACATGACGAACCGAAGCACCACTCATGGCTAGCTCGATCAGAGCTGCCTGCATCGGACCCACCGATGGGTTGAATGCAGCATTTTCGCAGTAGTGCTGAACGACTTCATCTCAGCAAGGCGTGGGCTTTTAAATGGCTCGAGCGTTCGAGTTAGACGTCGGCCGTTGCCCGACCTGCGGTGGCGATATGATGATCATGGCCTTCCTCTTTGATGGCATGAAAATAGCGCGTTATCTCAAACACGTAGGTCTCTCCACAGGACCGCCGGGATCGAACTAGCTGCCCCAAAATCCGTCTCCTTCCCAACCTGCAATCCGCGGGTTTCGCATCCTTTACCCCACCATCTCGCCAAACCCATCCCGACGAGTCAAAGGCATAGAAAAACGCGATGCCAACACCTTTTGAAACAAAAAGTTCGCACTAAATTCGATCCTATGGTCATTCTTAGAACCAACTAATACTAATAGCCAAAATCAAACGAGCCTTGAAATACCTACGGACCCTGAGATAATTTATGAGATGCGCTCTAAATGTTAAGTCTACAGTTTCGCCCAAAGGCCAAACAACACTACCCAAGGAAATTAGGGAATATCTGACCTTGTGCATCGTTTCCATGCCCTCGTTACTTTCAATATAGGCATCGGATGGATCAGCCTCGCCTTTGACGATCAAGTATTGTATTAAAAAAGTTAATGGTTTCTCGGTTAAAGCTACCACTCGGATTGGGTTTACCATCGACATCATATAGCTCAAGGTCGAGTTTCCGTAGCTGTATTCGCTCTTCACGCGTCATCTTAAAGTCCATTGTTAGGATTTTCTTGGCATTGTCTTTTCGTTCACTTGCTTTTCCTACGTCCTTGGCATTTGAAAGGGCCCTTTTTCCCAAAGACACAGCAAAAAAAGTATGAAGCCCCGCCATAAAATAGTCAAATGTAGCAAACCTGAGTCCGGCAGCTATAGCGTTTGCAAAAGAGCCAACGGCATAGAAGCGCATGAATCCTCTTGCAGTCTGTCGATCAGATCTCGCTGATTTATAACCCTCAGCGTTTGCAAATAACTCATCAAATCCGCGTCGCTCCTTTAAAAAAGCTGTCATATTTTCGTTATAAGAGCGATTCTGAGCAGCAATAATGTCGGCTGGGGATTGTTCACTTTGATTAGGTGTAGTGGATTGTTGAGCACTGTTACTGTTTGCTTCTTGTTGACCTCCTTGATTAGGCGCTTGGCTTTTCCCGCTTTCAGTGGATTGATTGCTATTTTTACTTGTTTTACTTTTTTTGCTTTTAAGGCTTAAATCCTCGCTGGAATTTCTTAGATCATTGAGCGTCACAACGGAAAAGCCGAAGTAATTAGCATTGACACCATCCTCAGATATAAAATGCAATAACACATGTGGTTCGTCGCTTTCGAATTCCACTACCGGGCTTTCTGTCAAATTGAGAGTCGAATCTCCAAATTTGTAAGGCTTAGATCCAAAATCTAGAGAATTCGGATTCTCAATCTCCGTTACTTCTATTGCGGGTTCTGGTTCTTTGGTCGCCGAGCTGCTTTGTTCATTAGTACCAGGCTCAGGAGGTTGTGAATCAGTTGTTTTATTTTGCGAGGCCCAAGGCGCTTGTTTAATGCATGAGCAAACTGCTAAAAGTAAAGCAAAGTAAAACGAAGAGTACTTTAAAATCCCGTAGTTCGAGCGATGCATCTTCATCTCTCCCTTTATTTCATATCTCAATCTTTTTGACTCTTTTTTGACTCTAATTTTCTTAAACAATTTGATTGAGCAGGTTATCGGCTCCTTGACCAAAAACTTTAATGACATATGACAATTGCTAGTCATTCGCTCCGTGCCGCAAGTCTGCGTGCGCGGGCAGTTCGAAGACAGTACCGGTCTTGAGCATACCGAAAAGCATCAGCAGGAGCCCGTCGGCAGCGCCACGGATAACACGCCCCCGTGAGCCAACTGGATTGATGAGCCGCATGCCAGCTAATTTAGCTGCGAAGAGCTACCCGCTCAATGAGCCGGCCTCCTATATTTAGATTTTGCTGGCTTTAAATCTCTCGAAGTTGGCAAAGTGCAATGGATGTCTCTTTATCAAGGCTTGTGGCCTGATAACATACCCAGGGGTTTGAGGCTCCTGAATGGGAGTCCTTGCACAACCGAATCGAGTCTTCCTTGTTCAAATTCGTAGCATGATAGCACTCCCAAGCAGCGATGTCACCACCCTGACACAGGTTTATCGATTCATCTTTGTTTAGGTTTGTTGCTTGATAACAAGCCCACGGGTTGCCACTGCTTGCTTTTGCTCCCCTGCACAACCGAATCGAGTCTTCCTTATTAAGGTTTGTGTCTTGACTTTTGAAACAAAAAGTTCGCACTAAATTCGATCCTATGGTCATTCTTAGAACCAACTAATACTAATAGCCAAAGTCAAACGAGCCTTGAAATACCTACGGACTCAAAGGGGTTCCAAGGGCCGCATAAAGCTGGATCCAATGGACCTGCTTAAGGCGCTACGGCCACGCGTAGATAAAGCGGGAAGTAAATCCTAAGTTTCTGAGCCGGGTTACCCCAGGCCTTAAGCCATGCCTTATCGAGATCCCTCACCGGGTTTCTACCTTTCGCCTTAATATACTTGCGCACGGCAGACCAGGTCTCCAAATAGTTTAGATACTGCCCCAAGTTCCACACCGACTGCATGGCAAAGCGCGGCGGAGTGATTTCATCAAAAGGCAACTTTATCGACGCATAACCTTGATCAACCAGCCTACGCTCGGGTTCCCAAAATTCAGCTAAGACTTCATCGTACAGCTTCAACACCACCGCATCGAATTCGGGGCTTACAAGGTTGAGCGCATAGCACCAAACCGCAAGAACCCCGCCTGGTTTTAGTACCCGCTCAACCTCGCGAAAAAAGGCATCATGATGAAACCAATGCAAGGCCTGCGCCACGGAGATAAGCGACACGCTGCTCGCCTCAAGCCCCGATTGCTCGGCTGAAGCGATGCGATAACTAATGCGGGGATGTGCCACAGCCTGCGCTAGCTGCTCAGAGCTAATATCAGTTGCGACGACTTTGGCGAAGTAGTTGGCAAGCTCAGCCGCAGCTTGACCATTGCCCGTAGCGCAATCCCAGGCTAAATCGCGATCACGGCAGAGACCTTGCAGGTAATGATATAGCTCCCGCGGGTAAGTGGGACGGTATTGGGCGTAGGATGCAGCATGCTCAGAAAACAGATCTTTGGGCACCATGGTTTGCTCTTCAAAGTGGGCAGCACATCAAGACACATGCTCCAAGAGCAGAGCCGTGGAGCCAGCCTTGTCTACCATACATTATATAGTCAAACAAATCAGGTTTCCGAAAAAATTTCCGGCCCTGTACTTCAGCGTTTCTTTGGGGGAGATTAGAGCGCATCTGATAAATGAATCGTGGTAAACCAAGAGCGACAAGTGGGTGCCTCACCATGACCGTGTAGCACCTGTCACGCTTATCTTACAGCAGTTCATTTATGAGATGCTCTCTAATCATGAAATGCATACGATCATATTTTTGGCAAACCGGATTTCTTTGCCTATATAATGACTCAAGCGAAGATTTGACCACTCTAGTCGTGCATGTTTATGATGAGCACGACACCAATGTTATGAGCGCTTCGATCACGCTTGATGTCAAGGAAAAAGTTCCCTCTTGCAAGGAAACCACATGATCGCCTCGCTAGCCGCTTCTTGGCAATTGTTTGTCACGTCCTTGGTGGGGATCCTGGTGATCGTTGATCCATTCGCCTTGGTGCCCATATTCCTCGTCATCACAGAACGCGATAAACCCGAGCACAAAATTCATATTTGTCGTAAAGCTACCATCTTGAGTTTTGTGATCCTTACTGCATTCGCTGTGACGGGGATGGGCATTTTTAATCTGTTTGGCATCACGATCCCTGCCTTCAAGATTGCTGGAGGGGTCTTGCTCCTACTTTTGGGGATCGATCAGCTCAGAGCCGAGCGGAGCAGGGTTCGTGAAGATGAACAAACCATCGCCATCGTCATGTTGATAGCGTATGCAACGTTGCGCTCTTCGCCTTATTTGTTCCGCGTACTAGGCAAGACTGGTCTCAACTTGGTGACAAGACTCATGGGCGTGATTCTGACCGCCATTGCCGTAC
The DNA here is from genome assembly GCA_964582405.1 of uncultured Oligoflexales bacterium. Classification (GTDB taxonomy): domain Bacteria; phylum Bdellovibrionota_B; class Oligoflexia; order Oligoflexales; family Oligoflexaceae; genus CAZOSN01. The sequence goes on along the minus strand of CAZOSN010000133.1, from coordinate 1,013 downwards.
AGCTAAACGCTGTCGTCTCAATCTGAGCTTATGCGAACTATGAGGAGCAACATCTCGCTCCGCGACCATCCCCAAAATTTCGCCTATGAATATGGGGATCGAGGGCGCGGAGCGAAAACAAGCGGCCACAAATCTTGCTAATCTTCACAATACGTTCATCCGCGCGTAGCAATGGAGATAGTTAAACCGGTAACATCGAAAATCCCTGGAATAGTTTGAAGAAAAATCCCTAAAACAACGTGCTCGCTCTCAGATAAGCTCAATTGCTTGGTCGGCTACTGGTGATTTCTCAATACGTTTTAAATCCATATTTCCTTGACATTTACTTGACAAAAAACATTTTATTGTTTACAACGATCAAAGTGTAGTTCCATTATCTATAAAAAAATGATTTTCCAGGAGAAACTTTATGTTAGGACAAGGCTTTAGCGTTAATCAAAGTGTTCATCCCATGATGACCCGTTCTCAATCCAAAAAAAAACAAGACGGAGGTTCACGTGTCGGTGGACCACAAGATCCTTGCCTCCTTCCTAAACCGAAGGTCTATGAGCTTAGCAAAAAGGATGCTGAAGGCGTGGTACATGTCCTTCAAAAACTAGGCGTGAACCCCTCAAATCTCGATGGTGGTATTTCTAACTATCAGTTGGACAACTTCAGGTACACACAACATCCCGGTTCCGATAATTCAAGAATCATCACATTTATGACCAACAATGAAGAAAAAAAGTTTGTCGATGATGATGCAATCAAATTTGTAGCAATTCTTGGAAATTACCTAAAGGGTGGTTACATTAATTTTCCTACGAAACCTATAAAGGTCAATTGCAGCGTCAGCTATCCGCGAGGTGGGACCCCTAGGTGCTCCGGTTCCGTGACGGAGTAACCTAAATAATTTTGGCAATTATTGATTTATCCAGGAGGAGGCTCGTCGGTGAGACTACTCCCCTGCGTGAGCGTCCTTTATGAACGCCTTCCACTGCTCTTGGTCGACAAATTTAACCAATGGCCGCTGA
>CAZOSN010000132.1:11508-13005 GCA_964582405.1 uncultured Oligoflexales bacterium | reverse complement strand
GATCAATGGTTCTATGCCGGCTCTTCGATTGTGGAGGTGCTCTTGTAAGTCCAAACGTCCAACAGATATCGCCAACCATCGTTTTTGACTTGATCGAAAATTTCTTTGATATTCCAAGGCAGCATCCGTGCCTGATCGGTCGTCAGGCTTTAGCAGAGACCAATAATCGGTTTCAGCTCGGACTTGATGATTTTGTGCAGAACCTTGAAAACGCTGCGCCTGGTCTCGATGGATTGGTTCTTGGCTAAGAGGAAATAATAAAAAGTTTTGGTTATGGTAAGTTTATTCGTGTCTGGGAGAGTTAGGCATTGCCTGTTATAACGTTGGGTGCCGATGTCCGGTGCCAGCAACTAGCTGCATGTCACTCTTCTACGAATGGATTTTTTCGCGCGCATGATTTCCGTCGAAGTTGCCTCCCGAATTGTTTTGGAATCAACACCCCGCGCCAAGCGAGTTACCGTGCCGCTTGACGAGGCTACTGGCGCACGGCTGTTTGATCCCATTCTCGCTGATAGGCCACTGCCACCCTTTGATCGGGTCGCCATGGATGGCATAGCACTCTCTTTTGCCGCTTACGCTGGCGGTCAAAGAGTCTTCCCCGTGGCAGGATTACAAAAAGCAGGAGCCCCCCAACTGCGGCTGCCCGGAGCAAATAGCGTTTTGGAGGTGATGACAGGCGCCATCCTTCCTGAAGGTGCTGATTGCGTTGTGCGCTATGAAGACATAAGCATAGCTAACAACACCGCGTTACTTCCCGATGGCCTTGAGCTTAGCAAAGGCCTCAATATTCATGCCCGCGCAAGCGATGCGGATCAAGGTAAACCACTGGTTTTTGCGGGGGATGTCCTGACTCCTCCTCGGCAGGGTATTCTTGGAGCCGTGGGCGCAGCAAGACCTGGGGTTTTCAGCGCCCCTTCGGTGGCGCTTGTCACAACGGGAGATGAGGTCGTGCCCGTGGACGCAAAACCAGCCGGGCACGAAATACGGAACTCCAACGCCGCGGCGCTCACCTCGCTTTTCAAGTTGAACGGAATAAATGATATCCGTCACTGGCACCTTATGGATAACCCAAGTTCCATCGAACAACAGCTTGGAGAAATCCTGGCTGCATTTGATTACACGATTCTCTCGGGTGGGGTCTCGATGGGGCGCTTTGATCTCATACCCACCGCCCTCGCCAATCTGGGTATTGCTCAAGCTTTCCACCAGGTCGCGCAGCGCCCAGGAAAACCCATGTGGTTTGGTACAGGGAGTGGAGGCAAGCTCGTGTTTGGGCTGCCGGGAAATCCAAACTCATCGCTGATCACAGCTACCCGATATGTTTTGCCAAGCCTCGCTCGATTTTGCGGGTCGAGTCTCCATCCTATTCATGCCGCGCTCGAAGCTGGGATTCAATTTACAAAACCGATGACCTATTTTGCGCCGGTCGCTGTGCGGGTCGATCACCTCGGCACAGTGCGCGCTAATCCGATTAACACGCAAGGTTCTGGAGATTTT
>CAZOSN010000132.1:0-11498 GCA_964582405.1 uncultured Oligoflexales bacterium | reverse complement strand
AACGCCGCAGGATTTGTCGAACTGATTCCGGGCAACTACAAACAAGGTGAAGTTCTACCCCTCTGGCTCTGGCGACCGCTATGAACTTTGACTTAGAAAAACAGCCCGTCCTCACGGAACAATACGGCCGATCGATGCGAAAGCTTAGGGTATCGTTGACTGTCGCTTTCTGGAATTAATGCGCATAGGATCAGCCTGCGCCGGACAAATCTTGGCGGATCTTCTAAAATTCAAGCCAAACCATAGGCTACCGGAAGTCTCACAGAATATGCATGAGATCGGCGGCTAAGGGCTGGTTTTGATACACTAGACCTCATCATTGCACGGTGATGGCCTCGAGCTTTGACTGAGGCGGCGGCGTGATGCTCTTGCTGCCTAGTTTGGCAGCTTCAAGAATGTCGTAGCCAGAGCTCGACTGCGTGAGCGAAGTGTCGATTTTGAACGTTCCGCCGCTGGTCTGTCGAAAGCATTGCCGCATGATGCGATCGCCCCACATTTTCTTGGAAAAGTGGGTCGCCGCACTCGAGCTTGAATCTGTCGGCTTGTACCAGGTAACCGTCATCGAAGCGCAGACTTTCTTTAGATAGTTTCCCGTCGAATCAGACGTAAAATCGGTTGAGCTTAGGCCGCATGGCGTCACATCATCGGTTTGCAGATCCGGATGATAAAAGCCTTTGAGTTCGAGTGGGGCTTTCTCTTTGGTCGACTTACGAATGCTCAGCAAATCCGCCGAGCGTAATGAGGCGGTTCCCGCCAACACGCAGCCGCCCGGTAGGAGGTCTTTGGGGGCCTCATAGCTTACGACAAAGCCTTTGGCGGGATCCAAATAAGACTGCCTGGGATTAAACCAGTATTGAACAACTCCCTTACCTTGGCCATGATCGCGATCAAAAGTAATGAAGCTGATATCCCGCATCGTTTTATCTGGGTGGGTAAAATAATCTCCAGTTTCGGGATCTATAAAGTTGCCGTTGGAGTCGCTGTTCGGATTGAGATCCAAAGAGCCATCAACCAAAAAAGCATTCTCGCCAAGGCTTGCAATCATTTTTGCCCCTACCAAAACCCCTTGGCTCATGTAGTGATCGTTATCGAGATAGCGCGCATATCGTAGGCTCGCAAACCAATCCAACGGCTCGGAAAGCGACTCGGCCTTGTTGGTTTTGAGCGAGAACCATAGGGTACCATTATACGTCGCGTTATCGCTCTTAGATTGAGGGACATGAACCAAATGAACGGCAAAAGTAGAGCCGTCGGCGAGCTTGTAATAAAGGTCAAACCGGTATTTAGGCTTGAATCCATGCTCCCCTAAGCGCGTTACGGTTGCAGAAGAGACTCCTGTGCCGTTAAAAGGTAGATTCTTGCCCGCCTCCTCAGCGATATCCAAAATTTCACCGGAATTCGGCAAATTATTGAACCCTGCTTTACGCAATTCGCACACCGTGCCTTGAACCAAACCCAGACTCTGGCGAGCAAGATCCATGATTTTAAAGCTTCGCTCGCGCATCGCCGTAAGTAGGCATGGTTCGCCATTGGCGTCGGTGCCATCGAGCGTGCCTTTTTTAACACCCTGATCATCGACATGGTAGAGCATGTCGCTATTGTCGGTAAAACAGGTCAGCGGGGTTTTGGAACGAGCCTTGGCTAGCGCCTTTGGTTCGCACGAATCCCCGACGCCGAGCAAAACATTCGTGTCTCCGGTTATTTGCTGATCAACGCTGCCCATATCATCGGTTTTTTCAGGGAAAACCGCTAAAACCAGGCCAAGAGGGTAGGTCGCGCTATAGTGATTGACCTCGACAATTTCATTGAGGCTTTCTGTGGATTGAGGAACATCGGACGACTGCGGTTTGGACTGCACGATGACAACCGTCTCGCCGCTATCGGTACCAGTCGCGCTCTCGCTGGAGCCAGAATTTGAACATTGGCAAACCAAACCCGCAACGGCCAGAACCATGGCCGCGTACCCATTATGTGTCATTAATTTGATAAGCCTCACGATACGGTTCACGGGTCACCTCATCGATCTGACAATGCTTCTTCGGCAAAATTCAGTGAAAACTAAATATTTTTCTGCAAATTTTACCTATTTTAAATGGCAAGGATCAAAGGCCTGCGGCGCGCATTACCATGCGCTTTTTCAAAATCCGCAAAGGGGACCAAAATTAAGAAAAAAATTCAGGCGCCCATGCGCGAAACCCCAAGTGATAACCAATGATTCTCGCAGACTTTTTTTTTCAAAAAAATCCAAAGAAAAAATATCTAAAGTTGGCTCCGATTCTTGACGACTAGGTCTTGTCACAATTAGGAGGGCTAGACCCTTTGACTTTGGTCGTTTACAGCTTCTCAGTCACCTTGCTGGCGCTAGCGTTAAGCTGCAGCCAGGGCGGAGGGGCATCGTCTGGTTCGTCCAGTAGCGCCAACACCGCTCAGGGCGAGCCGACCACTGTGCCAACCGCCTCGGGGACCAAAAATCGGGGCGTCAACAAAACCGCGGCCGAGACAGAAACCGCGATCGAGGCCGCCAAAAAAGGCACCGACACCACGACATCCAAGAACGGAAAATACGCCTTCAAGATCACCTACCCTGGTGAATACATCAATAACATAAACCCAAAAATCACCTGGACCAAACCCGAGGGCGGGACGAAATACGATGTCGTGGTCGCGACAGACCAAGGCTGCAAAGTTCCTCTGCTCAGCAAGCAAGGGGTCATTGGCCTCAAATATGATACTGCGGGCCTGAACCTTGTCTCTGGTAAAACCTACTACGCCTGCGTGTATGCGCCTATTTCAAGCGCCGGTGTTATCGAAGCTGACAACTCACCCATGAAATTTGTGGTCGATACCACCGCTCCTTCCATCCCTCAGGTGAGCGCCCTGAGCGATTCCGTGCTGATGTATACCACCACCACCTACACTTACTCTTGGCCGGCCTCTACCGACGATATCGCACTCCTCGGCTACACGATCGAGATCGGATCTGGCCCGCAAAAAAACGACGTGCTTGTAGAAACCATCAAGGACAAGACCAAGTTCGCATTCACCGGCGAGCATGGCAAAACCTACTATGCAAGGCTCTATGCGATCGACAAGGCGCACAATGCCTCTCCCTATTCGAACCCCTTTGAAACTATCGCCTTCGACACCAAAGCACCTCCAAAACCGCAAACTCCTAGCGACAATGGCTCGTCCACCACGCTTACTGTTACCTTCACCTGGCCCCAAGCCGCCGACGACGGCCTGGGAGTGGCGAGCTATTACCTGCAAATAGGGACTTCCGCCAATGCGAGCGACACCCTTAGCTCCAATGTTGGAACGGCCCTAACCTATAGCTTCGAAGGGACTCATGGCGTCACCTACTACGCCCGCTATAAGGTTATCGACAAGGTGGGAAACGTTTCTGACTACTCCGATTCGTCTGATGGAATCCTAGTCAACATCCCAACTCCCACCTTAACCACCTTATCGGGGGCCAACGAGGCTTCTGATCTCTATATCAATGCCAGCGAAAACTCCTCAACCAATGTTTTTGCCGAGCTTACCGCTTCGAACTATACCTCGGCCACCTACACCGATCTATTCTACGACGCATCAAATGTCACCTGCTCCTCGAGCCTAAGCTACACAAATTCGACTCCTCCTCTTATCAACACGATCGGTTCGGCCAATGGTGAATGGGCCACCTGCGTTAAACTCGTCAATGGACCGCACACGACCTATGGCATGAGCGATATCGTTACGCTTGATACCACTCTCCCCACCTTTACCAGCGTGGATCTTGCGGGTGATGCAGCAGATGGCTACCTCAATGCAACGGAGCGTACGGCGACCAATGACCTTGCTGAAAATCTCGATGCCTCGGGCCAAGACCATTCGTACTATTCTGTGATTGCCGATTCCGCAACCTGCGATAGCTCGGTAACTTTCGGCGACGACGGGGTGATCCCTACCTCCGACACCACAGACATCGACGGTGACGGCGACTACAAGGTATGCGTTAAGCTCACTGATGACGCAGGCAATACCACCGCCTACGGCACCTCATCGACCTTCACGGTCGACACGGCGGCGCCAAGTTTTACCAGTATCGCGCTTGACAACGAAGCTGCCGACACCTACATCAGCGTGGCTGATAATCTGCTCAGCAATGATCTGGTTTCAACCCTCACAGCATCAGACTACGATACAGCAAAGTATAAGCTTGTCAGTTCGGCCACCACCTGCGATGTGGCACTCACCTATGCTGCCACGGTTCCAACCAATGACTCGGCAGACTTTGCTGGCGACGGCGACTACAAGGTCTGTGTTGAACTAACCGACAACGCTGGCAATACCACAGCTTACGGCGCATCTAGCACGATCACGCTCGACCTTACTGCTCCAAGTTTCACAAGCCTTGCACTCGCCAACGACGCAACTGATGGCTATATCAATGTCTCTGAAAATCTCACCTCGAACGATCTCGCATCGACCTTGGTTGGTTCGGGCTATGATACGGCTACCTACAAATTGGTCTCATCGGGCACAACCTGCAATGCGGCGCTGACTTATGGGACAATGCCAACCTCCGATTCAACGGACTTCAGTGCCGATGGCACATACAAAGTCTGCGTTGCGCTCGACGACAATGCCGGCAATACCACGGCCTATGGCTCGACGTCTAATTTTACCCTAGATCTAACTGCACCCAGCTTTACAAGCATCGATCTTGCTAATGACGCGACCGATGGCTACATCAATATTACTGAAAACGCCGCATCGAACAATCTAGCGACCAATCTCCAAGCAGCGGGCTACGATACCGCCGCCTACAAGCTCATCACCAACGCCACCACCTGCGATTCCAACCTCACCTATGGCGCGATGCCCACTTCGGATTCGGCAGATTTTTCTTCGGGCGATGTCGCATACAAAGTCTGCGTCAAGCTCACGGATAACGCTGGCAATACCGCCGCCTACGGTGGAAGCTCATCGATAACGCTTGACACCGTCGCTCCCGTGTTCACCTCGATCGATCTTGCCAACGATGCAACCGATACCTACATCAATGCCACCGAAAATGCCGCGTCCAACGACTTGGTCACCAACCTAACAGGTTCGGGCTATACATCGGCGACGTATAAACTTGTCTCCAGTGGCACAACCTGCGACGGCGCCCTAACCTATGGAGGAATTCCTACTGGTGATTCCGCGGATTTCGCGGGCGATGGCACCTATAAAGTTTGCGTCAAACTCCTGGATGATGCGGGCAATCCGACCTACAATGCCAGCGCCACGATTACCCTGGATATCACGGTTCCGTCGTTTACCAGCCTCGCTCGTGCCAACGGTGCGAGCGATGGCTATGTTAATATCACAGAGCATGCCGCCAGCACCGACTTAGCCGACACTTTGGTCGCCTCAGGTTACGATACCGCAGCCTATGTGCTCGTCACCAATGCCACAACCTGCGATGTCCTCCTCACCTATGGCGCCATGCCCAAATCTGATTCAGGCGACTTCGGCGCCGATGGTACTTACAAGGTCTGCGTCAAGCTAACCGATAATGCCGGAAACACACCGGCGTATGGCGCAAGCTCGACATTTGTGCTCGATACTTTGGCCCCCAGTTTTACTAGTCTAGATCGCCTGAACGACGCGACGGATGGGTATATCAATATCACCGAGCATGCCACCTCAAATGCGCTGGCCGGCAATATTACAGGAACGGGCTATGATACTGCGGCCTACAAACTCGCAACCGATGCTACGACCTGTGATGGCAACCTCACCTACGGCGCCATGCCTGGATCGGATTCTGCCGACTTCGCCGGGGATGGCGACTACAAAGTTTGTGTCAAGCTATCTGACAATGCCGGCAACACGCCAGCCTATGGAGCGACATCAGCCTTCACCCTCGACATTACCGCTCCGACATTCACCTCGGTTGACCTTGCCAACGATGCCACCGATGGCTACATCAACAACACAGAGCACAGCGGTTCAACCGATCTCGTTACCAACCTTCAGGCATCCGGTCAGGATTCAACCGGCTATGCTTTGACCACCTCGGGAACGGCCTGCGACGGTGGTCTAACTTATGGCGCCATACCCAAATCTGATTCCGCCGACTTCGGTGGCGATGCCACTTATAAGGTGTGCGTGAAGCTCGCAGACAATGCCGGAAATCCCACCTACGGATCGAGTTCCAGCATCGTGCTTGACACCGCTGCCCCGGTTTTCACATCGATCGGACTTGCCAACAACGCCAGCGACGGTTATATCAACGCCACGGAACACGCCGCATCGAGCGATCTTGCATCAAACCTGGTGGCGTCCGGCCAGGACAGCACCGGCTATAAGCTCGTCACTTCGGCCACAACCTGCGATGTTGCCCTCACCTACGGCGCGTCGATTCCGAAAGACGACTCAGCCGACTTCGGCGCGGACGACAGCTACAAGGTGTGCGTGAAGCTCGCAGACAATGCCGGAAACACCGCCTATGGAGCCAGCTCGGCCTTTGTGTTTGATACGACCTACCCTGTCTTCACGAGCTTAAGCCTCGCCAACGATGCCGCGGACGGCTATATCAACGCGACCGAGAGCGCGAACAACAACGACCTTGCTAACAATTTAACAGGTTCAGGCTATACGAGCTCGGTTTACAAATTGGTCACGACTGCCACGACCTGCGATGGCAACCTCACCTTTGGCGCCATGCCAAAGAGCAGCTCGACCGATTTCACAGGCCAAGGAACCTTTAAAGTCTGCGTAAAACTAACCGATGACGCGGGCAATATCACCTACAATGCCAGTTCGAATATCGTCTACGACACCCAAAGCGAAGCAGCCCTCGACGGTCTTAGCATCACCACCCATTCAAGTTCCACCAACGGCGCCATCGATGTCAGTCTTGATTTTCCCGCGGCGCATAACTATGACCATATCCACATCCGCAGGGATAGTGGAACCTCGGCCCCGGCAGACTGTTCAGCCGGAACTCTGGTGCAGAACGTCACCAATTTCGCAACGGATCCGCTGGTCGTGACCGACAGTTCGCTTACGCCTGACAGTGTCTACAGCTACAGAATTTGCATCTACGATGCGGCAGGCAACCCGACATCGTCCGATACCCAGACGAGTATCAAGGCATCCAAGGTTCACACTGTTTTTGTAACATCAACCGCTGTGGACGGCGATCTAAGCGGCGCGGGTGGTGCGGATTCTTTGTGCCAGACCGCCGGCAATACGATCGACAACACCGTGACCTGGGTTGCACTCGTCTCGTCAAGTCTCGACGCCCGGGCAGTACCTATTATGGGGCGGGTCTATAATTTTGCCGGAACACCAGTTCAGCTTGCGGCGGGTCATACCACGTTTTGGGATGGCACGCTTGATGCCGCCATAGAATTTGACGAGACCGCTACCTCCGCTGGATCGGTGGCCGTGTGGACCGGCTCAAGTTCGGTGGGAGAAATCTCTAGTGGGAAAACCTGCTCGAGCTTTGCTTCAAACGGTGCCGGGGTATCGGGAAAAACCGGCCTTGCAGATTCCACAACCGGGACAGCCTGGGCGAATGCCGACACCACCTGCAACAATACCGCTAGGCTCTATTGCGTAAATCGAATCATGCACAAGCTCACTGCCGTATCCGCCGTAAATCCCGGTGCTGGGGCCGACGGCGACATCAGTGTGACGGTGGATTTTCCCGCAACGACCACATTCTACAGCTCACTTGTCGTCAGACGGGTTGCGGGCTCAACCGCGCCAGATGCCTCGTGCGCTGACGGAGGTGATACCGTGGTTAAGACCTACGTGGCCTTCAGCGACGACACATTCACTGATGCCACCGGGGTTGCCGCAGGAACATTCTCGTATCGATTCTGCACCTATGATGCGGATGGTCTGGTCGCAAGCCAAGCAATAACGGGAGTGAGAGCCTATGGACTAACCCACAAAGTTTTTGCAACCTCCGCAACCTATGCCGCCAACGCGATTGATTTGGTTTCGGCCGATGCCGCCTGCGATGCCCTGGGTGATGCCAACGTCTCAAGTAAAACCTGGGTGGCTTTGCTTTCAACGTCAACGACGGATGCATCAGGCCGAGTGACCATAACAGGCAAGATAGAGAATACCCAAGGCGACATTGTTGCGACAAGCGACGCCGACCTCTGGGATGGAACGCTGGGCAATGCCATCAAATACACGGAGACTGGCGCGGCGCTCAACGCGACCGACTATGTTTGGACCGGGACAGGTTCAAACGGCACCGCCGCCGCAAACTACTGCTCGGACTGGACTGACAATACCAATGGCACGAATGGCCAATATGCAGTCCCCACAGCAACCGACAGCACCTGGATAGACAACGGTTCGCAGACCTGCGATCAGTCCTACCGGCTGTATTGCATCAGCTCGACCGCCTATTAGCAGATCGCACCATTCCCAGGCGAGAGAATGGCAATCAAGGAGCCGCGAAATGCATGCCACCCTTGACCCATCGCAAACCTCGTACCAAAAAAGTGCTATCTTTTCAGGATGAAGCACGTCACTCGAAGAAAATTAAATGAGCCAGTAATGAAACCTTGACAATCATGCGGCCCATCGCTAATGACCCGGCATGGAATTATAAGCGCAATCGCGCTCAGAACTCATGATCAATTGTAAGGAGAGTAACTTGAAAAAACTAAACGTATTGCTACTGGCTATCTCTAGCATTGGCTTTTGCGCGACCAGCAGCCATGCCTCGACCAGCGAACAGCGCTTTGCAGATCTGATCAACGACTCCACCGATTGCTTCGTCAACGCTTTCCGCAGCGACTATCACAAAAGCAAAAACAAAGACAACCCTTCAAGGAAAACACTCAATAGCGCTGCGAAAGACATCGAAAACCGAGCTGATCAGTATGCCAAAGAACTGCGAAAACCTGATAACGATTCAGGCGCGGTAAAGGGCGAACGCAACCGCCTTCGGTCCTCAATATCTTACTTTGAATATCTGGTTGCTGTCTCTGGCTTTGACAAGAGCGGCAGTGAAGATCGCTGCCTCGATGATCTACGCCACTTGGCTGACAAAGATCCAGATCAAATCGACAATTACTAACCTGCACGTCTAGTACCTCGTCCAATAAGTTTTTCCCGATGAATGACTGAATTGTAGGTCCAGCTTGGGTTTGAAGAAACGTTTTCCAACCACAGTCGTAGCAGCGCTACGGCGAGGATTGGGAAGCGCTTCTTCAAGCACAATGGGGCCTGCAAGGCGACCATTCATCGGGAAAAACTTATTATTGGACGAGGTTCCAGACCCTGTCTGAACAGGGTCTAGACTGAGATGGTCCTGGGCCATTCCTATCAGTCCCATGCCGACTCTTCGCAATAATCCATAGGTGCCGGTATCACAGCATCCTCGCCATAGATTTGTCCCGACAAAAACTCCATCGAATACGCTATGCCATCCGCGTTGGGAAGTTTATGCCCCTTGTTGTGATTACAGACCACATAGGGGTGCCTGTTGCTCTTAAGATTGGCGACAAGTTTCATCGTCGTGTCACGAAAATTGACAAAGGCAAAATCATTGGCACCACCGTAGTACATGAGTAACGGAAATTTGTGGTCGAGCTTGCTGTTTTTGGGTTCGGACTTAAATGTTAAAAACCCGCCCGAGTAGATCACGGCCGACGCAAGGTAATCCGACCGCAGGAAAGCCATTTGGCTTACATGAAGTGCCCCGGCGCTAAATCCCGTGGCATATATGCGTTCCGGATCGATCCCGTTGTTTTGGACAGCACAGCTTACGACATCGTCGGCCACAAAAAGATCGTCCTGCTCGGTGCCAAGCACAAGGTACCAGGCGAAGGCAAGGCCATCTGAGTGAGGCGCAACCACCATCCCGCCGGCATCGATGATCTCCTGAAATGCTTGCTCGCCCAGAACGATTTTAGCGTCATCAGGTGATCCGCCCATCCCGTGAAAGAAAAATACCAAGGGCCCAAGCTTTGAATGGTCGCTATTCTGCCAAATCCTAACCTTGCGCTCCTTCCCCAACGCCTCCGGAGTAAAGCTTACATCGCCCGTGATCAAGTTTGGGCAAGTCTTAGGCAATTTCGGTAGATTTGGCATCATCGCCACGGCTTGGCTTGCGGCCGCAAACAAATAAGCGCCTAAAAGGTGCGAAACCCGCATATTAAACTCCTTAGCTGAATGTTTGTCCTATTTTAGGACATCGCACGCGAGATAGGGAAAAAAATTTTCCTTTTGAGGTGTTTTATTCCCATTATTTAGATGCCGATATCCAGGTCAGAACTTCATCGACGGGGACTATAATGCACAAAATACTCATACGATCATTGATTCTCATGTTCGCGTTAAATCCACTCCTGGCTGAAGCTGCGACAGCAAAGCCCAAGCCCAACAAAAAACCACCCAAGAAAGCCAAAGACGTCCCGGCGGTCGTCGATGATGAGAATGCCAACAATGCGGAAGAAGGCGATGACGTCGCCGAGGCCACGCAAAAAAATGCCAAAGCCAGTAAGGATAAAAAAGACAAGAAGCCTGCGAAAAAGCCGCCCAAGCCACCGAAAAAATAAAGCGGGCAATTCTACTGGGGCGAAGGTGGCTTTAAGCGTATGAAACTACTGATTAATTGTCGTCAACGTAGGTTATCTGGTGAGCGCGGTAGGCTGCAGCCCGACGGTACGGCCGAGGCGCTGAAGCTCTGGCCAACTCCATCGCCGTGGCAGATTTTGATTCCTTCGCGACAAAAACGGGTTGATGGAGCCCGCCGCTACTGACATTGACTTTGCCCTTGCTCCTTCCCGTAGGAGCCGCTCGCCCCCAAGGCATGTTCGATACCATGATCCGATCAGAACCGACATGAGCAAAATAGCGCAAATCGCAGATCATGCCATCAATTTGGGAAATCGGGACATACTGCTGAACGATGTAGTGGCTGGGTTCAGCAATGATTTTAGCTCTTAGGGCCAAAAATTGTGCTCGACCTTCTTTATTTCCGATAAGTACCTGAGTGCCGCCACGCCCATCGACATGCTTGATCACGCATTCTTTTTGAGCTTCGGGATTTTCAAATACGGCATCTAGAAGGTTCTTGTCTAGAACCGGTTTGCCTGATTCATCAAAAATTCTAAAGCTGCGCCCTTCGATGTTGGTGATGATCGGAGTTTCTTTTAGATAATACTCGATCAATCGTCCAACATAGAGACAAAACTCCTTGTCATCGATCATTTCGTGCGCCGGCGAACCGACGAGTCTAATCTGTCCGCCAAGAGCCGCATTGAGCAAGCCAGGTACACCGTCGGTTGAGACCAGCGCGAGAATATCAGGATGATACTCCTCGTAGGCATGCAAGAGCGCATCGGTATCGACCCTTTCCATCTCGTCGCCCTTAAGGATGTCCCCAATAATAGAGGCCGCATCATCATCCAAATTCCCTTCTTCGACATCCCATATCGCTTGATCGACCAGTCTCATGCGTCGAATCAGTTCGTGGGAAGTATCCATAA
>CAZOSN010000131.1:3889-13095 GCA_964582405.1 uncultured Oligoflexales bacterium | reverse complement strand
ATTCTCGACACCTCGTAGATCCTGCATGGTATCGACCATCTGATTATTTTGAATCTCGACCAAGGCAGCCGCATCCGAAAACAGATGGAAGGCATGAATTTTACGCGCAAGGACTGCCGCTTCAATGGCATCAGAGACTACATCGCTCGCGCCCTGCTGGTAAGAGAGCAGGAGAAACTCCGACTCAATCAAAGCGCTAATAACGAGAATTGGCAACATTGGTCGCGCCATGCGGATCTCGTTGAGCAACTTAAGATCCTGCATCCCTTCGACAAGCCGACACTCATAAAGCAGTATGCGAACACCGTTTGAGGAGGACGCTTTGAGGACATCTTCGTGCAACACGCGGTTTACCGTGATTGCACCGTCGATAATCCGGAGCGATTCAAGAGTGCGTACTATCGTAGGCCGTTCCACAACGGCTGTGATGCTGATCGCGGAATGAGCCGTCTCATCCAGAGCGTCCAACAAATTTTGCGCAGGATCCATCATGACGCTCTTTTCCTACGAATATCGTCCAGCATATTGCGAGCAAGGTTAAAATGCGGTTGAATCTTGAGGGCCGCTTCGAGATGATTTTCTGCTGTCACTTCGTCATCCATCTCCAAATTACACATGGCAAGATTATAGAAAATCTTAACATCCGTAGGCGCCAACCTCATCGCCTGCTGGTAGGCGTGCAAAGCGCTGCCAAAATTCTGCTGCTTTCTGAAAATCGTGCCCTTGAGGTTGAATACCTCTGGGTTTCGACCAAATATCTCCTCCTGATCATTTAGAATCTGAAGTGCCTGTTCGAGTTTGTTGTTTGAAAAAAGTAGCCGCGCCTGAAAAAGCCAGAAATCTCCGATCAGGTATTTCTCCGTAATCGCCTTGGCGCAGAATTTCTCTACCAAGACAAAAGATTTATGCATGTGCAGGAGCTTGACAGCCTCGAGGAAAAAATACGGCCCCGGATTGGCGTTGTAGAGCTCTGATGCGACGGCATTGGCCTCGGGATGTCTGCCCTGTGCCAAAAGCAGCGACAGCATCAATATCTGACCAGACGGGGTTATAGCACCTTTAGCCGCAGCATTGAGGAGGACCTCATTAGCTTTGGCATTTTCGTGGTTTTGCTCATAGGCCTGGGCGAGACCAATCGAACTCCGCGAGCTGGACTTCGTGAGGTGGTTCAGCTCCCCATACAGTTCGATGGCATCCGTGCTAGCGTCGCTGATGAGCGCGCTCTTGGCCATTGTGTACTTGGATTCAACCGTTCCCGAGGTTTTAAAAACGGCCCAAGTCGAATTCAGGGTTGCATCAAACGTGACCTGCGTCGTCGGAAATTGCAGGTAGCGCACGACGCCATACTCTTCGAACGATGCCTTGTCGTCCGGCAATTTTTCGCGTCCGAAAAGGATCGTTGGAACATTCGCGATCTTTGCTGAAGATTTGATCTCTTTGACACACAGCCAACCGTTCATCAATTTTAGCTGATAGTCGCACAGTACCAGATCATGGGGCTCGCGCGCCAATAACTCCAAAGCTGCCATGCCATTGTCAAGCACGCTGCTTGGCTGAAGGCCATGAGGTTTCAAAAAGCGAACGATCAATTCGACATTGTCATGAACTGCCGAAACTATCAGGATTTTCCGTGCAGATATCACTTATGACTCCCCAAGCATCGCAATTTTAAACACGTATCGGCTATTGGTGCCAAAGCTATAAACTTTAGTATCACCTAAGCGGCCAGATTTGCGGTAAAAACCACCCAAAACGAAGACTCTTATCAATAGTTATAGCTAGTTACAAAAATCTTATCTATTCGCCTGCGAATGGACACTGGAAAATTTTATGCTCGAACGATAGATTGGTTCGAACGGAACGACTCATGCCCCAAAGAGGTCCAATATGGCAAATCGCAAGGTAAATTCGGCCAAGCCTAGCCCCATCAATCTGCCAGCTGCCGAGATCATCGCCGATTATCGGGTCGGTTTTCTGAGCCGGGCTGCAAGCCTCTTGGGTCGCAAAGAGGTACTCAGGGGCAAAGCCAAGTTCGGAATCTTTGGGGATGGCAAAGAAGTCGCTCAGCTTGCCATGGCTCGCGCTTTCAAACACGGTGATTGGCGCGCAGGATACTACCGCGACCAGACGTTCATGTTTGCAGTCGGGGCGTCGAACATCAAGAAATTCTTCGCGCAGCTCTATGCGGATACCAACATTGAGCATGAACCGTCCTCGGGCGGGCGCCAGATGAATGCGCATTTTGCTAGCCGATTTCTAGATAAGGACGGCCTCTGGCTAAACCAACTTTTAATGTATAATAGCACCGCCGACGCATCGCCGACCGCTTGCCAGATGCCAAGACTCCTTGGGCTCGGCTACGCCTCGAAGCTGTATCGCGAAATTCCCGATCTCTGCGACAATCATAAGTTCTCAAAAAACGGCAATGAGGTGGCTTTTGGCACCATTGGCAATGCCTCCACGAGCGAGGGTCTATTTTGGGAAACCCTCAATGCGGCCGGCGTCCTCAAACTGCCGATCGTTATCAGTGTCTGGGATGATGGCTACGGAATCTCAGTGCCTAACGAATACCAGACCACCAAGGGGTCGATCTCGAAAGTCCTCGAAGGCTTTCGCGAAGAGGATGGGCATGGCATTGAAATAATCAAAGTCTCCGGGTGGGACTATCCCAAGTTGGTCGCAGCATACCAGCAAGCCACCGAAAAAGCCCGTTCCCACCACACACCTGCGCTCATTCATGTGACCGAGCTTACGCAACCCCAAGGCCATTCAACCAGCGGTAGCCATGAACGCTACAAATCAAAAGACCGACTCAAATTCGAGGAAGACTTCGATTGCCTAACCAGGATGCGCAAATGGATGATCGAAACCGGAATAAGCACGGACGCGGCGCTCAAGAGGTTAGAAGAAGAAACAACCGCCGAGGTGGATAGGCTGCGGCTCGAGGCCTGGGATGATTACCGGCTGCCTATCCTTAGCGAACGCGACGAACTAATCAGACTTCTCGAACCATTTCAAGCCAAGTATCCCGAGGTGAAGGACCAACTGGCTCAGCTAGCCAAAAATCCTCATATCGCACGCCGCTCGATTTTGGCCTGCGCTAGGCAATGCTTGGTTGCCTTGCGGAATGAATCCTTTGAAACTAAAGGGTCTCTGGCAACATTCTGCCACGAGTATCATATGCAGAATAACGAACGGTACAGCAGTTATCTGTTATCTCAAGGCTCCAAGTCACCGGTGATCAAAGAAGGCATTCCACCGGTGTTCGACGATAACTCTGAGTCCGTCGATGGCCGAGTCGTTATCAAGCAGATCTTTGACCATCATCTAGCACGGGACCCTCGCATGTTTATAATCGGCGAGGATATCGGCAAGCTGGGCGGCGTGAATTTGGAGTTTGAGGGGCTGCAAGAAAAGTATGGAGAGCTTAGGGTGACCGACACGGGAATCCGCGAAGCGACGATCCTGGGCCAGGGAATCGGCGCGGCTGTTCGGGGTCTCAGGCCAATCGTCGATATACAATACCTCGACTACCTCCTCTATGCGTTTCAGATCATGTCGGATGATCTCGCAACTCTCCATTATCGAACCGCCGGCGGGCAAGCCGCGCCCGTTATTATCCGCACCAAAGGCAATCGCCTCGAAGGGGTTTGGCACACAGGTTCCCCAATGGGAACGCTGATTCACGGCGCGCGCGGTATCCATGTTTGTGTCCCCCGCGACATGGTTCAGGCCGCAGGTATGTACAACACGCTCATGGATTGCAATGACCCAGCCCTAGTTATCGAGGTTCTAAACGGTTATCGGGTAAAAGAGAGAGTACCAAAAAACCTAACATCGTTCAGAATACCGCTTGGCGTTCCAGATATTCTAAGCGAGGGCGAGGATTTGACTTTAGTGACCTACGGCGCCTGCATTCGGATTGCGCAGGAGGCGGTGGCTCGGCTTTTAGAGGTGGGAGTATCTGTTGAGCTTATCGATGTCCGAACGCTACTTCCCTTTGATATCCGCGGGGTTATCGTAAAATCGCTCAGAAAAACCGGGGCCATACTATTTGTCGATGAGGACGTACCTGGAGGTGCTTCAGCATTTATGATGCAGCAGGTGCTCGAAGAACAGGGCGGCTATGACTTCCTTGATGCGATGCCGCGCACGCTCAGCGCTCAACCCCATAGGGCCGCCTACGCCTCGGATGGCGATTATTTTTCAAAACCAAACGCTGAGGATATGTTTGACTATGCCTATGCTATTGTCTCAGAGCGCAACCCGACGAAATTCCCTCGTCTCAAGTGACAGTGTGATAGCGTGATCGCCTGATCGCGCGACTTAAGGCGTAATCTGTCCTCACATGCAGGGAGTGACGATGCTCGGGAATAGAAGTTTTATATTACGAATTTTCATCGTCACCATCGGCTTTCTCACTATCATTTCCGGCTGCAGCTTCCGCAACCTTGTCGTTGAACATATCGATTGGCTGATTGTGCACGAAATCGATGACTACTTTGACCTCACCAAAGAGCAAGAAGATTTGGTCAGAAAAAAAGTCGTGACTCAGATCAAATGGATTCAAATTCATATGATCCCGGTCATAAGGGATCACCTTACCCGACTCGCGGGTTTGATTAGTAGCCCCATGAGTGAGGACAATCTTGTTCTTTATGCCAAGACAATCCCAAGGGAGCTTTGGCTAGAGCTGATTGACCACATTGCTGATGACAGCGCGCAAATCCTGACAACCCTTAAAGAAGATCAATGGCACGAACTCGAGGAGCACCTCGCTGATAGGCAGGCCAAGAAGCGCGCATTGGCTAACACGTCCGATGCCAATTTCGCTGCAGCTTTTGCCGAGTACCAGAAAAGCCATATCGATTCCATGAGTAAGTTGACTGGTCCACTCAAATCCGAACAGGCGCAAGCCCTTAGAAATGCATCTTTCATTGACAAACGGACCCTCGAATCGGACTTGGCTCAAGTTGAATTGGCCCAGCAGGACTTTATAAGGGAAGCAAAAAAAATTCACGATCCCCATGCCATGGCGGAGTTTCTCAAGAATTGGGTCCAAAACCCTGGGTCAACCGACCCACACGGTTACGCTGCCTACCGCGACGCAAGAACTGCGCGGTTAATCAACGAACTAAAAATCCTCAACCAATCGTTAAACTCCGACCAAAGGGCTCATCTGTCAAAAAAAATCCATGAATTCCTTGCCGACCTGGAACTGCTTCGAAAAACATCATTCTAGGTTCCGTCTGAGAACTAAACTTGGAACTGTCTAAGCTTTTTGTCGCCAATCGACGGGGCTCTACAACACCGGGACAGGGGATGCGGATCTAGCGACAGCGGGCAATATCATCACCGGAGTGAATATATTCGGCACCGACGTGACCTCCGATAGAGCCTGCAAAAGTGCAGCTGATGAATGTCTCGGGCTTGATCTGGTCAGAGAGCTATCCCGTGACAGGAACCTCGTCACGCAACATCCGACCTCGGGGTGCTCTTTTTTAAAACGGTAAAACTCGACCACGGTAGTCCAAAAATTTTCCCGAATCCCCCCGAGTCAACCCACCGATGACATCAACTAAGCCTTCGACGCTGTCGTGCACTGAGAGCGGCGCGGCGGAACCGCCCATATCGGTTTTGACCCAACCTGGGTGCAGCGCCACGCAGGTGATATTTGGAAATTCAATCGCAAGCGACACATTGAGCATATTAAGCGCCGCCTTCGACATACGATACCCGTAGGCGTAACCGGACTTGTTATCCCCTAACGATCCCATAAGGCTTGTCACCTGAACAATCCTGCCATGACTTGAGCGTTTCAGCATGGGAAGCAGTTTCCGGATCACGCGCATCGGTCCGATCGAGTTCACCTGAAAAGACTTTTCAATCAATTTTAAATCTAAGCTTTCGATACCCAAGGAATGCTCAGCCAATATCCCTGCATTGTTGACCAAAACATCGATCGTTTCATCACGCGGTACAGTATTGGCCAGATCGTCCTCTCCATCTTGACCAACATCAAAGCGAACCAAAGTCAGCGATTTGGGGTAGTCAGTGCCAATTTCCCAGAGCGCTCGTTCGCCATCTGGATTGCGGCATGCGGCATATACATTGTGACCACGCGCTAAAACTTGACGAACAAGCTCGAGTCCAATGCCCCGATTGGCGCCCGTAATAAAATATTGAGCCATGGCCGTCCCTCCGAAATTTTATCCGCACAAAATTCCAGATCAAGCATGCTCAATCAGGTCGATTAATTCAAGCGTTTTACGCAACCGTGTTGAGTTGAAGTTTCCCATCTTTGTTATCCAAAGATTCATGAATAGCTTCAGCGGACTCTGGCCTATGAAACAAGAACCCCTGGCCCTTGCGGAGCCGATGGTGTCTTCGGTTGGTTTTAGGATAGCCGTGCAGATACTCGACATTATGGGGATTGCAGATTTTATAACATTGAGAGGTGAAGGATCTTTCAAACGTCGGTTCAGAAACTACTCGATCGGAAAAGAAATCCAATCGCAACAGAAGGCATATAGGTCTTCAGTTCCCGAAGCTTGAATCTTTTTTCTCTGAAGTGCAATGAACTTTAGGATCTGATCTCGTAGCATTGCAGCATCTGATCGAGTCAGTGAAAACACAGCAGAATAGTGAATATCTCGATGGTGATCGACGGGTTTATTCATTGAGATAAGGCGCCAATTGGGAATCAGCTCGAATCCGCAGACACCGTTCTTATAATTTGCGGCGATACTGCTTGGTGGAAGCACGATCTGCTTGCAACAAACGGCAGCTCCTTATTTGCCGGCATCACCCACGTTACCGAGCCATGCCGTTTTTTATTCGAAATTTTTACTAATAAATATAGTCCATTAAAGATCACTATTTAATTACGCTTAATATTTTATGTTATTTTCCGATAAGCTCAAAGGGGAGGGGGCATTGAAAGCGATTTCCAAAAAGATTCTTCAACAATTTTTTGAAAGAGCTGATGCTGCCATTTCGGGCGAATTTTTAATCCTAGGAGGCTCAGTCCTCCATTTAGTCGGAATTGATTACCGAACGACCATCGACATTGATCTGGCTAGCTTGCGAGAAGACTTAGCCACTAAGTACTATCTAGCCTTAATGGAAATTGCTCAGAGCATTGGGTTGCCCATCGAAGCGATCAACCAAGCTGCGGCCTTCTTTGTATATCAGATTCCCAATTGGCAAAGCTCACTTGTAGAAGTATATCGTGGTAAGCATTGCACCTTCTATCGACCAGATATCAATCTCTTTTTGAGGTTGAAAATAAACCGTCTTTCCGAAAGCGATCAGGAAGATTGCCTACGAATGATTGATTTTGCTCGAAAGACAGGCGAAGCTATCGATACCCACAAAGCTATAACCCAAATTGAAGGCTGCTTAAAAGAATGCAATCGGCCCGGACTTGAGCAAAGACTTCTAAAGCTCAAATACAAGCTGGAGATTCTTAGATGATGCTAGATCTAAAAGCAAAGCGAAAATCAATGGGGCTGACACAGTTTGAACTCGCCGTTGCATCTGGAGTAAGTTTGCCCTCCATACAAAAGCTTGAAACTGGCAGGGGCAATCCCTCGCTTAATACACTTATTTCCTTAGGCCACGTATTAGGATTTACTCTGATCTTTCACCAGACTGAGCAGGACTGGGAATTTTTAAGATCAGTAGGGCTGCCGATAGCGGGTGAGACTCCTAAAATTCCCGAAGACTTTTCTACAATGAAATTAGTCACCGTTATTCGCCGATCAATCGATAGCGCCCCTGAAGGTCGCCTTCGTGATGCATTATGGGGGTTAATTTTAGCTATTAAGAGGTACTTTCCCGGAATTTGGGGGCAGCATTTTCCGGATCTGAAAATTCCCGAAGATCTTGATGAAAATCGCCTATTAAAATTATCGAGACTGGCAGCAAGTCGGCTGTGCCATTGTTTGTAAAGGATAGTTTTATTATGGATGCACCGACTTCACGGGACCAATCTTCTGATTGCATCTAAAGATGTCCGGGTATGTAGCCCCCTGAGGAGGTGAGGAAATCCAAGTTTTATGCCTTCGCTATAGAAGAGTTGATGCTCGCGTTTAACAACCATCAATGCTAGGCCGGCAAAATTAGTGTTCCTCGCGCGCCCCGTAAAGTCGCCGATTGATTCAAATACATACGGGCGCAATTTCGAAAACACTATTGGATCAAGATTTATCGAAAGTGGAAGGTCAACTCTCTCCTAGAAGCCGTATTTTCCAAAACCAGCCTCATGGAGGTCAACTCCGAGTTCGTTAAGGCATGATCTGGAAGGCTGAACTCCAGCTGAGGACTCGCAATTACGGATACTCAGAATTTTCTAGCAGCTCGCGCAATTGTGGAGCAAGCTCGGCTCGGGCTTTTTCGTTCTTCATTCCTATGAAATCAAGAATATGAGTATTTACCTGTTCAGGCGGGAGGATCGTCGAACCCTTTAAGAATTTTTCTGCATCGGTTTTTTCGTAGGGGTAAATCACTGCGCTGAACGGCGCTAGGTCAACATCTTGGGTGTCACTCAGGTTAAGAAATGTTTTATTTCTTGAAGATGAACACATATGAATACCCGAAGTAGCACTACCGTCTCTTTTTAACAATTCCGGATCCCAAAGCATCGCCCCCGCGCGGCATAATCCACCTAATTTTATGTAACTATCCATTTCGTTTTCAATATGATTGCGTATCACTCCAACTAGTCGCCCATCGCCATCAAACAGTGCGGTATGGATACCTGTAAGACCAAGGTACTCAAAGTTTTTGAGATGAGTGGCGATCGCAATGCTCCCCTTACTAGAGGCATCAGTGTGTTCGTAAATGGTTACTTGATCCATGTGTTCTGGTGTGACGCCAATTCGTGCGAGTTGGTCGGGAATCTTGTTCGCAACTGTTTGCCAATTGGATGGTTCATCCGCAGGGTTGGCATCTGCATCAATTGGATAAAAATTACCTAACCAAAAGGAGCAGAGAGCGTCTGGGTTACTAAGGGGGCAACTTGTCAGATTAACGTCCTGAATTGTCAAGATCTCAAGATTTTCTAGATTGGCAAATTGCGCAACTGATGCGGCATCTTTAGGAACTGCTGATTGATATATGGAGAGTTCCTCTAATTGAGGCAAATTAAGCAAGTCATCATAGGTGGTAAGATTGAGATTCGTTCCGGTAAAATATTGCAGATC
>CAZOSN010000131.1:0-3879 GCA_964582405.1 uncultured Oligoflexales bacterium | reverse complement strand
GTGAAATTGTTTCAATGGGTTTAGGTTGCTTTCCATGGGGGCTAGCCAGGGCGTCACGCCTAAAGTAAAATTGAGACGCAATTCATCTAGTTTCGATTCTTCAATATAATCTAAAACTTTCTGATCATCTAACCAAAGATCGAGCTTGGGGGTGCCGTCAGCATCATGGATTTTATTGATTAGGGTGTTTTTAAGTGTATATATGGTAAACCAAGCTGGATCCATATAGTTGTTATAGTTAAACCATTCGCGAAGAGAGCTAAAGTTTAATGTTTCATTGGGAGATTGCAATTCTTGGCTCAGAACCCGCGCATTGCTCTCATTATCAAGCGGCAACTTATAGCCAGAACTTGATTCGATCCAGTCGGCAAAAGATCCAGCGAATGTGTATAAGCTGGTAACTGACTGGCAGCCTGATTCATCATCCGCCCAAAAACCTGGGGTAAAAATATCATTTTTACCATGCAGTGCGCCGACCACATAGAACTTGTTGTTAACACGAGCATAGGTTGGTCCACCAGAGTCGCCACGACAAGTATGACTCTCCTTAGACTCTAACACCATCAGAGACATGACGTGATTTGCGGCATAAACCGGAGCATGCAGGGACGCATTAAATTCGAACAATTGACCGGAACAGTCTTTGCATCTCCCTCCTGTGCGACCAAATCCAGCCAGCACAAATTCGGATGCTTTTTCATAAAGCGTACTCCCATCGCGCCAAATTTCGGCAGGCGTGTATGGAGTCGGCGCTGGTTCAGCCAATTCAATCCAGCCAATATCAAAGTTAAAATCTGAGTCGATGTTTGCTTGGATCATTGATCTGAACCGCGATACGGGCAGATAGACTTCTTCGGCCCTAAGGCCATTGTTATCGTAAGGGAAGCCGACGCGAATGCTAGTCTCAGCAGGATTAACCGCATCAAGGCAATGGTCGGCGGTCATGACAAGGCGTTCATGGATTAGGGTTCCTGAACAAAAAAACTTTAATTCGTACTTATCTTCTGAAAATTTATACAGTTTCACTGTATGAAATTTGGATAGATCGGATGGAGGATTGCCATTTACAATTTTAGATTTTGAAGGATCTAAATCCATGCCTTTGCTACACGAAATAAGAAAAATCGCCGAAAAAATCCATGAAGTCAGGTGAAAGTTTTTCACGTTAGCCATGTTTGTTCATTCTCTTAGGTTCATTGCGAAGAAGTACGAATCAGATAATAAAATCGTCCTTGAGACGCAATACTAAAAATACTGATTTATCGAACGTTTTTTATTTCGTTGATCAAGGGCGTATAAGTAGAAGCAATTGTACGGGAATTTACAGGTTGAATGTTGCGCCCAAAGCTCGTCTCTAACTTTTTTGATCGTTCGTCATTCAAACCTAGAATCCAAATGTAATAATCGGACTGAAAAAAAGAGAAGGATGAAGCAGGATTCCTCCTTCCTTGAAGATCGTCTACTCATGACTCTTCTGAAGTTCGCTTTGGAGTCTTTTAACAACTCCTTTAGGCGGCATCAGCCCTAACACGCTTCCGCCTTCATCACGCGTTCATAGGCCGGTCGGGTAGGAGGTAGTGCAGTGCCAGATTTTGCCACAAAATTTAATGCGAAGGACCTTGCCCCATCAAAACTCAGACCTGGTTCACCTTGGCGAGCGAAATAAAAAGCCGCGCTGTACTGATCGCCCAAGCTACCACCCACCTGGCCATTATTTGCTACAAAATCCAAAGCAAAGGACTTTGCTTCATCAGAACTCTGGCCTGGTTCACCTTGGCTGGCGAAGTAAAAAGCCGCGCTATACTGATCGCCCAAGCTACCACCCACCTGGCCATTATTTGCTACAAAATCCAACGCAAAGGACTTTGCTTCATCAAAACTTAGGCCTGGCTCACCTTGGCTGGCGAAATAAAACGCAGCATTGTACTGATCTCCCAAACTGCCATCCACTCGGCCGTTTTTTGCTTCAAATCTCATGGCTAAGGACTTTGCTCCATCACTGCTTAACCCTGGCTCACCTTGACGGGCAAAATAAAACGCGGCATCGTACTGATCCCCCAAACTGCCGCCGACTCGTCCGCAGTTAGCCACAAAATTCATGGCAAAAGATCTTGCATCCCCATAGCTCAGGCCTGGCTCACCTTGACGAGCGAAATAGAATGCAGCGCTGTACTGATTACCCAAACTACCATCTACTCGGCCCCTGCTAGCCACAAAATTCAAGGCGAAAGATTTTGCTCACATTTTTTTGTGTTCTGTGGGGTGCCCGAGAAAATGCGTTTTGACTTCGGATTAACGCCTTGGTGTAGACACTCATTGAACTGTCGTTTGAAAAAAATAAGCTTGATTGGATGATCTAACACCACGCGTCTGCATCAACTGAAGGTAGCCAAGTAAAATCGGAATGATCCAGGACTCGATCGGTTGAAACTCGAAACCTGACGCAGTCGAGAGGCTGGAATCAAGATACCAGTGATCAGAAACGCCAAACGGTGAATGATTAGCTGCCGAAGGCTCTGCTGCCATGATCGCTTTTTTCCCGATGACCTCCTCGATCATTGATATCAAGTCCTTTAATGCGATTGGCTCAGAGCTGCAAGCATTGATTGGTCCTCGAATATCGGACCTCCCCACATGAACAAGAAAGTCAGCCGCATCTTTGCTACTCACAAAGGAAATCTTGGCATCTAAATTGGGAAAAAAAAGCGGTCGTTCTGCAAAAATTCGTTCTGCGTGAAAAAGCAGCCTTTCGGTATAATCGTCGGGTCCCAAAACGATAGGAAATCGAACAGCCGCCGAAGGAAAGGAGGCATTGTAGCAGTAGATGTGTTCGGCTTGTCTCTTGCCACGTCGGTATTCAAATTGAGGGCTGGAAGCTTGCAGATAGTCCGAGGTGTCGATATCCTTTTCCGCAAGGTTTTGTCCAGATTCGTAGACAGATGCTGAAGAAGTAAATACAAGTTTTCCAATTTTGTGGTTTAACAGTTGAGTAAGGGTTGCAGCATGATCCTCGGTGCTGCATATCTGATCGAATACGATATCCCAATTTTCGTCGATCGCATTCAAGGTAGATGGTATGTTGCGATCTAACTGACGATGAGTGATATTTTGATCAAGGTTGCCTGAGCGGGTTGTCCGCGACGCGATCGTTACCTCAAAGCCATCTGCAGCAAGCCTCTCTACGAGGCGTTTACCAAAATACCTTGTCCCTCCGAGCACTAGCGCCTTCATCCGTTTGTTCCTGATTTGAAGCCTAACTTTACTGCGTTAAATCGACGGTCAGGAAGCCTCGTAGATACCTCACTCCAATGTGACCCAATCGTATCTAGATCAAATCCCCACCAGTTCCATTTCGTTAGTGTCACAGCGATGACCTCGTGAGTTTCTCTGTTGATCGCAATGTGCATTTTTCTCCATGTCCGTTGTTTGTCTTTGCCGCGCGTTCGCATTTTCCACTCGCCTTCGCCGCACACTTTTAAACCGGTCGCATCGATCACAACAAGATTAAATACCTGAAGGGAGTGGTATATCTTGTTGGTGGTACACTTCCTTTAAATAGTTGACTACCTCAACATGGCCTTTTCCTGCCGCATTTCGAATCGCCTCGTTGCTCTTGGCTGTAAAATCCGCGCCTACTTCTACTAGATACTTGACCACTGCAACATAACCATTTTCTGCCGCTTTTCGCAGTGCCGAGTTGTCTTCGTACTCATAGTAAACGCCATTTTCTTTTAAGTAAATGACCATCTCAAGGCGGCCTAAACCCGCCGCATCTCGAAGGTCATCACCCCCAGCAGCCGCTCTAATGCTTGCGCCTTTACCTTGAGTCTGTTCGGAGTTACTTCTAAAAACCTCGTGAAATACGCTATTTTTTCTGCA
>CAZOSN010000130.1:2293-13214 GCA_964582405.1 uncultured Oligoflexales bacterium | reverse complement strand
GACCGTTGGGGCAGTCGGGCTGATCAGCAACGCATTTGTTTTGCCGAGAGTCCCAGTGTTGGCCGTTGGGGCAGTTGTGTTCGTCTTCGACGCACTGATTTCTGCGTGGATCCCAGTGTTGACCGTTGGGGCAGTCGGGCTGATCAGCAACGCATTTGTTTTGCCGAGAGTCCCAATGTTGTCCATCGGGGCAGTTGTGGTCATCTTCGACGCACTGATTTCTGCGTGGATCCCAGTGTTGGCCGTTGGGGCAGAAGGGCTGATCAGCGACGCATTTGTTTTGGCGTGAATCCCAGTGTTGGCCCCGGGGGCAGTTGTGGTCATCCTCTACGCACTGATTTTTGCGGGGATCCCAGTGCTGTCCATTGGGGCAATCGGGCTGATCAGCAACGCATTTGTTTTGACGCGAATCCCAATGTTGGCCACGAGGGCAGTTGTGGTCATCCTCTACGCACCGGTTGAGACGCGAATCCCAATGCTCGCCGCGTGGGCAGTCGTGCCTATCTTCGACGCAACGGTTAAGGTTGTAATCCCAATGCTCGCCGCGTGGGCAGTCGTGCCTATCTTCGACACATCGGTTAAGACGCGAATCCCAGTGCTCACCCCATGGGCAGTCGTGTCTGTCTTCGACACATCGGTTAAGACGCGAATCCCAGTGCTCACCCCATGGGCAGTCGTGTCTGTCTTCGACACATCGGTTAAGACGCGAATCCCAGTGCTCACCCCATGGGCAGTCGTGCCTATCTTCGACACAGCGCTTTAACCATGAATCCCAGTGCTCACCCCATGGGCAATTGTGCTCGTCTTCAACACATCGATTTAGGTCTGGATCCCAGTGTTCGTCTGGAGCGCAATCATGCCGATCGTCCTCGCATCGGTTTAACCACGGATCCCAGTGTTGGCCATTAGGACAGGTTGGGGGAATATTATCGCGTGAGATGATAAGAGAAGAAATGGTATTGTCAAAATTGTACGAGTCGAGCCGATCGGCATTGGCGGTAAACGTTAGCGATCTCCCCTGAAAACCCTCGTGCTCATAAACCGTGAGATAGTAGCCTGGTGCTACGATAAATGATGAAATCGAATCGTTGTCGAGTCCTAGAGCTGAAAGCATCTTAAGGCTATACTTGCCTTCAAATAAAACCGCTCGCTTACCTGCGTATTGATTGTCCTGAAATGCTTCGAATTTGGGTGTTTCAAATTGAACTTTGATTGAGCTGATACGGTTGGCTAGATTGAACGGAACCAAATCATTGGCATTCGAGCCAAATACCCAGGATTGTCCGCTAAAATTGTCGTCCGAGTATGCTTTGACGACAAATCCCCTCGGTATCTTGATCGAAGATAGATCATTGTTTGTAATGCCGTGCTTTTCAAGATCAGAAAAGGTGTAGGATCCGATGCCCAATTTGCCGGTGGTACCTTTGAAATTCGTTTTTGAATAGAACGTAGGCTCTTTTTTGCACGGCCCATTACTCAAGCTGATGGTGCCGTTTTCCACCGCGCTAAATTCAACGCCATAGGCCTGACTTAACCGATAGAGGTATGTCCCCCTGACAAATAGGTCGCATGATATAGCCGAGACGTTATTGGTGATGAGGTTGGATCGGTTGGAGTACTCGCCGTCCAAATTATACAGCTCGTTGGTGGAGGTCTGACTTCGCTTAAGATATAGGTGGCCAAAAGCCTGTAATACATCATCTGCAACTAGCGAATAATATGACGAAAAACGGCCATTCAGGGTATAAAGGTTGGTTCCCTTAAAAAACAGATTTCCCGATAAAGAGGTTACATTGTCGGTCACTTCACGGAAGTCTAGGTCAAATTCAGAATCGAGCGTGTAAAGGGTTTGCCCTTTGAGAAATAGGTCGCCCGAAGCAGTCGTGACGTCGCTTGTTATCAGGCTAAACCGGTTTGAGTACTCTTCGTCGAGAGTATAAAGGTCGCGGCCTTTAAGAAACAGATGACCTGATACCCAGGTTACCCCAGACGTGACGAAATTAAATTTGCTTCCGTACTCTGATTCCAAAGAATAGAGGTCGCTGCCTTTGAGAAACAGATGGCCTGCGACCGCGGTTACACCTGTTGTGACGAGGTTTGATCGGCTGCTGTATTCGTCCTCCATATTGTAGAGCGAGGTGCCCTTGAAATAGAAGTGCCCCGCGATGGATGTAACATTTGTCGCTACCTGGCTGTATTGTTCGCTGTACTCACCGGTAAGCGTATAAAGAGTCCCGTTTTTTAAAAATAGATGTCCAGACGCGTCGTCGATGTCGCTCAAGACTTTTTTGGAATCGCTGCCATATTCGCTACCTAGCGTATACAGTGCCTTATCCTTCACGAACAGGTGACTATCATAGTCGCCCGCATACCCCAGTCCGCTGCCGCCTATGAGCCATAGGCAGCAGAATAGCTTGAACAGCCAGTGATCCAATTTCTCCATTTAAAATCCTCTTCTCCTAGGTGATTCGTATGTTTGGTAAATCGCGAAAGATGAATAAAGGCTCAACTTAGTTTCGTCAATGCTAATCCGGACTTGGGGAAATTAGCGTTCTGTGGACAGGCCCGAAGCGTGCAGTCAGATTGGGAGTGCGCAAGTTGCCAGCGCGACAGCTTGTGGTTCAAAACCAAGTGCGCTAGGAATGCCCACGACGAATAAAATCTTCGGGATCAAATCATCACAGGTTGATTCTAACGATCTAAACCAAATTTCGATAAGATGCCGCTTCGACCCAATAAATTTCAGAATTAGTTTATTGACGATGAAGTCTTAAGTTCGGTATGCCTGGACAGGGTGGTAGAAATTTTTTTGAGCGAGGTTCGTCATGAAGATTACATCGGTGTTGTTTAGCTTGCTTGTTCTGACTTCTTGTTACTATCCTGAGGACAAACGGCAAGTAGCTGATGAGGCGAATAAGTCGGGTCAAACACTTACACAACCCGACAATGATGCGTCGCGCTCGGTCCACTGCCGATTTAAACCGGGGCTGGCCTGCATCGAAGGAAGAATCATCAAAGCCCCCGAGGTCTCGCTTGAGGGGACAAAGTATTTCGACGCGGACGAACTGGGCAATGCCCTGGTAAGTCATATCCAGGCAAAGCTGCCCAATGGTTCGAGCTTTGCCACCGCCGACTACTCCATCGAACTGAACGAAACATTGGATAATGAGTCTTTTGCCAGCGACTTCCAGGTGTATGTTAAAGGTGACCAGGCTATGGAGCGCCGAGTTTCGAATTCCGGGAGCTTCAGCCTGGATAACTTGGCTCCAGGCAGGTACATGGTCAGCGTTCAGAAAAAGATCGATTTCCAGGTCGTTCCCGTGGCCAAAACTCCACCATCCTCCCCTGAGGCAGAAGAGTCGCGCACACTGGCTCCGACCGAAGTCAAACATTACTGTGCGGCGCTCTACTATAGCGAAGACGACCTCTATCTAGACAAGAATCAAGGACTCTACCTAGGGCTGGACGATTTTCGACTCAAGCTGTTTGCGCAGCCATGCCGCTTCGGTCAGGACTGGTTTTAAGCATTGGAAGGGCAACGGCTTGTTTGCTTACCTGTCTACCCCTACTGCGTAAAGTCGGGGAGTGCAAGGCGCGCGGCAGGGAAAAAATCAATTTCTCATAGCAGGATTTTTTCCCTGCAAGCAACGCAGCAATCGTCGACTTAACGCAGTAGGGCTACGATCAGCACCTTATGACTCACGTAAAATGGGGGGGGGAGATGGGCCAATATCAGAGCATTTTTCGGCCACAGCTTTTTCAAGGCCAGCGCATTCTCGTAACGGGCGGCGGTAGTGGCATTGGTCGGTGCACGGCGCACGAATTGGCTGCTCTCGGAGCTCATGTGGTGATTGTGGGGCGGGATGAGACTAAACTCGCCCGCGTTGTTTCGGAAATTCTTGAAGACGGGGGAGTGGCGAGTTCTGCGGTTTTGGATATCCGCGATGAAGCTGCAGTTGCGGTAACCCTGGCTAAACTATTAGAAGCTGGCCCTCTTCATGGGTTGGTCAATAATGCCGGAGGACAATTTCCGGCTCCGCTTGCGAGCATAAACCAAAAAGGCTTTGAAACCGTTGTTCGTACCAATCTCGTCGGAGGGTTCTTGGTAGCCCGCGAACTGTTCAACCAATGTTTAAAAAGCTCGGGTGGCGCCATCGTCAATGTCACAGCCGA
The DNA here is from genome assembly GCA_964582405.1 of uncultured Oligoflexales bacterium. Classification (GTDB taxonomy): domain Bacteria; phylum Bdellovibrionota_B; class Oligoflexia; order Oligoflexales; family Oligoflexaceae; genus CAZOSN01. Next base: position 9,041 of record CAZOSN010000130.1, on the reverse strand, counting down.
GCATTTCCGAGGAATGCCAGGCATGGGGCACTCAGGAGCTGCGCGGGCGGGAATGGAGAATTTCACCCGCACGGCTGCCGTAGAGTGGGCATCCTATGGCGTGAGGGTGAATGCAGTGGCTCCGGGGCTTATTGCCTCATCCGGCCTTGATCGATATCCGGAACCGGTTCGATCTTTGATTCCGCAGCTAAAGACCAAACCTCCGGTCCAGCGGTTTGGAACCGAATCCGAAGTCTCGGCTGCCATCGTATTCCTGTTGTCTCCCGCAGCTGCTTATATCACGGGGGCAACCCTGCGTGTTGATGGCGCACTGTCTCTGACGAGCCCACTGTGGCCAGCAGAAAAACCTCGCCATACCAACAGCTATCAAGGCTTCCACCGCGCGGAATCGCCTGAGGCCCTTAAGGATGACGAGTGAGCTTTACTGTAGTGAACTCTGAGGCGCCCTGAATTTCTCCCTGCATTCCTCCCTGCATTCCTTGCAACAGCCGGCGGCTTAAAAGCAGGGTTAAAGCAAAGCGGCAGGCGGTGGGTTACTGTGCGGTATAGGATTTGTTTGCGATCAGCCCCCATTCGTTGTCTTCGGTATTTTCGAAATTGAAAGGGATGGTTTTTCCGTAGGCATGCTCATTGGCTAGAAGGTCGATATGGAGGTGCGGAAGAGTTGTTCCACTCGAACCCGCGAGCGCGATGGGAATACCCTGCTCAACCCACTCATCCTCCGAAACCATGCTGCTGCTTTGCTTAAGGTGTACATACTGCGCGACAGTTCCATCGTCGTGGCGGATGTGCACCTCGTTGTAGGAGTTGCCATAAGAACCATCGGGAACCCTGGATTTAACGAATATGACTGTTCCTGCGCGCATAGCCAACACGGGGACATCGATCGGAAGGAGCAAATCATAGGCAAATCTCGCAATGCCGTGGTGACTCACGCTCCCGCAATTACCCTGCCATACCTGATACGAGGTTCCTGCGGCATAGGGTAGGCGGTAAGGTGAACTTTTAGCAGGTTTGTACCCCTCGCAGGCATCGCCATCGTAGGACATAACGCCAAGGTTGCCGCAGGCTGGCAGGAGTGCCGCAAGCAATAAGTCGCACGCAAAAACCCAAAGTGTCCATCGTCGCGAAGCTTGAACTTGATCAGGAGCTTGATACAGATTGCGGTAAAATCCAGTTAGTTTCAAAACACCACTCCTAGGTATGGGGCTATTTGGGCGCGGGCTGCCGGGGCATCATAAAATCGGCATGGGATGACAAGACTCAAAGTGGTATTTCTCCCTATAAAATAGCCGATAGTGGGAGCCATGCCGGGGCCGTAGGCATACCCACCATAAGTAGTGCCACCATTTAGGTCAAAAAACCACGAGCCGCTTTTCCACCTCTTGCCGGCCAACAGAAAGCCAGAAATTGATGAAGAGGACTCTTTGTTCGCATGAACGAACCAGCCATACCCTGAGTCTCCAACCCAGGAATACCGCACCCTTATCCCCGCCCCATACTCCTGATCCTCGCTGACCGAGTCCTTGGCTTTTCGGTATGATAAGCCGTAGGTGGCATCCAGCTCCTGGACCGCGAATGCGCTGATGCTAAAGAATAGGGCACCTGCCATGCTCAATGCAGTTTTGGCTGTTACCCTAACGGACCAGATCATCTATTCGATGCCTCCTAAAACAGTGTCGCGGTTATGCCAAGCATTGGGTAGCTATCGACCCGAGAGATTTCTTCGGTTTCGCTTGCCGTGTGGCGGTAAATCAAAGGCAGTGAAATGATAAAGTTTGACGAGAATTGATAGCCAACCATAAAGATCCCGCAGCTGCCTATTTTTGTATCCTGATAGATCTCCTGCTGAAGTTTTCCAGCCCCAGCGCGCATAAAAACATTTCCGCCCAACTGGAGATATCCGCCAGCTGCAAACTCTCTAAATTTATTTTGATACTGGTTGAACATTCCAAATGGCCCAAACTTGAACCAAGATGACCCAACACCAAAAAAACCTAATGACTTTGCATTGAAACTAAATAGGCCTCCAGTGACAAAGTTTGTTTGCAGATCCATTTGTAATTCAGCCCGCGCCGATCCAGATAGCAGAGAAAAGCCAAATACCAGACCGATCAAAGGCCTTGCCAGCGAACTTGGCATTTTGAAAAACCCTATATCTGCAAGTTTCATTGGGTCCTTCTTGGGTTAATTGCAGATGACCGCTCTCTATAGGGAGAGCTTTCTCCTCTTTCGGTAGTCCAGTCTGAATCTTGATAGGCAAACTTTAGCCAGAAGACGACAGTGGTCTATTCATGGTTGATCACTGAGAGCCTTTTTAAACAGGCTCTTAGTAGACTGCAGGCTCTTAGTAGACTGCAGGCACTTTTGAAAGTGCGCCCGTACTTGATCGCGCAGGCTAACAACGGCCGAGCGTGAAACTCTCTCGGTAGGATCAACCCTAATTGCTGGCATTATGGTTGCTTGAAAAATGACCTTTTGCAAGAGCGGTTTAAAGACGTCGGTGTTGTTAAATACCGGTGGATCAGCGCTCAGCAAAATTGGAGTGAGAGACTTGCCTAGTTCGAGAGCGAGCTTAAACGCTCCGTTCTGAAATTCCCCAAGATGTCCATCCTTTGATCTGGTTCCCTCAGGCCAGATGACAATTGTTTTTCCCCGTTCAAGCAAAGCCTTGGCAGCCGCGAGGCCGTCGATGCGGTCTTGAGGCGATGCGGGGTCAAGCGGGATAAATCCACAGGCTGAGACCACGGGAGCAATCACTGAGATTTTTAAAAATTTGCGGTGAATGAATGTGTAGCATCCTGGGAATATGGCGAGGATAGCGCAAATATCAAACATCGAGATATGATTGGCGATGATCAACAAGCCCTCGCGGCTCGCGAGATTATCACGTCCCCGAATTTCAAGTTGGAGAAAACCAATCGCTTTCAGATAGAAAAATACAAATCGAAAAGTCCAATTGACCAGCCTTTGGCAGCACCGTTCAAGGGCCGCTTTCCTACCCCAGAATATTAGATGGAGAAAAGGCAGAGCGAGCGCAAATAGGCCGCACAGGATTCCAAAAATCGTAAAACCGAGGACATAGCGGCACACAAAGAGTATTTTGCTTTTGCCATCTCCTTCGTGCCGCACTAACCGGCGTCCGATACCGATCACGATCGTTGTGGCGATCATGCCGACAACGAGTAAAGATCCCAAAGTCGTTGCTATCAGTACCCGATCGGGTTCGGGCAGGATCAAGAGAACTCCTAGGGCGATCAAGGCGTTGAGGCCGCAGAAGACAACCCACATCTTGGTCATCATGCGTAGGAAAGATCGTTCATCCGAATCCAAGGATTTGATTTTTTGCGTGTAGACCTCAAGCAGGGTTTCGGGGCCTTGGAGCGATTGATAAAAAAGCACCATGAACGCCAAAGGTAGCATCACAGGAATCATGAGCGGCATGAAGCTTTCGAAAAATCTAAAGCCTATCCCCATTACCACTAGACTCATGGCAAACAGAATAATTCGGCGGCTAGAGGACATTCCCCGAGAAAAGCCAAAAGCTGAGGAAATAAAGATGATACCGGTCGCGGTTGCTCGATAACCCGAGAAAAGAAGCGCAAGGGTAGTTAATGGCAAACCGAACCTGAAACTATGGATGATGAGCCGCTTGGTGGTAGCGATCGACCAGGGCATAGACATCTCCAAGCGTTCGGATGGCGCGAATCTCTTCGTTGGCTGGGCGCATCTTGAATTCGCGCTCAAAGGACACAACGAGGTCAATCGCGTCGATACTATCAAGCCCCAAGTCTGAGTAAAGCTGGGCATCGGGTGTTAGAAGTTCGGGGTCGAGCTCGAACACGCTGATGAATATTTGATTGATCCGTTGCCTAAGTTCGTTCATGACATACCTTTTTTAAAGACAAGACTGGTGTTAATCCCACCGAAGGCAAAGCTATTTTTCAGAATATAGTCCTTGGTCAAAGGTTTCGATGGACCTTTCAAAAAATTGATTGGGGCGCATTCGGGATCAACCTCATCGAGGTGGAGCGTTGCAATTGCTCGTTGCTCGCGCAGCATGCCTAAGCAGGCGATTGATTCGACAACTCCGCAGGCGCCCATCAGATGTCCGAAATGGCCTTTGAGTGAGCTTGTCGGAGTCCTGTCACCGAATACCTGAAAAATTGCCTTGGATTCCGCTATATCGCCCACCGTGGTGCCCGATCCATGGGCATTAATGTAACCTATGGATTCGGCACCTATTCCCGCTGAATCCAGCGCTCCTTTCATGGCTTTGGCCATGCCATCGACAGATGGGTTTGTCACATGGCGGCCGTCGGCGTTGGTGTAAAACCCGACCACTTCGCCCCAAATCGTGGCACCGCGCGCCACCGCCTGATCCCAGTTTTCAAGTACCAAAGTTCCCGAACCTTCGCCTACGACGATCCCGTCGCGGTCTTTGCTGAATGGCCGCGGAGTTAGATGTGGGGTATCGTTAAAAACGGTCGATGTTGCTCGCATGATATCAAACACGCCAGCGACGGCGACGTGAAACTCCTCCGCTCCCCCGCAGAGCATGCGATCGGCAAGCCCAAATTTTATGGCCTCGTAGCCAAAGCCGATGGCTTGCGAGCTGGCTGCGCATGCCGTGCAGCTTGCGATAACCCTGCCCGGGACTTTGAACAATGTCGCAAGATTTGCGGCACAGGTGTGCGACATAATTTGGAGGAATGTCGAAGACAGCATGCCTTCGAAGCTGTGATTTTTAAGATAACTTACAAAATAGCTTTGCAAGGCCGATGTTCCCCCCATGGTCGAACCATAGGCGATCCCGGTTCGGTCATGAGTGATCAGATCATCGGGCAATCCTGCCGATGTGATCGCTTTTTGTGTGGCGTCCGCCGCAAGCAAAGCGACGCGGCTCATTGATCGCCGCATTTGTCTCGGAATTTGCTTTTCGTCAAAATCGTGGATTACCGCGGCAACGCGGGTGTGTAGACTGTTCTCTTTTTCGAGCGCTTCCGATCGCGTGATCGCAGACCGGTATTCAAACAAATTGGTCATGAACTCCGAAAAATTCTGTCCTGCCGGAGATGTCAACCCGATTCCTGTGATCGCCACGCGATGGGTCATGTGTAGAGCCCTCCGTTTACCCGAATGACGGCTCCATTGACGTATGCTGCGGCCTCTGACAGAAGGAACCCGATTACCGAGGCTACCTCCTCGGGCTGGCCGTAGCGGCCCATCGGGATCATTTTCTTTAACTCAGCTTCGGGTAGGCTTTCAGTCATCGAGGTTTTGATGATGCCTGGGGATACAATATTGCACAGCACGCCCTTAGCCGCGACCTCGCGGGCCAGCGATTTGGTGGCTGCGGTGATCGCGCCTTTAGCGGCAGCATAGTTGGTTTGACCTCGGTTTCCAGCTTCACCTGCGATGCTGGACAGAGTGATGATTCTGCCCCATCGCTGCGTTACCATATGAGGCAAGACCGCCTTATTTAAGACAAAGAAAGAATTCAAGCTGACATCGATAACCCGCCGCCATTGGTCAGAATCCATAAAGAAAAAAGGGGCATCGTCGTTGATCGCCGCATTATGAACGATGCCATCAAATCCACCGCAGCCTGCGATCTCCTGAGCTATGGTGAGTTCGATGGCCTCTGGATCAGAGAGGTCCAGCTTAAGCGCTCGGACTTTTGCTCCTCGCGCTGTCAGCGATGCAGCCAAATCATGAGCCAGTCCAGAATTGGTATTGTAGGTAAAAACGACCTCGAATGGATCGGGCGTGGCAAAGCTAAGGAGCGCGACCGTGGCGCGACCGATTCCGCGTGTTCCTCCGGTGACTAGGATTCTTTTAATACGTGGGTCTCCTTTTGCTCGTCAATGACAGTCACGAATTTCATGCGCGCCTTGGCCATGCTGGTTTCATTGCATCGCAAATGAATCGTATAGACCCCTAAGGGAAACAAATCATGGGTCTGTTTCACTTCACAAATTAGCTCATCGCCTGGATTTGTTTTTACTCCTGAGTAGGTGAACTCGTCTATTGCTACCAAGAAACCAGGTCTTGGGACTGGTGTTGAATTCCATTGGCCAAAGCCGTAGACAGCAGCGACACTTTGCGCCATGATTTCAATGAGCCAGTGATTGGCGATCTTCCCATCTTGCCAGTAGGGCGATTCTTGGCTGACCCGTGTACGGACCAGTCCCTGTTTGGCATTCACCAGTTCATCGACAAGACGCATGCGACCTCGGTGTGGCACGAGTGCCTCGATCGGCGGGTAACTTCGCTGCCAGGTCGAACGCAGCTCAGCCCCACCGGCATCACGAACCAGACGCTCGTGCGATTTGGACTTGGTCTCGAAAATGTGCGAAAAGGTTGATTGTAGAGGTCCATTTGGGGTTTCGGTTTCGCACGATTGATTCGGGCCTTCGTTGGTTTTTACCTCAGATGAGACTGGTTCCATGCGGTCTTGGTGCCGGTAGTCATAGCTGTCCAGAGTCAGGTCCGCCGTAAGCAGCCCCTGATGGTTCTTGCCAAACAACAAAAACATTTCGCTTTTTGCCTCGGCATGAGGCACCTCAGGGTAGGACTCCTCACTTGCGACGATTGCAATGCAGGGATAAAAGTTCGCTTTGATATGATGAAAAGCAAGGTAGGCAGCATGATCGGGTGAAGCAAAACCTTGCGAGATCGCAATATGCGGATTTTTTAGATTTTTCACAATTGTGAAATAGGCTGGAGCCGCATTATAGACCGAATT
>CAZOSN010000130.1:0-2283 GCA_964582405.1 uncultured Oligoflexales bacterium | reverse complement strand
CCGCGATCCGAGAGCCCAAGGGACATTTTTATTAGGGAATCAATCTCGCCAAACGCTGTTGCAAAATAAATAGGCGCTCCAAGCTTGCGGAAAGCATAGTCAAAGGCCTCCGGCTCGGTTTGTTCAAATCGGCTGAGTACCTCTAGGGTTGCCTGCTGGAGCGGCGACATGCGGCGGGCCAGTTCATGTTGATGAGCTTTGGGCTCAGATCTTGACCAGGTAGTGCTGTAATAGTGACCTGCTCTCACATTGCCCTCGAGAACACTAAGCTTACGTTGTTGCCGCCAAAGCCAAACGAATTCGAAAGGACTGAGTGCACTTCGCATTTTTCAGCCGTCTCTTGCAAGTGAATCTGTTCTGCAAGTTTTCCCTTGGCTTCTTGATTGGAACCCCAGATCATTTGCTCGGTCAGCGACGCGACAGACAATGCGGCCTCGAGGGCACCCGTCCCTGCTAAAGCATGACCGTGGCAAGCCTTCGTCGCCCCGACTGGAACCCTAGCCCCAAATATGCTGTGGATCGCTCGCGCTTCCGTGGCGTCGTTTAGTTCGGTCCCCGTGGCATGGGCATTGATGTATGAGATCTGGGAGGGCACAAGGTCCGCATCGCGGAGGGCCTCGGTCATCGCGAGCTGCATCCCTAGACCACTTGGATCGGGTCGGGTCATATGAAAGCCATCGGTCGACATGCCGCTCCCAACTAGCCGCGCCATGGGCCGGAAAGCACCGGGTCGCTCTAGAAGCAGGAATGCGCCTCCTTCGGCGAGACTTATCCCGGCGCGGCTATCCAAAAAAGGCCGGCAAGGTTCGGCGTCCAAGATCTGAAGTGAATTGAAACCCGCAATGGTGATTGGGCACAGCACATCAAATCCGCCGACGATCACCGCATCGACGCCACCCATGACCAATGCCCGCCGCCCCATGGCAATGGCAAGCGCGCCTGCTGAGCATGCGGTGGTGAGGATGGCGCCAAACCCTCGTATCGGAAAATGAGCCCTTACCTCGCGATCGATAATTCCGGGCTGCTCCCGGAAACTCAGTCCTGGGTGGCGGCTTGCGCGGCCACCATCGTGATAGGCGAGGAGTCCCGCCTCGGATCCATCGGTACCTGCTGTTGTTGTTCCGCAGTAGAAGCCAATTTTTTCTGGAGGATAGCGATCAAACACCTGGGTGGCTTGCGCAAGCCGAGATAGATTGGCGAGAAGCATGCGGTTGGGAGTTTCGAACTTATTAAATTCTTTGCTAAAGTCCGTCTGATCGACCTCGCCAAGGCTGAATCCGGCGTACCGACCAAAACGATGGCTCTTGAGCAAAACTTTGTTCTGAAGTCGCAGTCCCTCCAGCGTGGTCCCCAGGCTCGAACCTAGGGCAGACGAGGCGGCAATACCGGTGACTTCAACGTGTTTCATGAATGGCAGGGAACCTGGGCTTGATGCTTGGTGATCGCGTCCGCCAATTCGGCAACTGAACCTAAGGCTTTGCGGCCGTCAGCATCGTTTCTTATTTTTAATCCATATGTATTTTCGACATGCACAACAATCTCTAGCATATCGATCGAATCTAGTCCAAGGCCTTCGCCAAAGAGAGGAAGATGATCTTCGATTTTTTCTGGGTCCACATTCTGCAAATTGGCGACTTTTACCAGCATTGCTTTAAGTGCGGATATCAGTTCGATAGCGACGTTCATCCCTCTACCCTTACGTATTGGCAAATTTAAGGACGGCCGATAGTAGGCAAATATTGATGGCATGGCAACACACTTTGCCCCTTCGCCCAGTGGAAAAAAATTTTTCATTTGGAATCTATGAGCCAGTCATTCCGCCTTAGGCCGCGCTCAGTCAAATAAATGGACACTGTCCAGGTCCTAGGCAGTCCTGAGTCTGGACCTTGCGGGCTGCCTAACGCGAACGAGGTAGAGGTGGAATTACAAACACTCGATCTCAAATGCTTTAACCGTACCGAGGCGTGGTTCTGACGAAAATTGGAGTCCTTCTTGCATCGAGCAGGATTGGTTTCGTGTTGGTAGACCCCAGGTGCTAGATGAGCGCAATCGCGAAAGAACCAGCGACCGTCGCCTGCGGCGTGAAACGACGAAGGATCTCCCGAGAATAGATTGATTGAAGGACCTAGATCATGACCCCGACTCTTACCCCCTTTACCCCCTTCCGTGCTTTGCCTTTAATTGTTCTTTGCCTCGCCACGAGTTGCACGCAATCCGATGACCGCGCAGGCTCTGATCTTCTTGGAAAAACAGCACCTATGTCTTTTCGGTATAAAGAGGCGC
>CAZOSN010000129.1:0-13454 GCA_964582405.1 uncultured Oligoflexales bacterium | reverse complement strand
GTCAGATGCTAATTCAGCAGATCGTAACACAAATGAGAAAGAATGGTCTTTCAGATAACGAAATCTTGCGGTTAACGGGAATTACCCCCGAGGAGCTGAAAGAACTATAGGATCGCGGACAAGACGATCGCCTGCAACGATGAGCCGGGATTTAATTCAGTCGAGGCGGATACTGCCAAGCTTGCCATTGCTCCCGGACACTAGGATGCCTCATCTGGCCTTATGTTCAATTGCGAGCTTGGTATAGTTGCAGCGTCCTGTTTCGGGCTCGATAGCCCGATGCCATCGGACGCCGAGGTTCGCAAAGCTCAGAACCATCTTTTATCGCTCTACAAATCGGACTTTGCCAAATATCATCCGAGAGATGCTTTTGCCTAAATCAGCAATTTGTGTTGCGCTGCGACCAAATTCGCGAGTGGCACGAATTTAGTCTTGACTATTTTCGCGACTATACCGAAAATAGTCGGATGGGAGGGCTCCAGTGAATCGATATTTATATAAAGATATTTATGGGTTAGCCCTCAATCGTCACAAGATGGCATTCATTTCCGGGCCAAGCCAAGTTGGCATAACAACCTTGGCTAAAAGCTATAGAAAGGAATTCGATCAGTTTGTCTATAAGAACTGGGATGAGAGCACATTTCGTAGGCTTTGGGCCAAGTCGCCTAATATGGTCCAAGAGGAGTTTGAATTATCGCATGCTAAAGAGAGTCGGCTTCTGGTTTTAGATGAGATTCACAAGTCTAAGCTGTGGAAGCAGAAACTCAAGGGTATTTTTGACGAACTAGCAGATAACCTCAATATCATCGTGACGGGAAGTGCTCGCTTGAACGTCTTTAAGAAGGGGGGCGACTCTTTAATGGGGCGCTACCTCAATTTTCGGCTCCACCCATTGTCCTATGGTGAAGTCGTCGGATCGCAAATTCTTGACCCAGAAGAATGGAAGCGCGGTTTATTCACGAAATCCACCAAAAACTATCCACAAGAGCCGCTCCTCCGTCTTGAACGCTTGAGCGGATTTCCCGAACCCTTTTTCGCGAACTCAGACAAAATTTTGCGTATCTGGCGCCAGGGCCGAAATGAAAAAATCGTGCGCGAAGACCTTAGGGACATAAGTCGCTTGCCAGAGCTCTCTCAGGTGGAAATGTTGACTAGTCTTCTTCCCGCCAAAGTAGGCAGCCCGCTGAGCATACAAAATTTACGAGAAGATCTAGAGGTAGCTCATGATACGGTAACTCGTTGGCTCAAGTACCTTCAATACCTCTATTATTTCTTCGAGCTTAAACCATGGCAAAAGTCTATCCCTCGCACCCTCAAGAAGGAGGGCAAGATCTACCTTTATGATTGGACGGAGATCGAGGACCGTGGGGCGCGTCTCGAAAATGTGGCGGCGCTTCACCTATTAAAGGCCTGTCACTATTGGATGGATACTGGTGAAGGTAACTTTGAACTCTATTATCTGCGCAACAAGGACAAACAAGAGATCGATTTTATGATTGCCAAAGATCGCAAGCCATGGCTTTGTCTCGAAGTTAAGGCAACTGAAACAGAGATCAATCATAAGATGGTCGATAAATATTTAGGCTTCTTGTCCTGTCCTTTCGTACAGCTTGTTTTTCAGCCAGATATTTTTCTGGTCCAGGGTCAGAAACTCGTTTTAAGCGCAAGCCGATGCTTCCATGGCTTACCATAGGTGGAAAAAAGCGGTCGCAAGCTTACGACCATTTTTTGACAATACAACCTTCTGAGCCATACCCGATTTCAACGTAGTTGCGCAGTCGAGTCGATAAATCTGCGTCCCATCCGCGTTAAATCGGCGAAATCAGTGTTAGGCGAAGCCCATCATGGATTCTGGGCCAAAAATGCGAGCAGCCCCTAATTTCCCAGCCGTCTATAAACCGGCTTTAGCCGGTGGTTGTTTAGTTGATCGGGTGGTGCTGACGATTCAGCGAGGAGACTTTGAGGGGCGGCGCGAGAGCGCCGCCTCAGTCGAGAGTATTAGGGGCTTGTGATGAACATGCCGCGCAAGATCGCTTTAACGGCATTGGTCACATAGGTTGAGCTTAAATCGATCAAAATTGGTGCCGCGAGGCGAACGCGGGTGCGGTAGACCACGAGGTAGGCGTTCTCGTCGGCAAAATCCACGATGTGGAAATTCGCATCTTGGCCCTTGGTGCCCTTAGGTGACAGACCGCCTGGCATCGGGGTGATCAAATCCCAGGTTGGGCCCCATTTTTCGGTCATCTTGAATTCAGCGCTCACGACGGCACCAGCCATAGGGTGAGCAAATAGCGTATAAGTCGCCGTGCCGCGGACATCGGTGCTGCCCACAACGGGAGCCTTAGATGTGTAGTCGAAGTAGTGAGCTGCCGTTTTGCTGCCATCCGTGTTCGAACGGAGGAACATGACCTGCGAGGTGCGGAACTCTTTGATTGCGTCCGAACCGGAGGACTGAAGGTAGGCTGGCCACCGGGCGAAGTCCATGTAGCGGGTCAAGATCGCGTCGGCTGAGCTGTAGCGAGGGTCGCTCTTGTCGAGCAAGAGGTAGGCCTCGATATAGATATCATTCGTGTTCTTATCAACGCTTCGCAAAACGCAGTATTGCCCATCGCTATTGCTATCCCATTGGTTGGAGCAATCCTCGTCGCTCGATGCCTCGGATTTGAGATTGAACACCTCATCGGAAGAGGCAGGTACCGGACCGGTTTTGTAGCCTGCCAGCGCTGCGGTTGCTGAGAAACCTAGCGTGCCGAGACAAGCGATGGTTGCGCATTGACGTAAGATCTGTTTCATGATGAATCCCCTATCTAGAAAGTTAGTTCCCTGCATCAGTTTTTGCCCATCCGGGCATACACCGATGCTAACGAGTCGATGTTATCCTGCTTGTGAAACCAGTCGTCCACAAGTTCAATCTGCTTATTTAGCATTAGGCCATCATCTTCAGGTTTAGATAATGTCCTCATCGCTTGCAAGGCGCGCTTGTAGTCGATGGCTTCTTTTTGTTCTGTAAACTGCATCTTATCCGCAGCAAATTCGATAAAGCGGAAAGAATCGCGCATCAAATCCTTCGATTCTTTGATCGTTCCGAGCCAGGTTTCGGCATTCGATTGATTGAGCGTGCCAAGAAGCGAGGCCAGGCGGTGACGTTTTTCGCCTAAGAACGGCTCAAATATAAAAGGCTGATCGCCCGTGAGACCAAAAATAGGCTGGCGTAAAAACTGATCAAAGCTAAAATAGACGCGATTTTCGTCTGACAAAAGCGGCTTGATTAACCCAGCCAGAAGTTCGCGCAAGAACTGTGGCTCAGCTTGCGCACTACTTTGATAGTCGCGGACGACATCGGGAAATCTTTGGACCGCAAAGTCGAGCAGCTCGGTTTTTGTGTTCTGATCAAGCGCCAGCGGACCTGGTATAGTCTTGCCATCAAAATCGGTGATCGGTTTGGTGAGCAGGCCTGCTAGTCCGTCAAAGCTCTTGATTCGTTCGGGCAAAAGGCGAATCAGATTGGTAAGGTTGCTTTGCCAGTCTTCAAAAAAGCGGCTCACACCCGATTCATCCGCGATCGCAAAGAAACTCATTTGGGCCGCCCTGATCATGACTGTCAACCGCCGAGCCTGGCTTGCGGCATCGGGGCCTAAGGCCTGGGCTAGGCGCCCTGCAAACTCCATTCCTTCGACAAATTCAGCGCCATCAAATTGACCGATGCCTGCCATGAAAGGGCTAATGATTTCGGGACGCCCGAGCAGCTTGATCATTTCAAACGTTTTTTCCGTGCGCCAGTCCTGGGGGCCTCCATTTGGAAAAGTAGCCTTAAAGCCAGGATCAACCGCGCTGTTCAAAACCGCCAATACCTCCATCGCGCGGTGACTCGACGGGGTTGCGAAGAGTTGGGCGAGGTTGCTCCTTTGCTTTGCAGCAAGCGGATTCTCGCTGTTGAGGTAGGCTAGCTCCTCTAGGGAAAATTCTAGGAGGCTCAACTCGCCCCGCCGCGGGTCGCGGTTGGCATTCTTAAGTCGCTCTTGGAGGTAGCGTATAAGAGTGGTTTTCCGGAATGCTTCATCCGAAAGGTCGATCGTTGGCTTGAATAATTTCATCCAGGTGTCGCGGTCCCAGTTGCCATTGGGCAAGATCGAAGCGACCGTGGCCAGGTAGGCGTCGATCACACTGGGTCTATAAGGTAGAACGACGGCATCGTTGGCAAACGCTTTGCGCCAGGCCGCTGACTCTGGCGTGAGTCCAGGGGCGAAGGCTAAAACATCGCGGGCTCTGACGCGCGGGCCTTGTTTGATTTTGGTAAAGTGGACGGCAAAGCCCACGCTGGCTAGTCCTGATCGGATCTGAGGTTTTATTCCTAGTATATTGATATCATTGAATATTCTTGCTATGAACCCACCGGGTAATCCGATCTGGTTCTCGCGGTCGTCCTGGAAGGCCTGACGGCTTTCTTCGTAGATTTGCTTGAGACTAGGCCGTGCGCAAATGCTCGTATCGGTCCAGCCGGTCTTCGCGCGGAGCAATGCTTTTTGCGTGGCACTGAGCTGAGGCAAGCTGCTGCCAAGGTCGGTGGCATCGTCCAAAAACGGGCACAACTGGGCCGCGTAAAGGTCGCCGATCAAATGCCGGTAGGCTTCGGCCGCGGGGAGCCCTCCGTCTGCTTTTAAAGTTAACGGGCAGGCTGCGAATTTGTTATTGAGAAGGCATACGGGCGATTCGCCCTCGGCTTGAAACCCGATCATGGGTGCGTACACATAGTTGGGTCTTTTGCCCGAGGTTACCAATAGCCCCATTCCTGCCAAAAGCCTTAGATTTTCGGGGTAGTCTTGGCGACGATCGAGGCTTTGACCGGTGCCGTAAAATTCAGCGCGAAAGTTGGCGAACCGATCAGACGAGGTGATGTCTGAAAGGCTTGTGCTCGTTGCAAGGCCGCTCGGTCGGTATTCTAGGAGCGAGGGCCATGGGTAGTCTTCAAAGCTTTCGAGGTCTATGAAGTTGTTGTTGTACTTGTCGTTTACCTGGCGGCTTGTGACATCAGCGGTCGCCGCGATATTGGCGGCGGGAGCCACCATGGGAAGGCCGAAATGACGAGCAAGGTAAAATAACAGAAGCCGATTTTGTTCGGGAGAAAGCGCGGCCTCTGGCTTCATGAGCAGCCAGAGATTGGAGCCGTCCGCAAGGGTTTGGTTGAGGGCTCTTGTCATAGACTCAGACGGGCAGTTTGGATTGCCAGAGCAGTCGGTGTCAAGGAGCCTTTGGTCCCAGCCCTCGGAGCCAAGGGGTGTTCCCAAGTTGCGGACCAAATCCGCGATCGGCTTGCGATCAAAACGCCGGCTGTCAGCCTTTAATGGATGGGAGTCCCAGTTGACGAGATCATTGGTTTTTAAGATCTTTAATTTTTCAAAATTGCGGCTAAAGGCCCCTGTAGCTTTGGTTGTTGTAAGGACACCGAGATTTGCGCGGCTCAGCGTGCTATCTCTTAGGCTAGTATCTGCACCCGCAAACCTAAACGACTCCACGCCATCAAGGTAAATTGAGTTCTGAAACATAGAATCAACGCTGCGGTATTTGGCAAGAAGTCCCCAGGCAGCATAGTCTTTGACCCCCTGGAGCTCGGGAAATTTTTCGGGGGTAATTTCGGCCTTTAGGATGTCGTCAAGTGGCCCACCTTCGTAGATCCCGTAGGCAAGCCTGTTGATTGCCCACTGGGCTTTTTTGGGTTCGGAAACGTCAAAATCATGGCCGTGCTCATAGGCCACGCGTTGGGCGGCGTCGATGGTTTGCTGGAGGAGGCGTTCGATAAAATCATCCGCAAATCTCTTGGGCTCAACGCCTTTGACGGTGTCGAGGGTCGCGCTATATTTTGCAAGTGTGGCGATCGAAAGTCCATCTTCGGCGATAAGCTTGTTCAGGTCTTCTCGTACAGCTGCAAGCTGCTCGCCTGTCACAGCGCCCAGCGCCAAGCCCTGCTCGTAGAGATAGTATTTGTTGGCATGAGTTTCTTGCTCAGCGCGGGCAAAGGCGACAGCGACCAAGTTGGCAAGATCCACTGGATCCGCGTCGGCAGGAACGATCTTAGCTTGCTGCAGAGCGTCGGCGGTGAGTTCCGAAAAGCACGAGTCGGCGCATTCGCCAAGCGACATGGCTTTGCCGACCAGAGGAGATAGGCCGCGTTGGCAATCGGCATTCGGGCTTAAAACCGTGTTGATGGCTTGGGCAACCTCGATCCAGCTTTGCGCGTGCAAGACGATGTCCTGAAGTCCGCGGCGCCAACGAAAATTGCCGCAGTAATTGCGTTCGTCGGTATCGCCTTCGATCAGCCAACGGGTAAGTTCATCGTGGAGCGCGCCATAGCCGATCTTCGTGCCAATCACCTTGAGGCTGATGATCGATTCGTTCTCGGCTGTGCCAAGCAGTTGACCGAGGATTCCGCTTTCATCGAATAAAAACTTGAGGTCCTTGATCTTCGTCGATATGAGAAACTGCGCGAGATAATTGGCGGTCTCTAGGGGGTTGGCCTGTGTATCGACGAAATTGCGCACGCCCTTTAGCAAGGCCTCCGTGCGCCGCAACCTGACCTCGTTGTCGGTCGCAAGGTAGGTGGTTAGGGCTTCATCCAGCACTTTGCGGAGTTGCTCAGCACCCACCTCATCTTTCACGAGCTGAAATCGGTCGTAGCCGGTCAGAGAAGCTGCGGTGGTTTGCCAGCGGCAGTCTTTATAGGCCGTCCCATCGTCCCCCCTTGGAGCGGGTGACACGAATTTCGAAAGGCAAAAATTGCGATCGCCAGGTTCCAGAGGGTGGGTGCGATCTAGCGTCATGAAGGTCTCGACTTCGGCATAGAATGCATCCTCGCCGAGGAGCGCCACGCTGGCTTCGACCAAGGCTTTACGAAGGTCTTCGCGATTTAGGACATCGTGGGTTAATGCCTTTATGGAGCCATCGGGTAGGCGTTTCAGCGCGTCCAATAAATGGTCGAGCATGCGATCGAGTTGAGTTCCCGAACCCACCTGAGTTGCCTGCCAATCGAGCACGAGCAGGGCGCTGCGGTAGGGATCAAACTCTTTCAAGAAAGGCTGCAGAGTATCGTAGCGATCAGCGAGTGTTGCATAACCTTGCTCGCTTGGCTTTGACGTGTTGCCTCGGTCTAGCAGGACGGCGAATAAATTGAGGTAAGGGTAGGCCCCTTGGTGGTTCAAGGGCGCGGGTGCTGGCTGCAGCAAGAACTCGAGCAGGCGATCGATCCCGGCCTCATCCAAATCGTTGATCAATTTGAGCGTGTTCGGCAGTTTGGTGGACCCTTGGTCGGATACGGCCGCGCAATTGAAAAAGCTCTTGAGGTACTTTCCTGACAAGGCCATGTCGCGGAACAGTGCGACATCAGCACAAGATTGGTTGGCTGTGATCGGAGGGAATATGGGCTTCTTGTCGGCTTTGCCGCACGAGATGACAGCAAAAGCGAGTCCTAAGGAAGTCAGAAGTCTAAAGAGCACGGGTCAACCCTCCCATGATCACCTGCACCGTGCCGCCGGTAACAACCTCGCGCGCACCCTCGGTCGTGACGGTTTCTTCTTTGAGTTTGGTGTACTGATGGGCAATATCAAACCTCGTGACATCGCCCTGTTCTCGGAAAAGATCGACGCCATATCCGATCGAGTAGGTCATCTGATCATTATCGACAAAGTAGGTTGGTCCTGGGGATTCGATCGCGGCCTTTTTCCTGGTTTCTAGTCCAATACGAAATTCAGAGCCTCGCCACTCAGCACGCGTGTGCGTCACTCCGAATCTTAGGACCTCGATGTTCGAGATCGAGGGAGTTGCGACGTTCGCCTCGCTCCCCGTGAGGGTTGCGATGTCTTTGCCGTAGAGCCGGAGGACTGAGGGCGCAAAATCCTCCCAGATGATTTGCTCATAAGACGTGGCAAAACTGAACATAGGAATTGCGAATGTCGCGCCGACCTTGCGAATTTCGGGATCGTAAAAAGCCGCAAGGCTTGTGTCGATCGCCGATGGCACAGTAAACGTCTCGGTCTTTGCCACGACCTCGGTGCCGACCTGGACATTGCTCTGATGGCTCTGGCGGTAGAAAAGGCCCACGGCAAGCGTTTTATCATTGAACGGATGACTGTACAAAATTCCTGCGGTTGGAATCGTCGCGGGTTCGGTCGAAAGGTGCATGCGCCCTTCCGAAGAATCATTGGAAAGGCCCGCCTGCAGCTCGCCACGCACGCCGATGGTAGCAAGGGCGCCGACCCCCAGCGATAGGCCGCGGAATACGCGCACGGCACCGCCGAAGAAAATTTCGGGGCGCTTTTGCCTTAGGTTGTACTGTAAATAGTGGAGCTCTTTGCCGCTGTCACCATGAACTTCGAGGATTTCCTTAGGGACCAAGGCCGCAACACCTAGGCCGACGTAAGGCCCCAAACTTTGCTGGTAACCGACGCTTGTCGCGATCCAAGAGGGTTCATCCTCTTCGCGGTAGGTGTCCCTTGGCAACGGAGCTTTGGGATCATCGCGGTAGCCCTCGTTGAGGCTGCGGAGACTCCAGTCGATGCTTACAAGATTGAGGCTGAACGAGCGGCCCGGCTGGGCAAGTCCGGCCGGATTGGTCGCGGCGGCGAAGGCCCCGCTGCTTGACGCCGTGCTTGCATTGGCAAGGCCCGCGTCCTGCGGCGCGATCCCGAACAGATCGACTGTAGCTGCCTGTGCGCCTAACCCATGGAACAGAAGCCCCGCAAAGATAAAGCCCATTTGGCGGCAGCGTAATAAAGTCGTTTGCATAGGATCCCCGCTGGATTGTTAAGAAGCTGGCAAGCGTCTTAACAAACTAAACGGAAAATGCCAATTGTGAGCTTGTTCGGGGATGTGGAATTGCTAAGAAATCATTCCGTGGTTTCAGTTTTTTCGTTCTTGGTAGGTAAAAATGACTTAAGCTTTTTCTGTTCTTGGCGCATTTTCTGAATAGTCGATTTAGCTTTGTTTAGTTCGCGCGACCATTTTTCGGCTTCTTTCTTGATGATCATCGTCCGCAGGGAATTTTTGAGCGCGGGATATTCCTCTTCGTTTACCGACATTTGCCGCTTGTAGCTATCGATTAATTGCTCGGCGCAGGTCGTGAAGTAATGAAATTCATTGATCAAATCATCCGAGAGCTTAAGTGACCGATGGTGAGACACGATTTTTTTGAGATGACCTGCGATCGATTTGAGTTCGATCGGCTTCTGCAGAACGGCATAGACGCTCAGATCCATTGCCTCGATGGAAAGTTTTTGTGTGTCACCTTGCCCGGTAACGATAACGACTGGGCAATCGATCTCCATGGACCGGAGTTTCTTGATAAACGCGAGACCCGTCATCCCCGGTAGCTTCTGATCGACCAGCAGGACATCGGGCCAGTCGCCTTTGGACAGTCGATCCAAGCAGGCTTCGGCCGTGGTGAAAGCTTCGGATTTGAACCCCTGGTCGTTGAGTGATTTGGCATAAAATTCGGCAATTTCATCAGCATCTTCGATGATATAGATTTTTGGCGCCATCGGTTATGCCCCGGTTTTTGCTCACACTGTTGGCCTTATCGGCAGCTTAGGCCTCCATCTAAAATATTAGCCTCCTTATGGGGCATGGGAAAGATCAAGAATGCAGGGATTGGGCCGATACAAGGCTATGGGGAGGTTTGTTTGACCAGTCTTGCCATGCTGGAGGATCTTAGTGCCGAGGTGGCTTTAATCGACTCGCGCCCAAACCGGCGGACCGAGTTTGCCCAAGCTTTGCGCACGCTGGGTTTTCGTAAACTATCGGCCATCAGCACATTCTCTGCCCTCTTTAGCGATAAAGCGGCATGCTATAAGATCGATTGGCTCATTCTTGTGGTTGAGTCAGAGGCATTTAGCCGTGTCATCCACAATCTCGTCACCTTGACCGAATTGCCCGGAGCTGCCATGGCAATTTCGGTGTTTCTTGCCGACACCGATCCGCGGGTGTGCCCCATCTTCTTTGAATTGGGCGCAGTGAGCTGCCACAACGTTGATTTCCGGAGCGAACTTTTGGCTACTGAACTCCGCCAATTCCTGCGGACGGCGCGGCTCTGCAGGTCAGATCCCGTGTTTACCGCGGCCCATGGGTTGCGCGCAATTCTCAGAAAACTCAAGAACTATCAGGAGCTTGTCAATTTTGAGACCGCGCTTAGCAAGGCTGTTCGCGTCAATCGTCCCAATCTCCTTGAGCTCGCCGAAGCGCACTCCTTGGTCGGGAACATCCCGTTTGCAATCTGCTGCGTGCAGAAAATGGTGTATTTTTTTCCCGGAACCGCAGACCGGCTCAAGAAATTTGAGGCGACTTACCTCAAGCACCAGCTCGATCGCTCACTTACCTTTGCGGAACGTTATCAGGTGCAAAGAGTGCTTTTCGTTCATAAGGAGGACGAACACAGCCAGTTGATACGGGCAATTCTCAAGCGAATGGGGATAGGGTCGGTCGTGCATCGGGCCGATTCTAACCTCGCGTGGCAGGCGCTTTCCAGCGAGGAACCGTTTGACTTGATTATCACCGATTGGACTTTTCTGTCGGCGCCCTCTGGTGTCAACTGGCTTCAGAGGCTGAGGGCATACAGCGATTCAGTCCCCATCCTATTGATGGTTGATCCAATTCCAGACAAGCGCGATAAGATGATCAATGATCTCAGGATCACGGGCGTCATCCATAAGCCAGCCAATCCAAAACAGACCTTGATGGCTGTGGCCTGGGGCATAGCCCAAGCTTTTCAACCCACCGAAACCAGGACGCTTGAGCATAGAATCTTGGCCTGTTTGGAACGTGGGGAGTTCAACGAGGCCACCTGCCTCAAGCGGCGTTTCATGGGACTCAAGAGCACCTCGTCAGACCGGAAAAATTTTATTGATGCCTGGTTTGCCCTTAAAAACGACAACCCTCAGGTGGCGCTTAAGATTTTGAATAGCAGCCGCGGCGATGTTCCTGCGTTGGCTGCGATCGACATCAAGAGTCTGCTGGCTCGATGCTTTGAGCAGATTGGAGATTATTCTGAGGCAAAGGCAAAGTACGAACAAATCCTCGCGGAACTTCCTGAGCACATCGGCTTCGTTTGTCGGTTAACTGAGCTTCTGCTCCTGTCAGGAGAGCGCGACGCGGCTAAGCGATGCTTTGAAAAAACCTCATCTTTGGATCCTGATAATCCCCGCTGCCGGGAGGTGCTTGCCAAAATTGCATTGACCGATGGTGATCTTGCCACCGTGATCAAAATACTTAGCGACCCCTTCGTTCGCCCAAGCCTCTTGACTTATATCAACGAACGGGCTCTCCGCATGGCACAGGATGGCAAGTCTGAAAATGCGGTCAACATCTTGGAACTTCTTCTTCAATACGCCGGACCCCACAAGGATCTTCTCCCTTTGATTCACTACAACATGGCGGTTGTACTGCTGAGGGCTGGTATCGCTGCGCAAGCTGATAATCATCTTGAGCAGGCAAAATCCTTCGGTACCTCTCCCGTCTACCAAAGGTCTGTCCACCTCAGCCGAGAGTTGGCCGAAGGAGCCAAAGCCACGATCGATTGGCGCAAGCAATTTATGGGCCATGAAGAAGGCATCGCTCCTGCGCCCTTGGGTCTGAAAGGAATCTACGCGGTGGCCGATGACAACTTGCGCCGAAGCCTAGACTTAGCCTCGGACGAAGCCTCGTAACGGCCATGATTTGCCCGAAATATTCCGGGCCAAGCCGTTCGACTTAAAATCCAGGAAAACCTTTATTGATCCCTGGCATGGCTGATTCACCACACTAGCATCAACTTATTGCTCAATGAGCCCCTTGCGGGGTCTATGCCAACGTTAATCGTCGATGCTTTCAGCAGTGACTGTCAGGTTGTATGGAATGTGAAAATGGCGGCTGTGAGGCAGAAGCTTGAGCGCGATTTGGTATATTCCGGCAGGCAGGACCTTGATCGCTCGGAAGCGATGATTGATATCATCAAAGGCAATATTTGACTGATACCGGGTAGGGTAGATGAGTGTTACCTGCATGAGGCTGCTAGACCCGCCATCGTTGACTGCGGCATTGAGCTGCACGCGACTCTCGGTTGTAAGACGGAACTCAAACCAATTGTCAGGATTGTTCCATGTGGCGAGGTCGCCCGTGGCACTTGCGGAGTGCGTCTGCCACTGAGTTTGAAAATTCAAGGTGCAAGGCGCCTCGCGTCGGTTGCCTACTCCATTGCAAGCCAGGGGCTGAAGCGTATCCGGATCAAACTGTGCCTGAAACTCAAAATTTATTCTGCTGGGTTGGAGCGTGGAATCGGGGCGGAAAGTCAGACGGATGTAGTAGTCGTCAGCGGGCGCGCTTCGTTGATAGGCTGCGAACGAGGTCCCGTTGATAGAACCTGTGAGTTCGCGCAAATAGCGCACCGACGACCCTCGGTAAAGGTAGGCCGCCGTTGCCTTTGTGAAGAGAGCATTATTTTCGTCTTCATCGACCAGTTTAAAACGAAGCGTTCCCGGGATAGTCATCTGGATATGAAACCACTGATCGTTCCGCTCGGTAGGATCGAGGAATCGCGGGACTTTGAACTGACCAGAATTCATCCCAAAGCGCATGACGCAAACCTGGCGCTTCGTGTCGTTGTGCTCAAAGCAAAGGTTTTTGCTTGGTATGGCCGCCGCAGGCGCAGCATTCGGAAAAAAAAGTATAGCTATCGACAATGCAAGACGGTTCGAGAGCCGCTGTGTTATTACTGGACTTCGCATATCACCAAACGTCAAAAATCAAAAAGCCGACCAGTTGGTAACACATTTCATGGTGATTTCGCAAATCAGATCGTCGGAGCCCCCTCACGAAGGCAGGGATGAGCCATGCTGACTAAATTTATCAACTTTAAAACTTCACCCTCTTATTGGTTTCTTATTGCGACAAACTTTTGAGTATGTTTCTATACGAACCGTTGTAGAAATCCTATAGGCGTCCTATAATTAGACTTAAAGTTAGAAGCTTTTAATTTGAATAAGCCATATTTGGCTGAAGTAAACAATACTAGCTGATTCGGGTTGTTGGATGATAAATATTCCCCGTCGTTCGTTGTTTGTCTTTGTTTTGTCGGTCCTTCTAAATCAAGCGCCTGCTTATGGTGCTGATCTCGCACGCGGTGAAAAGCTTTTCCGCCTGTGCGTCGCTTGCCATGGCAGCGATGCTGGTGGGCGCAAGGAACTTGCTGCCCCATCGATCGCCGGTGTTTCTGAGTGGTACCTGCTCAATCAGATGAAAAAATTCCGAAGCGGTGCCCGTGGTAAACACCCTGGGGATGAAGGTGGCATGCGCATGCGTCCCATGGCTCGCACCCTCGACAACGATGAAGATGTAAAATCCGTGGTTGCCTATGTTGCGAGCCTACCGCTTCCTAAGCATGCTATCACAGTTACGGGTTTTCCTCTCCGTGGCCGCAAGACCTACGACACTGTTTG
>CAZOSN010000128.1:0-13539 GCA_964582405.1 uncultured Oligoflexales bacterium | reverse complement strand
TTGATTTTACAATGAAAAGGCTGGTTTTCGCGATTTATCCCTTAAAGTCCTGTTTTAGGCTCAAGATTTTCTCTGCCGAAGCGATGCCCATTCAGCGTCACACTTATATAGGGGTAGTGTTTGTCTAATGGACCCGCCTTATGAGCTTTCACAACGACTTGAGGATTGTCACCAACTTTTGCTCGATAGGAAATTCCCAACAAGGCGAGTTCATCGAGGAGTGCCTTGACCTCCCATGATTTAACTGGATCACAAATGGCAACAAGCATTAATTTATCTATAGACGCATAATATCGAGGTAAACTATTTGAACTTTTCATAAAAAGTATTCCCATTTTTAAAAAAATTAGAGCCAGGGCGAATTCCTGCAATGTCGGCCAGAAAATCCGAAATGACTTAAATTTGTAAAATTATTTCGTGTTCTTGAGATGGCAGCTTTGTCGTTTAGTTATTTTTGAAACAAGAAATTCAATCATCATTAAGTTGAATTTGTTTGCCTCTCAATACACGAAACGATCAAGGTAACCTGCTTACTAAGTATCTGCACAACGCTAAGCTGATTTTTCTACTGCCAGCACACCCTAACAAACTCGACCAACCGAAGTGCCTCGAATCGTACCTGAATAGCACGCCAGCCGTTTCAAAGATTGACATTTGTAAGTCGGCTCCCAGGTTCCACTCTCTATCACTGATACCGTTTTCATAGTTCCCAAAATGATCCTAAGATTCATGTAACATCCCATATTTACAAGGTAAATAAGGCGCATCCCGCGAGCGCCAAAAAGTTGGACGGATCTTGAATCAAATTCAAACCTAATGCAGTCACGTAATTTTTCCGACAAGTAGGGAAAACTTTTGTGACTGGGCACCAATGGTTGACCGTCTTGAATTTTGTTTGGCGTTCACTGGTGCCATTGAGGAACTATGGAAACATCGAGGCGACAGCCAAGCGACCGAAATGGATCTCGATAAATCTCTCAGACTTGGATCACAACTTTTCGATTATCTGCCTAATCAGACATCGACCATCGAAGACGCTATAAACTATATAAAGCCAATCCTTAAAAACCTTGACCTATTGGTGCCACTAACAATCGGCGAAGAAAACTGGCGAACGATTATTCGAGAGGGGGTGGCAGAATTAAGAGATATAGTGAAACTTCTAGAAAAGCCAAATGATCGAATCATGAGGTGGTTTGAATCGCCGTTTGGTAAGCAGGTGCAGAGGGTTGCCCCAGAACTATTTGATCGATATTGGAGACCAATGTACGACTTAGCAAGAATAAGTGGCATTGCCCACAAGGGGGATCACCTCAAACAGTACGATCCGTACCTATTTTTAGCATCAGCTGTAATACAGATTTTTGAGGTATTGGAAAAAACGAAGCCTAAAGCAAGCATTTCTATTGATGTCTTTCGTCCCGACCTTCTGTCTAGATTTGAAAGCAAGGTTACTTATTCGACACCCATCCGAATTATAATGAACTTATCAGTGCTAATGTCAAAAGATAGGCGTCACCATTTGAAAGAACGGGCCATTATTTCGATGATAGACAAAAAATCAGATATATATAAAGCCGTGAAAAAGATTTACACCGAAAGCTAAAAATGGTCTTTGATCACAAGGTTTGACCAGTATTTTTGTCAATTAAGTTTCTAGAGTCCGTGCGTAGATATTGATACAGCGTCTCTCTGCTGATCCCATATTCCAATGCTATCCTGCTTTTGACTTCTCCAGCATTGACCCGACTAACGACTTCGGAAATTTCATCAGCAGAGAGCGACTTTCGCCTACCCTTGTAAACGCCGCGCTTTTTCGCCAAGTCAATGCCTTCTCTTTGGCGCTCGCGAATGATGGCTCGTTCAAATTCTGCAAATGCGCCCATCATATTCATCATCAACATACCCATGGCCGACTGATCCGCGCCGAACTCGAAACCTTCCTTTCGGAAACGCACAACAACTTTTCGGTTGTTGAGATCTTCGACGATCCGTCTGAGGTCGGTCGAGTTGCGGGCGAGACGATCCATGCTATGGACGACAACGACATCGTGCTCCCTAACGTGAGCCAGCATTAGAGCGAGTTGTGGCCTGTCGGCATCCTTGCCCGATGCATAGTCCGTAAAAGTCTTATCGAGGACTTCGCCCTCCAACTGGCGCGCAGGATTTTGATCCGCGCTGCTAACTCTCTTGTACCCAACGATTTGATAGTTTTTGTTCATACCCACCCCCAGCAATGTCAGGATAGGCTCTAAGACTTTATTTGGAGAGTGTCAATCAATTAGAAGATCAACCTATGTCTGACACAAAACAGGCGCCCCTTGACAGTCATGTATGGGTATACCCATGCTGGACAGGATGATAAATGCCGATGGATTGACTTTGGATAGAAGAATGAGCGGAGGGCGACTACGCGAAGGGTCATCACAGCAGTCGATGAAGAAGTTTAGGTGCAGACGTCTGCACCATTTTCGGCATTCACCATACCCCTTTGGGCATTCGCTGCGCTAATTTCGCTCACGGAAGCCTCGCCACTGTCGAGGTCACTTTGGTAATGGCCATCATTAGCTCGATCTATAACATAGCTTCGAATCACAGACATGATGAGAATCCTAAATTCATCGATCCAAGCATCCACTTCAACCGACTCAATCTTCCTGCTTTGCCTTCCGAGATACCGATCTGGGAAAGCTTGAAACCGACTGATAACAGCCAGTGCCATCGTACGAGCCTGCTTTGTGATGTAGAAAAGAGCGTCGTCAGCAGCTTCCTTGATTGACCAGATGCCTTGCACTTCAACGAATTGAAGACATTCTAACCTATCAACTTGCTGATTCACGTCAACGAGATTTGCGATGGCTCCATCCATTCCAGGATTCCCATTAGCCTCATATACTTTGAAGAAAAAGAAGCTCAATCCACAACGCGCCACGCAGAGATCAACCTCACGTTTAAATTCCTTGCGGCTATAGGACATCGCTTATATTTCCCCTTCAAGACAACACTGATCGTATCACTTAGATTTCCATACTCTAATTATTGCCCAAGAGGTTGCGACAAGCTAGCCCATGCAAGAAATTTTTTAGGCACCTGATCTGACCGCACCTTATTTTAAAAGAACCTGCTGAATCGTCGGAAAATGCCTCTTACCGTTCTTGAGAAGTTGACCACCCAAGATCATTTTGGTTCTCGCTATGGTATTGCGATGTACACCGAATTCTGCTCCCATCTTGGTACAGTTAGTTTTCTGACCGATGATCATGTGTGCCAGCAATACCAACCAGCACCTGGAGGGTAGTTTGGAGTTTGCAAGGATCGTATGCGACTTTGGCGATTCGGATCGGCGGCAGGATTTGCAGATCCTACGTGCGTCTTTTGCGACCCAATAGCCAATGCTGGGCATGCACCGATGCTCTACAACTCCCTGCTTTATCCGAAACAGAAAGTCTGCCGAATTCTGCTCAGATTTTGCAATTTGCAAAAGATTCTCGGCGACCATCAAATTTTTGCCGTGGCATTTTCTCAAACTGTGCACCGATTATAGGCTTGACTTCTCATGCGTTAAGCTACTCCTTTTCGGTCGCTATGAATCTCATGTCGCGCAAGGTTTTCGAGCCTAGGATGTTAGGGCTGAACTAAAAATAATACTTGTATGCTATACCGTAGACATTAATGGGGTGTCCTGTATGATCTGTATATATTGGATAATAAGATTCAGTTCCCCCTATCCACCAAAGTGGAGCAGCTTCAGATTTTAGCAATTTGATCATCGCTTGCCAAACATCGGCCAAATCGCCGTTTTGTCGCGAAATTAATCGAACCTTCATAGAGCACTATATCTGCTACATGCACCCGGTCATAATCTTCGTCGCCATTGGCATGAATGACCCCACATTCGATCACATAGGTATTATCTGATTGGTCTAATCCACTCATTGCGTGGTCGGGGGTGGGTGGTGCACGAACAATGACCGCAGCCAACAGCGAATCCCCAAGGGAGTCATAGCCATCGGTCGTCCTGTAAATGGACCTACGTCTTCTCAGTGCGACAATGTCGCAAGGCGTTCTTTGCCTCCTCAGGCAGATCAAATTGCCATCGTACTGATGGGCTACTTGAGAGCATGGTGTGTCTTTTGTGCAAGATCGCATTGAGCATGCTCATCGATCAATTCCACGGAAAGCCAGTGCAGCCGGTGATCGGCGACATCTCCTCCTTACCTCGGTCAAATTTCTATTCGGCTAAATTTTCTTGCATTTGATTGTCGCTCTAGATGTTGCAATGAACCTACCAACTGGAAAGTACTACAATCATTGCACACCCCTTCCCTGTTGCTGAAATTGTTCCAACATCGAAAGGATTCATCATCAACGAAGCCGCCATCTGAGAAAACTGCATCTGAGTTCCAATATTGTAAGCATAGACCATGTCAACGTAGTCTTGATCCTTACTTGAAGAATGGATAGGAGTACCCTCATTGCCATTCTTATCTTTGACACTAAAAGATGAGATAGGCCCGTATGTAATGGGTATTATAAAATGCCTACGGCCAATGTTTCTAATTTGAAAAGTTTGGGTTTTGTCTGATAGGACGAAAATCTCGTGGGTAGTTAAATGCACATTGCTTCTTGTATCTTTCAAATAAGATGACATCGCGTTAGCCATCCGACTGAGATTCTGATACCGATCTGATTTGCACTTTTTTTCCGAAATTTCTTGAGCAAAGCTTTCATCAAGCTCCTGCTGCTTCTTTAAATTTGCTAGATCTCTTTGTTCCTTCTCCTTCTTGGCAGCTTCCTCCTGACGCCTCTTCGATTCTGCGTCAATCTTTTTGACTTCCTCCGACACCAAACATACATCACTAAAGCCATTTGTCCCACAGCCGACATTGATTGCGTTTCGGGCCATAGACTTATTCGCGGTCGAATCGGACTCCCATAACAGATTACAGTGAGCAGACATCCCTCTTTCGCATCCAAAAGCATAGATCACATTCAGATTGCTTAAAGACGATGCCGCCACGTAACTGGAATTTATTTTCGCGCAGACTTCTAATTTTCCTGAAAAGCAGTCCATCGCAGCAAGAGATGCCTGGCAGGCGAATATTTGCCCTGGGTTGACTGAGGCTTTGTTTTTGGCAATAAACTTGCTGCAACCGAGAGCATATGACGCTCTGAGCTGTAAGACATTAAATTTGCCGTCTTGTGAAGTGGATCTGTCAGCCAATCGTTGACCAGCCGTACGGCAGTCGCCGATACCATTTGCCGACTCGAGGGAACAGCGGATAAACTCTAGTCCCATGCACGAATTATTTTCATGATTTTTGTTACAGAAATCGCGAAATTTTTCTTCTGCTTCTACAATCTCCCAATCGCCTAGGTATGACATTCCCTGGTTAGCAGAAGTAGAACAACCGACACCAAGAAGCATCGGTAATAGCGATGACAAGATGAAAGGAATTCGTATCCATGCGATCAACATTAGGCGCTCCTATTTTGGGGTTACTTTTAAAAAGTTCGCAGTGGTCAGGATCCAGATCGATGTCCCATCACCTGAAATCTGTTTTAAAGTGTCTCCGCTTGGTACCTCGATTTTTGCCTTGCCGACAATCACTGCGCTTTGGTCGAACGAGATAAGATGGTCAACGCCTTTTACCTTTCCAAGTACCCAGTAGCGAGCAGAAGCCTGGCCATAGCCCCTCGCCGAATCCAGGACAGGGCAACCATACTCGGCGCTATAGACCTTCTTGCAATCCATGGCTCCGACTTTTGCGGAGGTCGCGGAACCTAAGTTTATTTTGTATATGCCAGGCGCTTCCGATGAGGTGTTGTCAAAGACAAGGATTTCTCCATTAGAAGTCACTGCACCACCGTAACCAGGAAAAACTTTATCTGTAGGCATAGCGCCTTGCTCTACGAATGACGAATTATATCGAAATAGTTTTCCAGTCACCCCATCACCCTGCGTAAGACGATAGAAATTCCCACCGTCCCATGAAGATAGTCCACTGTTGGTTTTCCAAGTGATTTTCGTCGAGCCTGACGCAGTCGGAGATCCCGATGAGATATCAAAGGCGTAAATCATTTGTGCCGCATCATCGATCACAACGATAGATTTGTTTGATTCTCTGAACGACATGCTAGTGATGCTACTTGAAAGGGTAATCGATAGAGGATACTTCTCGGTCGTGGTAGCAATAAGGTTACTATCAACTCCGCCGCTGGTCTCCTTGTTTGTCCCTGTGGTGCCCTCATTCGTATTTGTTTCTTGCTTTGAAATCGGACTTTTGGCAGCAGTAGTTGGCTCTGGATCATCTCTATTTAAAATGCCATCGCCATCGGAGTCCTTTTCCCGGTTAGCGGGATCGTAGGCGTTATCGTAGCTACCGCACCCGATCAAAATCCAGAAAAAAAGAACAAGAGCGATCAACCTTCTTATTTCGACCATGTGAACCCCATCAAGTAGCCGTTGTTGCCATTTTGATTATCCAATCCAGTCAAAAGCTCGAATTCATTTCGACCCTCAAAATTACGTCTTAGACCATCCAAATACCACTTCGCTAAAAAGCTAACGGTACCAATACCAAGGCAAGCTCCAGCTAGCGTTTTGTCTTGCTCTGTACTTTCCCTGTGGGATTTTGCATCGCTCGCGCTTTTTGCTTTGTCATAATTATTTTTGTCTAGGTATGCCTTCCCAACAAACGCAACTGCTCCGATAGCGCCCGACCATACGCCTATGCCAGATACGAACGATACCGTGTCACGAATTGGGTATGACTCATATAAGGTGCGGTGCTCAAATTGTGACTGTGTTGTTTTCATGATAACAATTCGTTGAGTTTCAATTTCTATGGCCGTCAATGTTGCTCTGACTTCCACTTTTTCCTCATCGATGCCGGTGACTGCGACGGTATCGGAGAACGAAAGAATGATCACTTGTTCGGCCCCTTGTTTTTTACCCAAGGCGATAGCTTCGTCGTTTCTGACTGCACCACTCTGTTGCAATTGTGTCTCGGTAGCGATCAAAGGGGAGTTTGCTCGATCTAGCAGCACTGTGACGCTCACCAACTTTTCTTGGAACTGATTGACGATGGATTCGATTTCTGGCTGAGCAAGAGACTGCGTCGAATAGCGAGGTTTATCAAGAATGACTCTGGGTTTGACAGCATTGTTTTTGCTGCCCTCTTTATATGCTGCGAATAGCTTTTCAGAGATATTTTTGAGCACCTCTGATTTGGTAGGCTCCGCGCCCGCTGATACCATCGGTGAAGCAACAATTAGCCAGGCCAATAGAATATTCCTCATGACGCTCCCTGAAATTTAGTGATCAGGCTATTTCTGATTTCAATGAGCATGGCTTCGACAGCATGTTCCTTAGCCTGATCTAAAGTAATGCCCCCACCCTCTGACGACATCGATGCCGCACCGAATGCGCTCTCTCCGTATATGGCTCTGCATTGGAGCGAGAGCTTTGCAAACCGAAGCTGGTGAGGGACTTCTGGGAAATTGGAGCTTGCCTGAATGCAGCTGATGGCAATCTGGCTATCAGCGTTCGGATTCGTAGTAGGGGTGATCCCAATATCGATGAAGGCTGCTTGAAGGACGGCATGAATCCGGCTATCGAGGGACGCCTCCGGTTTAATGTAAATTTGGTAGTTCTTGCTGGCAGACAAGTCTGGACACGCGACGGGCTGCGTCATTAGTCCAAAGGCTCTATAAAATTCATACGACTCGTTCCAGCCCAAGCATTGTCGATGGAACGATACTGATTTTAGCCAAGCTTTTGGCTCCACGCTCACGCTTGGTGAATAGCTGGTCAAGGATCGTCGCTTCCTATCAAGATGGTCTTGCGTGATTCCAACAAAAGCTTCATAACTGCCATTGTCATGTTGGCAAACGGCAATAAGTTCTGGTGCGGTTAATTGGCTTTGGTTCTTTGTCAGAACGAAATTTTGAGAAAATCTCTTCATCGCTCCCCTTCGTGCAGAATCCGAAGAAATGTCCGAGTCAGACGCGACCATCCCCTTAGGCTTTGTTCCGCAGGGATTAATCACGGCGTTCTGGTATACAACTGGTTCAGTTGTCGTACACGACGACCAAAGGACTGTCAGCCAAACCGCACCCGACAGTCTCAAGGCTTCACCTCCGAATGTTTTCTGGCCGCTGCTAAGAATTCTTTTTCGACCTTGTCCCTTGCTTCCTTGGGCATCGCGGTTATCAGCGATGTGACGGAGTGAAAGATCGCGTCGGTCAGCGCGTTCTTGAAATAGTCGGCTAGCTCGATATGCTTGCGGCCAACTTGATCAAGGTCAGACGTCTTGGTCAGAATTTCAAAATTGGAGCGACGATTGGCGATGTCGTAGGTGATCAGTATGGAAGAGCCATCCGGAAGCTTCATAGAAAAGGACGAGGGTATGAGACTTTGAAGCGTACCTTTGCCAATATTGTCTTCGCCGTACTCCTGACGCAAGAACTCCAGGAAGGAATCAAAATAGCGAGCCATCTTTGACGGGTCTTTATACGGCTCCTCGTAGTCGATCATATTTTTTAGATGGCGGTATAGCATTCGATGAGCTGCGGTCGGCTCGCCTTGAAAAAATCCACTATCCAAGCCCAGATCTTCTAACGAAATATCTTTTTCGTTTTTCTTAGTCACAGCAGCTCCCATTTGGATGAATCTATGCGCCAACATAGTCATGACGAATATATCGGTATTTAGTTCATTTACTTTAAATATATAACCATAAAAAATGTACATAATGAGAATCATTAGTCAAAAAGATTGTGTCATTCCTACAGTTTATGGATCATATACCGATATGCTCGTTATAAAGCTGGAACGGCGATTGGGAGGGTACATGAAATCTGGAGGTCAGGCCGAGAAGCTCGCCGATCCAATCAGGGAAATGATGCGACTGCTGCTGAAGCAAAAACTCAGCAGCAAGGACGATCGCTTAAGAATTTCCAACGCCATTGGCAAGTCACTCAGGACGCTTGAATCGTTCATGTACGAAGGCAAAGGCGGTTTTGATACTGCGATTGCAGCGCTCATCGTCGCCTACGATATGAATGAAAATAATCTCAAGGAATTGATGGAAAATGTAAAGGCGGCACTGAAACGCGATAACCCCAAAATTGAAGCCGACAGGCTTTGGTATGGCCTAGAGGCCCAAGGGTATACTGACAAGGAAAAAGCGAACTGGGCTAGAGTTATGGGTGCGGTAAAGAAGCTTGAACTCCGCCTTGAGTACGATAGAAAAAAGAACTCAGAACCCTGAAATATCGACAGTAGTATCAAATTGACGTCAAATGAATGATGGGTCTTGGCGTCGCTTAGGCGAGCAAGATCGGTGAAGGCTGCCTACCGCATACGAACGGAGTTTCATTATCTGACAAAGACCGCTGACAAGAAAATTCTGAAGTTGATCCTGAAAGTGACCCAAGCGACTCAACACAATCTCAAAACAATTGAGCCAGAACAACATGTTGTCAAATCCCTTTAGCCGTTGGCGAGGACAAATTTTGCCTAGTGGTCACTGGTCCCATCCTGATGACAGGTATTAATAATCTTCATTTTTTTAAAATCAAATAAAAATTTCCATCAATATACCAATATCAAGTTTTATCGTTGACCTCCGAAGGAGACACCTTGGAGGTAAGTATGACTCATGATCATGTTATGTTTATTGCAGATCCTATCCATAAAGTAATTGGTATTACGAAGTTGGAAAAGGCGGTCATTGATTCGCCTATATTTCAGAGGCTCCGGCGCATCAAGCAACTCGGCAACGTGCATCTACTGTTCCCAGGGGCAGTGCACTCCAGATTTTCTCATTCAATTGGCGTAATGCATGTTGCCTCACTACTTTTTGAAGCGATGACGAGGGCGTTGTATTCGAGGGAGAACAACGATTCTTTGAAGGCAACTCTCTCTGAAATCCAGAAGGTCATCCGATTGGCTGGCCTGCTTCATGACGTGGGCCATGGCCCATTGTGCCACCATTTTGAGTCATGCCTAAAAATTCGTGACAACGATAACGAACAATTCCGCCGAATCACCTACGACGAGTGGCAAAGTGAACTAAAAATCCCAGAAAAATGGGTAAAGCCCGAGAAATTGAATGCCTTTAACAAAGCCAAACTTGAGCATGAACATTTTTCATATGGATTGATTAAAACACTGGGTTCGCTATTCGAATTTGATCCTCAGGATATTTGTTCGCTACTTTGTGATGCTATCGAACCATCAGAGAAATTTATTTCACAATTAGGCGAATTGGCTGGTGCATTTAACGTATCCAGCGTCGACGCGAAGGATTCATTGAAGGCCTGTTTAAAGTCGATTCTATCAGGTGAGATAGACGCAGATAGGATTGACTACCTTCTACGAGATTCCTATTTTTGTGGGTCATCGACCGCTGCGATTGATCTTCCTCATTTGATGAGTTCGATTACATTAAAATGCTACGGCGAAAGATTTGCTATCCAACTCAATGCTAGTGCGGTCCCGGTTGTTGAAAATATTCTGATTTCACGAAAGCAAATGTTTAACCAAGTCTATTATCATAGATTAAATGGGTCATTCGACCTATTGCTTGATAACGTGATAAATCACCTGTTGGCCGATGGCTCTATTAAAGTTCCAACAACCACAAGAGAGTTTATTGCGCTCACTGATGAGACTGTAGAAAGGCAGGTCTCAGATTTAATAACTGACACGGATATTAAGGCTGCGCCAACTGATTTGGCTGACCCTCACGGACTTGCAGACGTTTGCGCTAAGTTTTTTGCAACCCGCACACCATTGGTTCGCATGGATAGTCGTGTCGTTAAGCTGGGTGAGAGGGATGAAATATTATTAGATCTAAGGGCGCGATATGGAGAAGAAGCTATAATCTGGCCTCAGGAGTCGAAAAAATTTTATGGAAAGGAAAGATACGAAGCTTCTGTCAAGGAAACACTGCTAGTGGCTCCAGCCAATCAAACGGGCAATCCTCGGTCCCTTAGGGAATACTCCGATGTTCTCGCAAGCAATGTTTGGCAATTTGATTCAGTTAGAATAATTGTGTTTAGAAGCTATAAGGATTCTGCCCAAGAAAGAGGTTTGAAAGATAAGCTGAATTTGGTCACAAGCGTTGATAATTCTGACGCTAAATCTAATGCGTCAAATTCATGAGTTCCTGTTTTGCTACCCGCAAGAGCTGACCTAGCTTAAGCTTCGCATGTTCGCTTCCAGGGATTCTATCAATTGCATCCATCGCGGAGTCTAGCCGTCGAATTGAAAGTTTTGCTTGCCGGCGCCTAGAAGTGTCCTTCGCGTTGTTGAATTCAGCAAGTTTGACGATATTATTACTCATGGACTTTCCTATTTTTACTCTATTGTACTGCTTGACACACCTGTTAGCCCTGAGTGCAAATTACCCAATACTTGAATGCAGGCACTATAAGCCAGCTTCTGAAGCTACATGGTCATCCCGGCTTTCCCCTTTGGATCCTTCAGAGTATTTCGAGCCATCGGAATTCCCCGAACTCTCTTCGAACTCGCCAAGCACCTCGAAATAGTAGCGCATCCTACCATCTGCAAGCTGCTCTGGTGCCCTATCTTGCTGAAAGGTAAACTCCGGCTGCCAACCTTGGGCCTCGGCTTCCTGCTCCAAGATTTCCGCCACTGCGCGGTTAATATCTTCCGGGGCAATCCCTTGATTGTCGGTATATGAAAACTCGTATAACTTCGTCAAATCCGCACCCCCTGGGGAGAGGAATAACATTAATCCAAATACAAAACCAATAGTTATTTATGACCATTACAAAAGACGACCTTATCAGCCAACGGGGCGACCTGTCAGACTTTCTTTTTCATCTCACCCGCAGCGGGCAATTCAGGTGGGATAAGGACTTGTATTCTAGGGATCGAGATGATTTTGGCCCCATCACAGCTAAGCAAAGCCTCATTTCCATCATCCAGCAGCGCCGCATCGAGGCGAGAAGCCCGTTTGGGTATTTCAATTACAAGGTTAGGCTGAATCGTGGCAACAAGGTTTTGAATCAGCATTCTCAGGTCCAGCGAGAATGGCTTAGAGCGGTTTGTTTTTCCGAGACGCCTCTTGATCACGTCAAATTGCAGACAAAAACTATCTTGGGTCGCGCCTTGCATTTCCAGCCATACGGGTTGGCGTTCAGAGAGGCTGTCGTTCGCAGAGCTAGGGGCAATCCGATCTTTTATGTCCACACCGCAAACCAAGCATTGCGGGACACGTTCGATGTTATGGCCGTTTCCCCCGCCTGTGCTCATTACAAACCGATGATGCCGCTGGTCGAGGGTTTTGGTCGGCCCTGGTTTCCTCGTTTCGATGGCCCCTCGGAAGTCGATTTTCGCTGGGAACGGGAGTGGCGGATAGCTGGTGATTTTTCGTTTAGCTTAGACGATATCGCTTTTGGGCTATGCCCTCAGAGTGAACATCAAGAGTTTTCGCGGCTGACGAGCGGCAAGATTCCATTCGTTGATCCACAGGGCGATATTAAGACTGTCAAAGCCGAGTTGAGGAAGTGGGAAGGGCTAGGCGACCTGAAGTAGTCTGTCGCCTCAGATTGGCTAAAATTGAGCGACAGGAAAAAGTGTCAAAAAAGTGTACAAAGCCAGGATAAACGGGGCAAACCCAAGGACAGTCAGGCATAGTTGACACTCGAAACAACCGGTTGAATTTGTTGTAATTATCTAAAATTAAAGACGTTTTTCATGGTTACAAATACGCTTTGGGAGCATGAGGTCGCAGGTTCGATCCCTGTCTCCCCGACCAACTTTTTCTTACTAAAATCAACTACTTACAGACAAGTTTTCGACCCAGATTTTCTCAAAAAATCTGCGATGAGAACATTTTGAGAACATGAGTTCCAAACCCCAAAAACATTTGCGAGAACATTTCGTTCAATCCCTGTGTGGCCGTTTTGGCCACTGTCGGATAGGCAAGAGGGTTGCGGTGCGTCCGAAATCTTCCGTCCATGACCTACTGCACCAACTTGAGCATCGGTTGAGGCATCGTGATTTGTCCCGCGATGGCCTGTAGCCGATCCTCGGTCCGGTGGACATACTTTTGGGTGGTCTCGGCCGACTTGTGATTCAAGACCCGCCGCACATCCTCAAGGCTCGCACCAGAGCTGAACCAAATCTCAGTGCAGGAGTGGCGAAGTTCGTGAGGTGAAACCCGTTTCACACCCGCCTGTGCACACAGTTGTTGAAGCCCATTGTGGAATTTCTTTTGCTCCAGCATCCCACCCCGCAGAGCCGGAGCGACAAAGCCGTTTGGATTCGCGGCGTCGAACCTTGATCTCAGAAAATCGCTGAGTGCGGCAGGCATCGGCGCGAGCCCCCAGTCCTTTTTCTTAGGATAAGGCTCAACAACCTTGATGTCGCGCTTATAGGCTTCCTTAATTAGAGCCTGTTCGCCGTTCTGTTCGCTTATCACGGGCATTTTGGAGGTTTAATTCGCAATCGGCTGATTGAGCGCATTCATTCCCTCTGGCCCGATCATCTGAGAAAATTCG
>CAZOSN010000127.1:0-13856 GCA_964582405.1 uncultured Oligoflexales bacterium | reverse complement strand
GAGCTGGCGGCGGGACTTGAACCCGCAACCTGCTGATTACAAGTCAGCTGCTCTACCAATTGAGCTACACCAGCAATAAACGAATCAAATACCTGGATCTAACTATTGATAGACTCTGGCACCGGATTAGAACGTTCAGATACACTTAATGGGTTTGACCTGTCAAGTAAAACTAAGCTTTTATATATCCTTCGGCCCGCTCAACTTTGGTTTGAAAACTATGAATCGCAATACCGCATGCGACAGAGACATTGAGTGAATCAAGATAATGACCGGCTTTGCCGATCACCCATTTGTAATCACAGCGCTTGAGCAGATTCTGAGAAATTCCCTTGCCTTCTGACCCAAGTACCAAAGCAGAACGCTCGTTACATGGTGCTCGTTCCTCAAGATTCTGTCCACCCATGTCTAGACCAGATACCCAAAATCCGTGTTCCTTCAGTTTGT
The DNA here is from genome assembly GCA_964582405.1 of uncultured Oligoflexales bacterium. Taxonomy (GTDB): domain Bacteria; phylum Bdellovibrionota_B; class Oligoflexia; order Oligoflexales; family Oligoflexaceae; genus CAZOSN01. The sequence continues at coordinate 13,409 of CAZOSN010000127.1, read as the reverse complement.
CGACTACCCTTGCCAGATTTACAGCTTGCACAACTTGCACAACAGCGAAGCCTCCTTGCGCTGTAGCGACCGCAGCATCAGTCAAAAGAGCTTGACGATCTTTTGCAACAACGACATAAGGTACGCCATAAAAGCCGGATGTTCGCACAATGGAGCCAAAGTTACGTGGATCCTGCAGGTGATCAAGCACGACAATCAGCATATTCTTTTGATCCGATCGCCTGATCTCGTCGTAGAAATCTTCTTCCGATAGTAGGTTTATTTTGACAAGTGCCTCAACAAGCCCGTGGATCGAATCATCTTCGATAACGACTATCCCGGGAGGCAATGTACCTAGGGCGCTCAGAACTTTAGATTTATTCTCCGGTCGATAGCGGATTCCAATAATCATCTCTGGACGGTGCCGCAGATATTCCGCCAAAGCCGAAAGACTTGTGACGGCATAGACTCCTTGGGTTTTACCGGTTTTTTTCTTTTGATGCGTTTTATGCAAAGGCTTGTGCTGCAAAGTGGCTCCTTGACCTTAAGGTTGCCACTTTCCACTAACCTATGCAGGGATTTCTAGGAAGGAATTTTTTACCTGCATTCCACGATCGCGGGGCAGAAGATCCAAGACAAGCTGGAGTAGAAACGCTACCAGGGAATCGAGTTCTTGAATCAAGGAATCCCTTATCCTTTCATTCTCACGCCATAGTGCCTTAAGTCCTTCGGCGCAACTATCCGGAATTTGACCCGAAGCTGTTGTATTAAGGCGGAACATTGAATCGCCTAATTCTTCAATGAATTTACCTAATTGCTCCCCAGGAAAATTAATGTTTTCGGAACTAAATGCCTCGCGCGCCTGCATCAGCAGAGCATGATAGTTATCGATCTTCATTACAAGAATAGCGTCTTCAAAAACATTCACATCAGGCACTTCCACCGGCTGAGAGATCGAACAGTACCCTTTATTTACAAGCTCAAACAAGCACCAGAACGTATTAATATCTTTGAGTTTACTCATCTTAAGAATGTTGCGAAATGTTTTTGAGCTTCGCACCAAATCGATCATATCCTTTGTGAAAGTGCCTGCTTGCGGCTCTCTCCAGCCTGAATCTTGATCTTCAAGAATAAGCTCCGAATCCAGTGTCAGACTGAGCAAAAAGCGTTTGAACAAACAACCCAGCCCTGCGGCTTCTTCAATCAGCAGTTCAGTACTTTTCTGAAACCGCAAGGCGGTGAAAGCAGATGCTCCAGGTTTTATTTGCAGGCATACCTGATTTACTAGGAACGTCGACTTAAATATTTCCCAGACCTGCAGCTTGAGAGCCTGCCAAAGCTCAACTGGCTCGAGGATGCCGTTTATGAGCAAGACCTGACCAAATTTGGTTACCCGAGTCACGCGCACAGCAGAATCTGCCATCTGCTCCATATTGATTACCCCTTCGCGGTATATTACCTCACCAAGGCGATCATCGATCAAATTTGATCCGGCGAATACAAGCTGCCCTCTATCGAAATAAAGCTTCTTTAATCCTCGTTCCGTATCGACAGACACCAAACCCGAAAAATTGCCGCGCGACAGACCCAGCAAGACAGCCTTAAATACATCTGACGAACAGACCGAGATCCCAGACTCCAATCCTCCAAACGCTTCGCGGCTCGGCCCACGGTGAAGAAGAACACGGTGACTATCCAAAGGCAAGGCCGACCACTGAGATCGCCCCTCCTCGTCAACCTCGTCGAATTTGCCTCCGCTTAAAAGAAGCCCCTCACTCCGCGCAGTCAATTCGATTGCCTTCTGGCTCGCCATAGATTTAACCTTTCAGTTTTTTGGTATCAATATCATATGCTTTAAGTTTGCGATGAAGATTGCTGCGTTCGAGCCCGATAGCATCCGCAGTCTTCGAAACATTCCAATGAAACTCCTCTAGTTTATCAAGAATGAAGGCTCGCTCAAAATCTGTCTTCGCCTGCTTGAGCGTCGTATTCGCACCAATCGCCTCTAGGCCAGGCCCACCATCGATTGGACGGAAATCAAAAGTAACGCCCAGATCGCGTAACGTAATTTCTGTACCTGGGACCATAATATAAAGGCGTTCAAGCAAATTCTTTAATTCTCGGACATTTCCTGGCCAAGAATGACTTTTGAATAGGCTCTCGACTTCGGGCGATAGCTTTTTAGGCTCTTCTCCCAATTCTGATCCAATTTTATTTAGAAAAAATTCGCTCAGAACAATGACATCGTTGCCACGTTCCCGCAGAGGAGGGACATGAAAGGGAATAACGTTGATCCGATAGTACAAATCTTCGCGGAAATTACCTTGCTGAATCTCATCTTTGAGATTCTTATTGGTGGCCGCAATCACGCGGACATCCACTCGAATCGATTCGGAACCGCCAACACGTTCAAAGCTCTGTTCTTGGAGAATTCTAAGAATTTTGGCTTGTGTCTTCAACGACATATCACCAATCTCATCTAAAAAGAGAGTCCCCTTGTCGGCTAATTCAAATCGTCCCTTTTTATTGGCCACTGCGTTTGTGAAGGCTCCGCGCATATGACCAAATAGCTCGCTCTCGATAAGATCGTCAGGAATTGCGGCGCAGTTGACGGCTATAAACGGGTGTTCGGCACGCGCACTTTTTGCGTGTATCTGACTTGCCACCACCTCTTTACCAGTACCATTCTCACCGGTAATGAGTACCCAAGCATTTTTTGGTGCTACAAGTTCGATCTGCCTTACGATTTGCACCATGGCTGGCGCTTTGCCGACAATCGGGGTCACCGATTCGTTTTCGTGAAAGCCAGGATTCGATAAACGTGCTGATCGGGCATGATCAAGAATTGGAAGCAGCTTGTCTATCGACAGAGGTTTTTCAAGAAAATCAAAGGCCCCCAATTTGGTCGCCTTCACAGCAGTTTCTATGTTGCCATGGCCGCTCATGATTACAATGGGAACATGCCTATTGTGCTCGCGCATCTTTTGCAGAGTTTCGATACCATCCCAACCTGCCATCCAGACATCAAGTAGGACGAGATCGGGGCGTTCTTTTACGAGTTTCAGTAAGCCTTCTTTGCCTGTTTTCGCTGTACATGATGCCCATCCTTCATCACCCAAAACATCTGCCAGGGTATCGCGGATACTTTTCTCATCATCCACAATCAACGCTAATGGCGCTTCACTTTGTTCATCCCACGGTTGATTTGTCATTTCCATGCTCCGAAAGCGGTAGGTCAATCATGATCACGGCACCACCAGCACCTAGTTTTGGTTCTCCCACTCGCAGATAGCCCCCATGGTCCGATATGATTTGATTGACTATTGCAAGCCCTAAACCTGTCCCTTCCTCTTTTGTCGAAAAATAAGGCTCAAAAATTTTCGACCGAATGCTGTCGGGTATACCCATGCCATTGTCAATAACTTCGAGCCTAACAACCGAAAGGTTAGCATGAACCTCAGTACGAAATTCAATCTTTCCAGGATTTCTGCTGGCTCGAATCGAAGCCTCTGCGTTTACTACCAAATTACTCAATACCCGATTCATTTGCTCTTTATCAATAAAGACCTCGGGCAAATCTGCTTTTAATCCAGAGGTATCAAACTCTATCGAGGGGTACGACATACTATAAAGTCCACAAACTTCTCTGATAAGCTCATTGAGATTTTGTTTCTTGGGTCGAATCGTCGGCAAGCGGGAAAACTTTGAAAACTCATTGACTAAATCTCTTAGATTATCGACCTCGGCAATGATGGTTTCGATACACGTTCCAAAAACAACGCGATCCTCACCTTCAAATTGCCTTGAGAAACGCCTCAAGAGTCGCTGCGCACTTAATTTTATCGGCGTAATTGGGTTTTTAATTTCATGCGCGATCCGGCGCGCAACCTCTCGCCATGCTGCAACCCGTTGAGCCTTAACCTGCTCACTGGCATCCGCAAAGACGATTACACAACCAAGGTCGACTTTGTTCTCATCCAAAATACGGTTGGCATCCACAAGAAGCGTCACCTCTCCCCCAGGCCCCTGAAATACGACCTGGCCGTTGTAAATAGCTTTACCCGAAAGCCCTTCTTTGATCGGCAACCAAAAGTTCTGAAAAAGATCCGAACCCAGGGCCTGCTCAATAGGCAGCCCTATCACATGATGAACCGCAAGGCCAAGCAAGCGTTCAGCCGCATCGTTGAGCGCCGTAATCACGTCACGAGCATCCAACGATAAGACCCCAGCTGAAATATTCTGAAGAATGATCTCGATATACTTACGCCGCGCATCCAATTCAAAGTTGGTCGCCTCAAGTTTTGCGGTGAATTCCTTCATTTGCGACCGATTTGACCTGAGGTCATCGATCATTCTGTTAAACGATTTGATCAAATGTCCAGTTTCGTCATCGCTCTCTGTTTTAAGGTCAATTTCGTAGTTTCCCATCGCAACTGACCTCGTTGCTTCGGCAAGCGATTGGATCGGCCCGATAATACCCTTTGCCACATAGAATCCAAGCCAGGTGGCGGAGAAAACAATAATCAAGACCATGACAAGAAGCAAAATCGTGTAGCTCAGTTTTATCAACTGGGCTCCGGGCTTGAGACCCGAAAACTCATGCAAAATCGCTTCAACACTCCGGATGATCTGAGTTTCGAAACGCTCTTCGGTTACGATGATCCCTAGCAATTTTCCTGAAATAGGATCGTTTAAGGGTGCAGCCCCTTTCACGACATCGCGCCCCTGCTCGACATTGATTACGCCACGACTCGTCATCCCAGGGTTTTCAGAGAACCGCTCCAAAGTACTTCGAATAAACTCATTCTGCGAGTCTTCACTATTCTTGTCCGAAGCCAGCCCAAGGTTGCTCCACATCAAATTTCCGCTATGATCATAAAATTTAACTGAGTTGAGACGGTATTCCGCATCGAACCCGTCTAACCTTTGTGCATCTATGACGGGAGCTTCGTCATTACCGTGAGGGTGATCGACATCGATACGTTGCAAGCCGATACGAGCCAGGCTTTCTAACCTGCGCTTCTCGCGCTTGTATACCAGGGAGCTAGCCTCCCGAGTTTTGGCGATCGTAGATTCCACGCGCGAAGAGAACCATGTTTCGAAGCTTTCTGATAAGAATCGCGAAGATACGTAGAAAAGTAATGCTGTCGGAGCCACTGCAAAGAAAACCAAACTGATCACTAATTTGGAACGCAAACGCGATCCGATCACCCCGCGACGGCGCTCTATAACGAGTTTGACAACATTGCGAAAAATTAGAAAACTAAGGATAAGGATCAGAATAACGTTGATATTGATCAGTCCGAAATAAACAACCGAATTGAAGAATTCCCTGTTGTCCGTGCTCAGCCGCTCGGAGAGCTGGAAAAGGTCTTTTTCTAAACTCGACAATGCGATCAGCAGCGACGCAGTGACCACCATGCCGATGGCTTCATATATGCGCTTGCGCTCTTCGGGCTTATTCATCAGTACCCATCCTGGGAGGCTTTAAGTACCCGATTTCAGCTTTTGATATGAATCGGAATTCGCGAAAACTCCTGATCAAAGCGGTAAAATACAAGCTCGTACAATTTATAGGCCGACTCACCCTCACCACCTTCTAAAACAGAATCTAGTTTAACTGGCATCAGCCTAAACGTCACACCACTATCTAATTTATTGATATTGGTCACTATTTTTTTTACTTTAAATCGATCAGTGCCGCTGACACTGAGGATGTTGCCTTCGCGCAGAACACGCTCAGCACCGTTTACCGAAAGAACCACATAATCTAAACGTGGTTTTATGAGTTCAACAAAAACGCTACCGGCATAATCCTCATCCCTCATAGCTCGGATTTCGTAGAGAGTGCCAGCTTCATTCTTTGCCCACTTTTTTAAAAGATCCTTGTGAGTTGCAATCTTGAATTTAAGGTCCTGGGTGGGTGACTTCGCGCTCTTGTTGGGAAAACCTATGAAATTTATGATCGGGTGGGTTGCCCCCTCCACGACAGCGTCTGAAACGATCAGCTCATCGCCCCAAACTACCGAAATCTTTTCCTGGGCGTCTGCAAGCACCCGCTCGCCATTGATCTCCAGAATCATTCGTTGCAATTTGGCGGGCTTTACCACGGCCCAGGCATTTACCGACAAGCTAAGGGCGGCCGGAAAAATCACCTTGCTAATTGATTTCATGTCTGATTTTCTCCCACATACCCCCTGTTCCGGGGATCGGCGCAGGAAAGGTTCAAGCCTCCATTTTATCATACTAGAGATCGCATGTGAGATGGCACCAGACCAACAGATCGACATTGACGGGTTCGCCCAATACTTGAGCAAAAAAGGCAAGCAGCCGGCGACAATCGAATCCTACTGCTCCGATATGCGGGGGTTTGTCGATTACGCCCAAAAATCAGGCCTCCCCATCAAGATGATCGAACTCAATACTCTCGTCCATTTTCAGCAGTATTTAAAAGAACACGACGAGCTGCCCAACTCCATTCGGCGCAAAGTCATTGGTATCCGACAATTTTATCGCTATATGGCCGACACAAAAAAAATTCAAGCAAGTCCATTTGATGCCATCGCCATTCCAGAAAGATCTGAACTTCGGATAAAATCCGAAAAAATTAAAAAAATCGACGACCATATAAATACCAGCCCTCTACCCCAGTCGTTTAAGGCTAAGCGCGACCTTGCTGCGCTCTGTCTGCTGGGTCTTGAGGGCCTCAAAGTTAGCGAGCTTGTGCTCCTTACATGGGCTGATATATTGCTGTCTCCAGACTGCACATCTGTTCGCGTCCCAGGACAGAGGCAGAGGACCATATCGATCGATCCCCTGGCCTCTCGCTGCCTGATGATCTACCGAGAGGCGTGGATCCAAGAAACTCAAAACCAGGCTTTTACCAAGGTATTCGTCGGCTTCAAAGGCCGCGATGCATCGCTTGTGCTTCCTGAGGTCACTCGCCACGGAGTCAAGCACATGATCTACGAAATTGGCAACTCGCTGGGAATCAAGCACCTCAACGCCGAAACTCTCCGCCATCTAGCTATCGATCATCTGATAGCAAAGGGGCTGTCATCAGAAGCCATAATGAATCATCTGGGCTTGCGAGCCATAGGAAACATCGCCAAGCATTTTAAGGCGACCCATGAATCGTGATCTTGAATTTATGAACGCTGCCTTGTCTCTTGCAAGGACAGCATTTCATCTTAGCGAGGTGCCTATTGGCGCGCTTGTTACGTTCCGCGACCAGGTGATTGCCACCGGGTTCAACTTACGCGAACATTGCCAAGATCCGATCAAACATGCTGAAATTATCGCTCTTGAGCATGCAGCAAACTATCTCGGGGCATGGCGACTTACCGACTGCGCGCTCTATGTCACTCTTGAACCTTGCATCATGTGCGCCGGAGCACTTCACCAAGCACGCATTGGCCGGGTTGTCTTTGGTGCTAGCGATCCAAAAGCCGGAGCTCTTGGATCGCTTTACAGCGTCCACAATGATGCCAGACTCAACCACCAGTTTCCTGTCATTGGCGGCATCGGCGCGGCGGAAGCCTCGTCGCTGCTTAAATCATTTTTTTCCGCAAGAAGGTAAATCGATGGAACCCAGTTTCTACAAAATTCTACACTTCGTCGGCATCTTTGCGATGCTCCTTGGCATCGTCGGCATGATCCTCAACAAATCGATTCTGAAGGACAACCCCTTTCAGAAGAAGACCTTTGCAATCTTGCATGGCCTGGGACTTGTCGTGGTCCTCGTTGCAGGCTTTGGTTTGCTCGCCAAGCTCGAGCTAGGCATGCCTGGCTGGGCGATCGCAAAGCTCGGACTATGGCTTACATTAGGCGCCATTCCTGTTGCCTCCCGATTTCTCGCACCTATGGCAACTGTCTGGTTGGCTCTTGGAGTCGCATCTGTGGCAGCCTACTTGGCCACCACCAAACCATTTTGATTAGAGCTGTAGTTCTTTCACTACAGCCTTATTAATTATGATGTCCTTGCGCGGACGGTCATTGGCGCCCGTTGCCGTGGCGCCAATAGCTTTAACTACGGCAAGGCTCGCGTCGTCCTTAGTCTTGCCAAACACTGTGTATTGGCGATCGAGGTAAGGTACTTTTTCTAAGCAGATAAAGAACTGAGAACCTGCAGAGTTGGGATTGGGAGTACGAGCCATAGACATCACCTCTGGAATATGTGGGCTTTCATTAAATTCCTGATCGATCGTATAACCCGGTCCACCCATTCCAGTGCCATCCGGACAACCACCTTGGATCATAAAACCGCTTATGACCCGATGAAATATCACGCCATCGTAAAATCCAATCTTAGCCAATGAAATTAAATTTTTGCAGTGGTTTGGCGCGAGATCAGGAAAAAACTCCAGCTCGATATTCCCCTCGGTCGTTTGAAGTTCAAGTTCGTATTTTGTCTTAGAAAAATCAATTGTGGGAAGAATCTCATCCACCCGGGCCTTTACATTCGCCATGAATTTCACCTTATCCAAAGTTGCTAAGTCGCAGAGATTCATATGTTTTTTTGAATCTAAGTGTCAAGGGCAATTATGGCCTCGGTATTGCTCCTTATTTGGTAGAAGCGACGCTTCGCGAGGAGGAGAAAAAGAGAGAGTATGATGAAAAAAAACTATAAAATTAGTTTCTTAACAAAAACAGTCCCGGCATCAAGTCTATTGTTGGCCATGTCGATACTCCAGTCAAATGTCGCGTTGGCTAACATCGTAGGCTCCGACTCCCAGAACTTCAACCCAGCACTCGAATCGCGAGACTACGTGACGGTCCAGTCAGCACAAACTTTGGGGCAAGGACGTTTCAGTCTCGGGCTTTTTATCAATCACGCAAACAATACCCTGCCTTATTTTGACGATCCTAACAACTACGGGCACAGCGACACAAGTCAGGCTTACAACGACGCGCTAACTAGCTCAAACCTCATGGTGTCCTATGGTATTCTCAACAACTGGGACATCGGTATCGATCTGCCTTTTGTCATTTATCAGCATGTCGAAAGCGGCGACTATCATGGCGAATTCAGCCGGCGGGGCAATACCGGGGTGCGCGTGGCGACGAAATTGAAAATACTTTCGGCTGGTCCAGTATCACTCGCTGCTTCAGGTTCGGCATATTTTGACCGCACTGAACATGATCCGTACCAAGAAAACAACAAAGCCTCCTACGCTGCCGAGCTGATCCCCGAAATCAATTTCGGGATCGCTACGGTCGCTGCAAACATTGGCTACCGCTGGCGCCAACCTCAAACCAATGCAACCAGTGACACCCCCGTTCAAGAAACTGAAAATCAAATGATCGCTTCGACTGCAATCAAAGTTCCCCTGACTAAGGCGACGAGCATTACGGGTGAAATTTACGGCGCTCGCACATTGGGCGAATTTTCGGACCGCTCCGACCGCAAGCCTACCAATTCCGAATACAATGCAGGTATCCGTCAGGAGCTTGCAACAAACCTTATTGCCCAAGTTGGTCTGGGTCGTGAGATTCAACACTCACTGAGTTCAGCGGATCTGCGGGCGTTTGCCGGAATTCGCTGGGATATTGACCTTCCCAAAGCCCCCAAACCGGCCCCTAAGGTAGTCGCCGTTCCTAAACCCGAGCCGACCAAGTCCCCACAGGGTCCCGATGAAGTCATGGTGATCGGGGACGTCGTTTTTGATTTTAACTCCGCTGAAATCGTGCACTCGGTCGCGCGAAAAGAACTGGCTAAAGTTGCGCAGGCGATTAATGGTCCCCACGGGCTCGAAAAACTTGTCATCGAAGGTCATACCTGCTCTTTAGGATCGACCAGTTACAACCTCAAACTCAGTGAACGCAGGGCCCGAGCGGTAATGAACTACTTAGCCGAACAATTCAACGTACCTCGAGAAAAGATGACCTACCGCGGACTTGGCAAAGCGTTTCCAATCGCTCCCAATGATACCGAAGAAAACCGCAAGAAAAACCGGCGTGTTGAGTTTAAGATTTATCATCAGATCGCAGCAAACAAACCTAATTTCTAACGATAACGGGACCACGCAGAGGACAGATCATGAAAGCCATCAAAATTCTTCTTTTAGCAACCCCCTTGATCGCTCTCGGCTGCGGCAGAGCTGAGTACACATTTGTCAAACGACCTGGAGATCATCCTCAGACTAATCCTCCTCTGTCGCCATTTCAAACCACTCCCACAATAAATTTTAAGGTCGATGGCCCCAAAACAACAGAATTAGATACCTCAGCTCCCTACACGCAATCTGGTTGTCCAGACCCAGACCAAGTCAAATGGCAAATCGAAGGGATCGATCAGTCTCGCACGGGCCCAAAAATTGATTTTGTGTTTAAAAAGGAAGGTTCGTATGTGATTCACGCGACCTGTGGCGACCAAACCACAACCGCTACCATCGACGTTGTCGCAAAGGGATGTATGAACGACCCAGCGAGCTGCACGATCACTACACCAGGTCAGAACAAGTAGGAGGGGCTTTATCGCTCCTCCATCGTTACCCCGTTTTAGTCTACGGGCTCTTTTCCGATACTTTGTTATACACGCAGCTTGATTTCGGCATGCTATCAACAATCCCGTCAGTCGCGAAACCACCGCTGCGAATTGATTCTATGACGAGATGTTCGTTGTTGAAACGAGTCACAGAGACTACAGAAAAAGAAATTCCAATATTTTGAATTGATGAAACTAAAGTATCCAATGTTCGCAGCTCAGACTGCGAACTATTCCAGAACATAATTGTGCTCATAGAATCGGCGGATTCATCTGTTGCAAGTTCTGCTGGGCTTTGGACCGTATTATTCATTCCCCCGATCGAATAACGCACTCCATCAAAGTATATTCCATTACATGAAGGCTGCTTGATTTCCAATGAGCTGTCATGACTCTTATCATCAAATGTGCATTGCCCCTGCCACTGGCCCGAAAAATTTGCACACTGCGAGTGTTCTATGACTCGATGAGATAATGCCGTCATGTTTGATTTCGAAGCTTGCTTCCATTGTTCGAAGAGTCTGTCCAGTCCATCCCGCCCATAACTCAGATCGGAAAAAACCAATAACATGGTGATAAGACTTAATAACTTCATCAGATCTCTCCTCTTTTAATGAGATAAAATAATCCAATTCCCCCAATTGGGAATAGGCCAAACCAATTCGATCAGTCAATCTTCCCACCCGGATGGGTGATCTCCTTGCTTTTGAAAAAGCAGATCTGGAATCAATCCATCAGGACCATAGCCTCCCATTTGGAAAAACTGCGGACCTACCTCGACAAAAATCTCTCTGGTGCCACCACCAACCAGATGAAAGACGCCTTGCTGAAGAACCTCTTGACTTTGGATCCCATCCAGAGCCTGAATAGTTATGGGAAGACTAGGGAAAACTTTTTGTTGCTCTGGTATCGTCAACAGTACTTTTTGATGCCGTCGTCTTTTGCCACCATCAGTGAAATTCGCATATCCAACGAGCTCATCATTTTGGGGAGAACCAAAATAGATTTTTAAATGATTCAAATTCCAAAAAATGCGTAAGCACCCTTGTTGGTTTGTAATACCAAGAAACTTATACAACAGCGGAAAGTTTAGGCTATCTGAGCAAACACTAATTTTAGGGTTCTGCGTGTTGGGAAAGAAAAGCCCTTGAGTCAAGAACGGGAAATTAGTCATATTGACTTCGCTGCTGACCATCTTTTCAGGCATGTCTGCAGCCATCAACGTACCTGAGCCTTCATGCTGCAATCCAAACATATGACCAAACTCGTGGCTGAGCACTGAAGCAATTCGTATAAAACCCAAATCAGGAATCGGGTCCCAAGCGTTCTGAACGACGCGTTCCCCTCGAAAAGCATGAGGCCCCCGATCGGGAGCAACATAAATGAATCCTCGTCCTCGCAATTCCGACGAATAATCAGTGCGTATCGTCAGTGCCACATATCTTTTTCGATCAATGCCAAGGTGCTCGAATTCTCTTTCCTGTTCGCCATCGAGGAAACCAAACTGAATGCTAACATCGGTCTCGGCATTGCAGTTCGTTTCGGTGAATCTGGTTTCAAGATTTACTCGGTAGTTCGTATTTTGACCGCCCGAAAAGATAACGTTTGTTGGGATATATGCATTGCTAATATTTTCCTGCCATGAAGCAATGATCCTCGACACGATTTTGCGTAGATCTTGCAGCGATAAAGCAAAATTGTCAGCGCGAACGACGCAATAACCAATCGGACGCGAGCTGGGTGTCGATGCCAAAAACCATGGGTTTCGGTTTTGTTCAAAAAGTTCACCACCGCCGCTATTCCAGCCCGCTAAAGCTAGCGATTGCAAATCGGAAACAGATAACATCAACAATCCAAGCACCACCAGGAAATGCCGATAATTTTCTGCAGTCTTCATGCTCAGACTCCATCTCCATAGGGTGCATGATTCTTAATCTAATTAGTCGCTGGCGCTTTTAGCGCCAGCGACTAATTATCTGACAAGAACAAAAATATGTTAAGTAATTGTTACCATCACATTTCCATTTATGTATAGTAATCAATACAAACTAGAGTTGAGTTTAGGCATGAATGTTTTTCAATACCACTGTTACCGAGAACTCATTCGGGAAGCATTGCTTGAGAAGAAAGCTCGATTTGGTCGCACCTTCACTTTTGAAAAACTAGCGCAAGCCTGCCGAATTCAACGCACATATTTGTCGGCGGTTCTCTCAGGCAAAGGCCATTTAAATACTGACCAGGTTTTTCTGGCAGCCAAGTTTCTCGACTTTTCGGCTGAATCCACACATTACACCATGCTGTTACTGGAATTCGACAGATCAGTGGTACCAGCCCGAAAGAAACTACTAAAAATCCAGCTCGATTCTCTCCGGACCCCAGCTCTTCAGGCTGGCTCCAAGGTCAAGGCCAAGCCTTTGCCGTCACCAACCTCAGCTCAAGCAGACTTCTACCTTGATATGGAGGCACAACTCGTCCATATGTTCCTTACTATCAAGCGATATCTGGATGACGTCGAAAAAATCCGGCTTATCCTAGGCCTTGACAGAATCGTCTTCGAACGGATCCTTAAAAAACTCGAACAAGCCGACCTCATCAATATCCATCAAACCAAGGTTCGAGTTCTGAACGACGCATTCCATCTTCCATCACATTCAAGCCTATTTCCTACGTATCGCCAAAACATGAGACTTCGTGCACTCGATCAAATGACTAAGCGCGGCGAGTCCCACCATTATAGTTTTTCCGTATTATACTCAGCCCGCGAGGAAACTCGGCAAAAGATTCAAGCACGGTTCCTTGATTTCATATCATGGGCGCAGGAACTCACTCAAAAAGATGAGCCCACAGATGTCTACCAGATCAATTTTGATCTCGTCAAATGGTCATAATTAGCACTACTTTGTTAATCAGATTTCAATAATTGTTGCAATACAATCCCCCGATT
>CAZOSN010000126.1:13830-14210 GCA_964582405.1 uncultured Oligoflexales bacterium | reverse complement strand
TCCGATGCTCGCTTTTACCACAGAAACTCGGAAAAACGGAAACGCGGAATCTAGAGGTTATTGACGTTTTATATTCCATTCTCCTTAAGTTCCTGGCTTCCCTGTATTTTGACCGGGAAGCCAGGAACTTAAGAGAATTGGAAATATTTACTATCTTTTCAATGGGTTATTGATGAATCGGCAACACGCCCTAAACTATCACCATCGTTCATTTTCTTGAGGCTGATCCATGCGAAAATTACTTATTGCAGTTGTGACAACCCAGCTCTTAACCCTGGCCTGCAATAGGACCTCGTTCAGTTCTTCGTCGCGACGACAAATGACCGCCCAAGGCATTCAAGAGCAACCCGTGGATACCGATGAACCCGTTACCGTTCCTG
>CAZOSN010000126.1:0-13820 GCA_964582405.1 uncultured Oligoflexales bacterium | reverse complement strand
CAAAGTCCGATGCCGCATCGACATTAAATCCGGGTGCTGCCGAACCACCATCGACTCCAGTCAATCCAGCGCCCGCTCCTCCTGCTTCGACCGCTGAATCTGCTCCACAAATGCCCGAGAGAAGCTGCGACAAAGACAGCGATATACAATACACCGACCAGATCATTAATTTTCCAAGCCCGGGTAGGACCTGTGATTGGGGGGTTATTCCAGAAAATTCTTTTGATTCGATACCCAATATGGAATACAAAGCCGGAACCACGGCGCGGACCGCGCACCGCATTCAGGTCGAACTGATCAACATACCTCAGGGCCGCGAGCTTTGCTCCTTGACCATGCAGTCACCGCAAAAATCCAAGGTTGAGTATGACGACCATATTCATTTCTTACTAGAAGAGTATTACCTCATGACCACGGATGACAAAAATGATGTCATCAAAGCGCTTATGCCGGCTCAGGTTGATTCCAACACGGGCAGAAAATATTACCAATACCTTTGGAGCGCCGTGCGTGGCAAAACCAAAGAACAACTCGGTCCTACCTCCCACCCCGACGGCGTCGGATACTGCATAGCGGAAGACATGGATAAAAATTGCAAACTGCCTGTGACTGAAACCCTCGGGGCCTTTTTCATGAACTTCTCAAAAAACGACCTGAGGCCGCTCGTGCGCCTCATAGGTGCACGCAGCAGCTACAAACTTCGCCTGATTACAACCGGCGATGACAACAAGGTCGATAAAAACGGACGCCCTAAAGACTGCATGCATTCTGGGATCACATTGAGCGTCAGGATGGGCACGATCGCGATGCCGGAGCAGGCGACAGCGAACTAGTGGGTCAGTCCCGACGTCAATAGTCATGAACGGCGGGACTGACCCACTAGTCCTTAAACAAGCGCAATTTTCGTGTTTTTTTGATCATATTGGTTACTGATTCTTCAGACAAACGAATGCCTTTGCGCGCCTTCTTATCGCCTTTGCAGCACTGCTCCGATAAGATGCTCTAGGATATAAACTTTGTGAGGGAGGAGCCCCCGATGCCACGAATTCCGATGCCTACCATCCTTTGCATGACCATATTCTTGTCCTCAACCCTGCTATCGGCTCAGATATTCGCGGCAGGCGACAGCCAGGCTCAGAGTCAAGGCTCACCCGCACTCGAATGCGTCGAGGCACCAGAGGTAACCGGAGCTGATGATCAGTGGTCGCCGGTATCCACCTGTCCAGCAGGCTTTATAGGTGTCGGTGTAGCCAAACTTGATCTTTTGGGTGCCCACAACCGCCCCACGCTCCACGTAAATGACCTTCGCTGCATGGATGAAGGCTGCAAAGCTTATTGCATCGGATCGCCATGCAAGCTTAAGGCCCGCTGCTGCAGGATTCGTCTGTAAGAGACCGCTTAAAAAGGATGAGTTGTTTCACCATCACCCTAAAAACTGACCCTTTTATACTGAGACACCATCGCTTCATGCAGAAGTCTAAAAAGCTTGATGCTATCCTGCCTGATCTGATTCAAATCTTGAGGCAAAAAAGACGTGCCTCTGTGTGCCGCGACATTGCGAAACTCTTGCAGGCGATTCAGCTCAGAGCAAAGCCAACTCATTCTTTGATTGTCCGGTGTCTGACACTGGAGCAACGGTTCGTACCTGCTGCCTTGATAGTCAAATTTCCGTGCAAAGAGTAGCAGGATAATCGACCAGGCCCTCACGCCATCGATGGTACGGTATTGATCCCGCATCAGCCGCCCAGATGAAATTGATTGCACGATCGACAAAAGCTTGTGCGCGGGAAATTGGTCTGATGTGAAACAGTGCTTGATCGAAAGTCGTTCCATGATTTCCACGCTACTCATCTCGGACTCAAGTCCATAGCGAATGACACGCGACTGAAGTTTTTGCATGATGCCTGCGTTTTCAGAAAATAGCATGGTCCCTACTTTTTCCTGCAAAAAAAGGTCGATCGATTTCGTATATTGCACAATCATCGTCGACCGATCCACGCTCTCGTCGAAGAGATTTGGATTCGCCCAGGTTAGTTCGGCGTTTCGTAAAGCGGATTTCGCGGGACGGGACAAAGCTTCGAAATCCGGTAACAGCTCCTTCAGTTGGCTATCGACCGAATGAGAATCCAGACCGCGATCAAGAGACTTATGCCTCTTCAGTATCTCAAGCTTGTTGCCAAAAGCTTGGCAGGCGTCGCGCAGTTTTTCGTCCGTAAAAATTCCATGCGGATCACCTTGCCACTCTTTCAGCACCGCCGTCCATGCACTGTAAAAAGTCGCGTCGGGTTGCAGTTTGGTCAGAACCTGCAGCATCGTATCTTTATTGTCGATTTTCAAGCGAAGCCAGTTTAGGAACTTGCCCTGATCAGGCCCCGGCAGGCTATGGCATACGGCGTCCAAAGCACGACCTCGGATCGAAACATCGCTCTCGTTTAAGAGACTCTCCCAATGGGGCCAGGTCAGACCAAAATTTTTGGCCGCGGCAATGGCCAGAATGCGATGCTGATAGTCATCCGCGTGAAGAAATTTGACTACCATGGGTTCGAAACCCGCAATTTTTACCTGGGTGAGAATTTTAAGGAGATCGAGGCTTGAAGGTTCGCGATAGCGTTCAGGTAGGTCTATAAGAACATCAGCCTGATCGATTCGAGAAAATCGGGCCAGCGATTTGATATGCTCAACAACAGCTGCATCGTTAGCGCCTCCTGAACTTAGGAGGTTCTCAAGCTGCTTTGCAACCAGCTTGAGTGCCCAGGCCTGCGGAATCTGCGGCAGTGCTGCCAGGCATGAACGGGTGAACGCTTCATCGCCGATTTTTTTTTCGACAAACTTCTGCAGGTTTGCTTTGCCTTCACCAAGCTGACCCAAGGCCCGGATCACGCGGGTTTGGAGAGTTTCGTTCCCTTCTCGATAGAGCAGCTTCAAAAAAAAGTCTTCGCAACCTATTTGCACCGGATGGGGGCGCATCAGGGCCTGCCAAACCAAAGCATTGATGGCCTGGATTCTCGTTGATTCTGGGAGTGAAGGATCCTTGATATAGGGTTCAAGATCTTTGACTGGGTTTGGCAAAAGCAAATGCTGGGCAAGTCGCACAGCGGTGGCTTGATTTAGTTTTGCCAGCCTCTCCCAAATTTGTGGCGCATGCTGACCATGAAGTTTAAGAAGGGTGGCACTCTCTATGTCGCAGCCTTCGCTTTGGGCCACAAGCGCCAGGTCAGATTCTAGCCCAGCAGGATCAAAAAAAGCTGCCCGCGCGGTCAACTTCAGGTTGGCCGGCAGCTCATGGTCAATGTCTTTTAGGGTCACGTTCACAGTCCGCGCCAGATCTTTCAAAAGGCGAATGCCATGGTCGCGAAGAGCAGACTGATCGCATTCCAGTATTCTTAAAATAGCATCGTCAAGGGGCAGCAGGGTTCTTCGGCTGATATTCTCCCTCGCATCGATCAAAAGCTCGCGAGCCATGAAATCTAAATTGGAGGATTCGTTGAGGACCAAGAGATCGTTTTCGTCACCAACCCGCCCTAGAGTCATGATCGTGGCATGGCGGACGCGCGAGGACCATTTGCTCGTCAAAAAAGGATAAAGCAACCCCGGCTCCAACCGATCGCGACGCCTGCCCATAGCGGTGATGACCGCCTCGACCAGACGATCAGTGGGTGCATCGGATCGCAAAAGTCTGCAGAGAATCGCTTCGCAGGGAAAAAGCGGCATATCTGCAAGTCCCATGATTGCCGCTATTTGCAAAGGATGATCGGTCATTTCCGCAATGGCCACGAGGTATTCGCCAGCGGCGGTCTGCTGTGATGCACCGAGGGCCTGCACTGCCATTTGCGCCAAAGGCAAATCATCCTGGTCGCGCAAAAATCGTATTAAAAACTCACGAGCCCGCTCATCGCCAATCAACCCCAGAGACCTGAGAATAACCACCTTGGTCGATCGCCACATGCAGTACTCGAATATCTCGATCAAGACCCGCGAGACATTGCCGCTAGCTTGCCTAGCAAGCTCGGCGATCACAGCCTGCCGCTCTTCGGTCGATCGGGCTGCGCCAAGATTTTTTAGGAGACCTGCTGCTTCAGAAGTAAGAAAGGATTGCTGACTCATGCTGATGTCCTGATCTATAAGTGTATGAATACTGAAATTACTTGCATGACCCGCCGGAGATTCTTCGTCGTTTCACTGCCGCGCGCCTTGCACTCCCCGACTTAACGCAGTAGCGCTAGCTGATGATGGCAATTGTCGCGACAAGCCATCCAAGAATAGCAAAAATTAGATGCCTGTCTCGGAAAAGATCGACCGAAGGATTCTCGCCGATCTCCGCCGTGTATATAAGAAACATATATCGAAGAAGGCCATAGACAACAAAAGGGATCGTGGCCATCAGGTGGTCAGAGCCATGCGTCTGAATAGTTTCCGGGCTGCGCGTGTAGAGGCTATAGGCTAGGATGGTTCCCGAGGCTGTCACACCCAACGCCTGATCCAAGAAAACTGCGGTGTACTGGCTCAAGGTGCGACGCGTGCCACCTTCATCGATCGCGTCCGCCATGATTTGAAATTCCGCCCGACGCTTGGCAAAGCCTAGAAAAAGCGTGACCAACAGACCGCAGATAAATAGCCATGGCGAAGGCGGAATCCCCACACCCACCGTCCCGACAAAAAGCCTGATCATGAACCCTATCGCGATGCAGAATACATCGAGGATGACCACACTCTTTGCGTAAAAGGAATAAAAGAGATTCAACAGAACATAGCTCGCGATCAGGGCAAAGACATAAGGCCCAACCGCATAGGCTAAGGCCAATCCTGCAAAAGCGAGCAGACCGAGCAATCCGCCCGCCATCCGAAACGATACCTCCCCCGACGCAATGGGTCGGAAACGTTTGGTGGGATGCTTGCGATCCCGGTCCTGATCGACCAAATCATTGAGCACATACACCGCGCTCGATACCAGGCAAAATGCAATTGTTGCCATCACAACACGCGCGACCAACTCAGATTCGTGAATACGATGGGCGAAGATTAATCCCACAAAGACAAAGAGGTTCTTCGTCCATTGTTTAACCCGCATCAATGCCAGCATCTGGACCTTTCGAAAACTAAACCTGGAAACCCGTAGCAGCCAAACAGATCGCAAGCTAGAAATCCAGGAGGCTGGGAGATAAAAATGTCAACACGACCTAAATTTCAAGTAGCCAAAATTATTATATTTTTAATTAAAACTCAAGATTTTATCAGAAACATCCGAAAAGCAACTTGGTAATCGGGCAGTATCCAAAGGGGGTTTAACGATGATCAAGATGAGTTACACGATGTTTTTTCTCGTGCTCGCCATAAGCTGCAATGAGAAGGGAAATTTTTCGAGCCGATCTCCCCAAAAGGCCGCTGAGGAGCCACCTCCGTCGGACAATGACGCCACCAAACAAGTAGATGATTCCACAAAGGGTACACCCGAGGACAACAAAAAATCTGACGCGACTGTGAAGAACGAAGAAAAGGTCGAGAAAAAATCCGAGGAAAAAACCAAGGATACCCCCGACAATCATACAAGCGAGGCGGCCGTCGGAAGCGGCAACTCGGAAAAATTCACGGTCGATGCCAAAGAGGTGTTCAATGGCGATGTGTTCTTTGTGCTCGACACATCGGGCAGCATGGCAGAAGAAATGAGATGGCTCGAATCCCGCGTCGAAAGCTTTGTGAAACGCTTTGAACAAGGCAGCAGCGCCAAGTTCTACGCCATTTCTAACCTCAGATTTGACAAGATCGCCAATTTTACCGTGATCAACCAAAAAATTAATAGCCACGATAGCCTTGACAAGGTGAAATCATTAATAGGAGCAAAAAAACTTACTTTTCAAGAAAATGGCGTCCGACAATTCATTTTTGTAACGGACGACAATGCGAACATGAAGCCCGCTGACTTCTTGAAGTTCATCAGCAGCACACCGGAACTCAAAGACCGAACGTCCCTGAATGGGATCGTCTTTATCGATGGGGAGAGCAAAGAAAACGCCGAATGCACCAAAGCGTCATACGGCACGGCCTATAAAACATTGGCTGAAGACAAAACCTACGGCGGGCTGCTGCTTGATTTGTGCAAAACGGATTGGACGCCGCTATTTGAGAAGTTAGGCCAAAATCTTGCCAAGCAGGTGGCGTTTAAGAAAATCCTCAAGGGAAATCCCGATCCTAAGACTCTTGAAATCTATGTCGGCAATAACAAAATTGAGGACGCCAACCTATACACATACGATGTGCCGTCGCATGAACTCACGATCCAACGCGATAAAGTCGCGATCAAGAGCGGGGATGAAATCACGGTGAAATACGAATCCAAGGCGGACTAACGCCCTAGGGCAGGGCCGCCCACGATTCGATGACGGTCGTGGCCCATGAGTCCTTCGCAAGGCTAGGCTGCGATACGAACCCAACCGGAATCCGGGTCATTGCCTTTGGTATCCAGGCCAGCAAATACCTGATAGTGATGCTCGGCAAAGCGCCCGTTGTAGGTAGGAGCGGCATTTTCGGGAAGTTCAATTTCGACCGTCCATTCGCCAGACTGCTCTGCCTGCAGGCTCCCTGCCGATGCAACTTCAAATTCTTGACGGATCGTGGTATGGCGCGCACGAACTACTTGCCGTAAGCTTCCCCTCTCACCACTCCCGTCCTCAAAACTAAATTCAAAATCAGGAATCTCGATCGACTCTACCCCTTCGACCACCAAATAGACCCGATTAAACGGGACTTCCGCGTCTTTCGCCGTAGCGCGGATTGTCACGCGCAGCGGTTCGCCAAAATCCCACGGTTCGATCGCCACGCTTACCTTGGCTGCCCCGCCCGTGACGGCATTCGCAATCGACTTCATTTTTGCAAGAAATCCCATGGTTCCTCCTCTCTCAGTCCAGGGTATGCTCGTGATTCGGATCGGAGTTGCCGTGCCTTGAGCGACTTTAAGAAAAGTGCCTGTATTTTATGGATTTTAATCGGGAGATTGAGCTACGAGGGAAAACCGCGTAGCTCTCATGCTGAATCTTAGAGAGGAAACAAGGCCTGCAGCTTGGTAGCCAACATGATGTTGCCCTCAGCGCGCAGCTCGCCAGCCATAAAAGCCGCCATTCCGTCTTTTTCTCCCGTCATCATTCCGACAAAGGTATCGGCGGACATGGACAAGGTCACGGACGGATCAGGATGATCGCCGGGCGTGATTTTCATCGCGCTATCTTTGACAGCCAGGTGAAAATTGCCACCACCTTCCACATTGAATTGAAACACGCTGTCGAGTCCTTCCGCCGCATCCGGGTTGAAACGGGCGGGCATTTTGGCTAACAAATCCGATAATTCCATATAAGATCCTTTCCTTGGAATGTATGCAGGGCCATTTGTATTGCTGGGATTTAACATCAAATTTATCAATTGAAAAGCCCTGATAGAGAGCCAAATAGCCAAAATGTCAGAGAAGGTGCACGGAAACCTTGTGCAGAGCACCATCATCCACAAGCTCAACCTGTGGTTCGGTCAGCTCGCGCTCGTCGAGCATAACCCGATTTACCAAACGCCCGGTTTTTCCGGCCCATAAAGTAATTTCATACTTGGAGCTTCCCCAAACTAGATTGACTGTCGCTTTTGGCCATTCCGAAGGCAGGCAGGGGGCAAACCACATTCGATTGCCGCACCTCCTAAGGCCCAGCAATTCCTCGGTAATCAAGCGATACAGCCATGCCGCCGAACCGGTGTACCAGGTCCACCCCCCACGCCCTTCATGACCAGAGGCAAAATAGACATCGGCCGCAACGGCATAAGGCTCGACCTGATAGCAGGCTACTTTATCCTTAGAATCTGCACGGTTTATCGGAAGAATCATCCGCACCAACTCCCAGGCCAGATCCCGCTCGCCAAGGCGCACCAAAGCCATGATCGCCCAGACCGCAGCATGCGTGTACTGGCCGCCATTTTCCCTGACTCCCGGAATATAAGCTCGGATATAACCAGGATCCTCGTCTGAGGGGCCGATTCCAAAAGGTGGATCTAGGAGCTGAATCAGGTTGGGACCCCGGCGAACCAAGCGCTCCAGGGCCGATGCCATAGCCTGCCTAAGGCGGCGGTCATCTTCGTCGTTGCGCCTGATATCAGCCAATACCGCGAAAGCTTGCACAAGAAGATCGATCTGGCATTCGCTATTGCCCTTAGAACCCAAACTTGCTCCCGAATCATAGAACCCTCGCCTGTACCAAGCGCCATCCCATGCCTCGCACCCAATCTGTTCTTTCAATGCATAGGTCTCGCGTTCGCACAGCGTGACTATTTCATCATCGCGCCGCGCGCGTGCAAACGGCACAAAGCGCTTCATAATATCGACCAAAAACATCGCAAGCCAAACACTCTCACCCTTGCCCCTCATTCCCACCCGGTTCATTCCATCGTTCCAATCACCGGCACCAAACAGAGGCAGCCCATGAGCACCACGGCGTGTGCTTCGCAGCAAGGCGCGCCGGCAATGCTCGTACACCGTGCCACGCTCGGTGCCATGACCAGGCTCGAGGTAACGGTCTTCCTCACCATCAGCAAGCAGCGGGGCGTTCAAAAATCCCACCTCCTCCTCAAGGAGGTCTCTGTCATCCGTAACCTCGACATAAGTTGCCACAGCATAGACGAGCCAAAGATAATCATCTGCAAAACGCGTTCTGACCCCGCGCCCCGACGGTGGATGCCACCAGTGCTGGACATCGCCTTCGCAAAATTGCCGCCCCGCGCACCGGACGATCTGCGCGCGCGCCCAAGCCGGCCTAGTCCACAGCAAGGCCAATGAATCCTGAAGCTGATCTCGGAATCCATAAGCTCCCGAAGATTGATAGTACCCAGTTCGCCCCCAAAGGCGGCTCGCCACAGTCTGGTATAGCAGCCAGTGATTGGTTAGGTAGCTGAGCGCCGGCTCTGGGCATTCGAGCTGAACACAGCCCAAGATTTCCGTCCACATTGCGCGTACCTGTGCAAGCACCTGATGGGCGTTTCTAAGCGATTGATGGCGGGCTATCAGCTGTTTTGCTTCGGCCTCATCCCGCCCTGCTCCCAGCACAAATGCGCCTTCAAAGCTTGCCCCGGGCAGAAGAGTCAGCTCAATCTGAACCGCGCCGCACGGCAAAAATCCGCTCCCAACGGTCCCGCTCAAACGCTTTTGCCTCAATGCCGCGGGATTTCGCAAGCTCCCCTGCCCCACAAATTCGCGAAGATTGCCGGTGATCCAAAAAGTTGGCTCGGTCTGGATCAGAAAACCGACCGCATCGCCAAAATCAGCAAGGCATGGATTTCGCGCGATAACCCCTTGCGCGCCAGGCCAACGCGTGGTTACAACCGTCCTAAAAGATTTTGCATATTGCTCGCCGAGCACCCAAGTCACACAGGCAAAAAGCGAAAGCCGCCTGGGTTTATTGGAAAGATTAGCCAGCTTGACAAGCCAGTACCTAACAGGATCATCGGGTGCCACAAAAGTCGTGGTCGTGGATTCAATACCGTGATGGATCTGGTGAAAGGTTGCGATCGCGGTTTGCAAGGTATCTGACCTCTAACGAAGACAGAAGGTAGTCATTGTGAGTGATGCTTGACAGCATGGAGGGGATTGCAACCAGAGTTTTCGCGTCATCAGGGATGGCCTCCGCAAAATCAAACCTAGGAAGGCGCTTTGGTCTGATCAAAAGCATCGACACGGCATGAACCATCGTCAGAGCGACTTGGCTCATTGTGATAACACTCGCTGCAATCAAGGCCCCATTAAAGCCACCCATCGATCCAAATGCCCGGAATAAAAGATAGCTAAACGCTACCGTCAGCAGCGCAACACAGGTGAGGTAAATCGGAAAACGCGCCGGCACTGGAATCGTGAGCATTTCAATGAGGGACGGTCTAATCCCCAAAGCTTCTCTAAGGCTTGAGAAGCCGCGACCGACAAGAACATAGCCCACATGCGCCTGAACATCTTGCTGAACTTGCGCCAAGTTTTTGCACAATTTGATCGTTGCCCGCGCCACCGACACTTCGGTAACCCTGCCACGCTTAGCGAGGCGTTCAACAGCGTGCCGGTAACTGTCACGTGTCGCAAAGTCGAGCTTCGCATAAGCAAGTGCGGGATCCTCGCCTAGGATGCGATCAACTTTGCTCAAAGACTCGACAAAGTCCGGCCAATGGACGGATGCCAGCAGTCTCAGGCAAGTGACATGATTCATCATACTCACCTGCTCGCGCGCCTCAAGCTGACCTTCTGCGGTGACGTGGTAGTCAATCGACTCGCCGCGAGATTTCATCTGCTCCTCAAGCCAAATGATCGGCAGCGAGTGCACCTGGTCATGGCCCATGAGTTTGCGCATCCACTCGGTGATAAACGCCGTGGAAAGCCTAGGCTTTGATTCGGCCATCAAGGAGAGTTCGTGCATGACCGCGCTCATCCCCCGCTCCATGGCCACGATCAACCGTTCCGCCCAATAGTTTGCGTTCATACGATCGATGCCAGATGTTGCGATCAGAGAAGCAAGCCGCCTCAAACTCTCAATCAATGCCAGCCTAAGCATGATCGGTATCGCCCAGAGTTCACCTATGGTCAGAATATTTACGGATTGGTATTGTCCGATAAAGTCCCTGAGCATCACCTCATCAACTCTGCCATCGCTATGCCGCACCAGCTCCCAAATCACATGATAGATCTGTGGGTAAGCCTGGGCATCAAGCCCCTGGCATCGAGGCAACTCCTGACTATAGCGGCGCGGCAAATGCGTTAACGCCATGCTGATGCTGTCTTCGATCAGATAGAAATTATCGAGCAGCCACAAAGCAGCTGGCAACTTGCGTTTTTCGGCACCTAACGCAATCAGCTCATAGGAGCGCCGCAGGACCTCCGCGTTATCCTTGAGCCGTTTCAGTAGCATTTCACCACGGGCCCGGGGTAGTGGCTTAAGCCTAAGGTGACCGAACGCTAAAAATTCCGCATGGTGTCGCAGCTCTTCTGCCGATAGGGTTTGATCCATCGTCGTGCCAAACTCAAACTTTCTTGGATTTTACGACCGACCCCCGCCAGTTGCTCAGCAAATGATGGAGAGCATCTTCGGGTTTGCGGCGCTTTAGGTCAGCCTCAAGCGTGGTGAGCAGGGAGACCCAGCGTTTTCGGTCGAGCTCGCGCACCTTCATGCCATAGCGCACCGCATCGTCGAGTTCGCTATCATCCTCGCACAGGAGTTTGAGACGTTCGAAAGCTTCGTCCATGGCGCGCTGGGAGCGAAGAAATTCCCGCAATTCCTCCAGATAGGAGATATCCCCGGGGCTCAGTTTGGCAGGACCGATCTGAACAGTGAGACGCTTCAGCAGCCGATGAGACCGTCCCAAATGTAGGTAGCGGTAATTCGACCAGAATCGCCGGCCAGATTTGTCGTTGGTCTTGAGTTCGCTGGTAGCATGCAACTCGCTCATAGCTCGTCCCTCCCTGCTCGCTGATCTCACAGTTGTGCAAGGAACGAACCAAGCAAGCCAAACGCCAACATCAAAGATTTTTGCTGAGACGATCGCTGAGATCAGCCAATGCTATTGAGAGCCAACCTCTGTCTCAGCCGCACGTTTTAATGCCTTGGGCGTCGCCCTCCCTGCAAGGGAGATCACTTTAGTGCTATGAAATTACTACATTTTTAATCCCCAACCGCGTCAATATAGTAGAACTGGCATCCTCGTTGCACTAGACCGCCAGTTGGTCGCACTAAGCCAATGCCTAGTGGGCTGTCAGAAACACGTCTAAACATAAGGTGATTCTATGAATGGTCTGACTGTTCTCAAAGGGTACCCGCTCGCGCTTACGATGGCGCTTGGAATCACCTCAGCAGCATGGGCTACACCCTACACCGACTCTCTATCTTCTAGCGAGCGAGACCAATTCTCAGCGAATTTAAGGACCACGCTTCAAAATGGCTGCAGTGCGAATGAAAATAGTGTCGGTGAATTAATCTCGTCTGACGCAAAATCAATGACTCTGATTTTCGACAATTTTGCGGCAAACCTTACCCCTCCGCTTTCCCGAGCTATGGCAACCTGCGCGATCGAGGTGCAATTCAATATCCCCCCAGGGCGTCGGCTGGCGCTTGAGGCTATCGATGTTCGTGGCTATGCCGATATTGACCGCAATGTTTCGGCCACGGTTCAAGCCAACTACTCATTCCCCGACACGGCCACCACCGAGCTTACCGGTATCGGGCGTAACGGCCCCTATCAGGGCGATTTCCTCATGCAATTAAGCGGTCAAGCGAACGACCCCCGCAATTATTCTCCCTGCACCGGACCGAATGCGAAAAAAGCTAAAATCATCACCACCATCGCCTTAGACCGGCTGAACAATGATCGCTACGCACAAGGCACCCTATCGGTAGACAGCGTCGATGGATCCTTTACGGGCGGCGATATCACGGGCATCGGATTCAATCGCGGCTTTCTGCAATTTAGGATCAAATGGGAGCGATGCCTTGAAAACTTTGACCCTGTTATCTGGTGTGCCTCCAATGGCCAATGCGCGGTCACGGCATTTGAAGATTCTTGGTACAAAGAGAGCCGGGATATGGCCAATGACCTCAAGGATTTGGGCCACGACATAAAAGAGAGCTTCAAAGACGACATGAACGATCTTAAACGCCATACGCTCAAACGCTATGGCGACACCTCGCTCCAATTCGCACAGTACGAAAAAATGGAGCCAAAATACGATAAGCTGATCCAGGAAATCCGAGACGATGCGTTTAAACTCGCCAACAAGCTCGTGGATACCAAGAGCGTCCGAAAAGTCCGCGACAACCTTATCGAAAATATCGATACCGTCACCAATATGCGGGACAGAAAGTCTGAAGATACCTGGCTTTGGTTCTCCGACACCACCGAAGACCGTATCCGCGAACTCGACAAGCTTCTGCATAGCGACGAATTTAGGTCGATCGTCAATGAGGCAAAGAATCGTTGATGCCCGATGAACTGAACTTACTTCATAAGCCCCGCAATATCCCTGGAGGAATCGCGGGGCTGCCGTCGTGCTGGGCCGGCCGAATCCGAAGCACCTGAGCCATGATCTGGTAGAGGTCGGTGTTGGCCAGTGCCGAAACCCGCGATTTTGACTGAAAATCGGGCCCCACCGCAAGAAAAGTAGCGTGCATATCTGAGAACTCATTGTCGTAGCCATGGGTCCCCGCAAGGCCTCCCGGAGTCTCAGACTTGCTAAAACTAACATGCGGCTCAGCAAGGACAACCAAGGGGCTGAGCCGGCTTGAAAGTTTGAGATGGAAACGGTCAGGCAAATCAGCTTTGGTGTACACCTTAAACTCCGGCCTGTTCGCAAGCTTTTTCTTGACTGCCTCGGCATCGCGCGGCCACACCATGAGCATGGTCGATCCAAAAACGACTCGATAGGCATCGTCTTCTGCTAGGAGCGAACGCACGCCAATGGTTTTTGTCACTTCGGTCATCCCATGATCGGATACGACCATAACATCAACCACACGACCAGCCGGAAGGTTCTTGATACCATCCATCAGCCGACCTATCGCCCCATCGACACCGCGCATGGCCTCAGCGGTTTCTTTTGCCATCGGTCCAAAGTCATGCCCAGCCTCATCAACCGAACTAAAGTATAGCGAAATAAAATCCGGACGCGTTTTGTCATCACGCCCAAGCCAGTTCAAAACCTGATCGACCCGCGCCTCATTGGGGATATTCTCATCGTAGACCTCATATTCAGTGGGTTTCAAACCCTGGATAGGCGCCTCGCTTCCAGGCCAGAAAAAACAAGCGCTGCGCAGACCCTGCTTCTGAGC
>CAZOSN010000125.1:0-14219 GCA_964582405.1 uncultured Oligoflexales bacterium | reverse complement strand
GCTGGAGACCATACTTTGGCTTATCTCCGCGGCGACAGGTTGTATGCCCTCACGGGGATCGCGACCGGCAAGTCCGAAAAAATTGAAGACAAAGTGAGCGATGTAATGGTTGACGGCACGACCATCATTTATCAAGCCGATGGCAGGCTTTATGTCGTAACCGATGTCTCCACGGCCAAGTCTGAGCGCATCCTCAAAGGTAACGCTGTATTTTATCGCTCCTCGGGCGATCAGGTTGGGCTGTGAAATTTCTGCAAGTGAAGAAAAAGCTAGGATTGGTGCGATCGGCCTCTACTTGGCCATAGCACCACGCAAATAGCCCAAATGGTCAAAACCAGCCGAGGTTCTGAATCCTGAAACGCATTCTGGGTAACCGATGCGACCAGCCAAAGCCCGATCGTCTGAAGGAGTATCCGGCGAGCGGGCCACGGAACCTTCCGCGCTAACGCGATCATGGACGCTGCCCAACCGAGAAACAAACTAAGACCCAAAAGCCCCCCCTCAGCCCAGGTCTGGAGGTAGGTATTATGCGCCTCGTACTTATTTCGCAAGTCACCGAGCCCCAAAGCCTCATAGTAGGGAGTCCGGTAGGCAGTACCCAATCCATGCCCATGACCCAGCAGCGGGCGTTCTTCGATCATAAGTCGGTGCGCATCCCAAAAAGCCAACCTATCATCAGGATAGTCGGTTGAACGGTCATAGCCTTCTTTAGAAAAAGTTAGGATAAATTTTTCTGAGATTGGGTTGTCGGTGAAAGCAATGGCTACCGTCACAGCACTGAGGGCTAAAAAAGCTACAATCCGAGCGCGGCCTTTCATTCCGACAAATAATTCCCAGGTGAGCAGAGCAAAGCTCGCGCATTGCACCGTCCTAGAATGGGTCGTGATAAGAATCACGCCTATACTAAGAAACAGCACCCACGATGCCTTCGAACGCGCATCTGCCAGCAGACGTGAACAAGCCAAGGGCCACAATAAAATCGCGCAGTATGCTAGCGTCAACGGATGCGAGTATAAGCCTCTGGGCCGCAACACATCAGACTCGATGCTTATCCCCGCAATCCGCCAGCCCCAAATGGCCTGCGACAAGCAGATAAGCCCCCAAAACCCGCAAACGACGACGAGGATGTTATAGAATCGTCTTAATTCATTGTCAGTAAGCTCGCCAAACTGAAGACCAGCAAGCAATGGCAACAGGCACCAGGGAGCAAAGCCAAGAAAATAAACCAGATGGCCGCCATCAGTGTTCTTCGGATTGAGCACCGTGGCCAAGATAATGGCCCCAATCAGAGCTAAACTTAATGCGGTCGCGAGTACAACGCCAGGTTTTAGGTTGGTAAACTGAGACGACCGCGCCTTAGCAAGAAGGGCTATCACAACGACTCCTGCCAATATACTCTGCGCAGCAACCCCAAAAGGAATCGCGGCAATCAATACTATTAAGGGCCATAGATGTCGATCTGACGCCGTGGAGGGTTCAGCCGAAGAACTATCAGCCGAAGAACTGCTTGAGGCGATCATAGGCGGCATCCAAGGTAGAAAGGTCTTTGCAGAAGCCAAAACGCACAAACCGCCATGCCTCGCTTGATTGGTCATGCGCCTTGTCAAAGAATCCTGAAATAGGAATCGTCGCAACTTTCGCCTGACTTACGAGCATTTCAGCGAATGCATAGTCAAGTTTGTCGGATAACCCACTGTAGTCCGCAAGCACAAAATAAGCTCCTTCGGGCTTGTGGCAACGAAACCCGATGTCAGTTAAAGCTGAGATAATCTTGTTGCGCCGCGCGTCGTACTCATCCTTGAGTTGGGCATAGTAGGAACTTGGCACCGAAAAAGCATCAACCATTCCCCACTGCAACGGCGTCGCTGAACAAAACACGGCACTCTGATGAAAAAACCGAAGCCGATCCGTCAATGCCGCAGGTGCCGTTGCAAAGCCGACTTTCCATCCCGTAAAGCTAAAGGTCTTTGATGTAGACGAAATCAAGACTGTACGGTCACGCATTCCGGGAAGAGTCGCGATCGATAAATGCTTCCGTCCATCAAAGATTATCTCTTCGTAGACTTCGTCTGCAATGACCACAAGATCATGCTGACACGCAAGTTCGGAGATCGTCTGTAATTCCTGCCTTGTAAGAACTCGGCCGGTCGGATTGTGGGGCGTGTTGATAATGAGCCCCTTGGTCCTGGGTCCGATGGCTGCTTTGAGCCTGGCAAGGTCTAAGTGCCAGGTCGGAGGCTGAAGCGCAACCCCGCGGTAAGTCAACCCGAATATCTGAGCCGAATCCCTGTAAGACTCATAAAACGGATCAAGGCCTATAAATTCATCACCTTTCTGAAATAAACTTCCGATCGCACAAAAAATCGCCTCGGTCGCACCGCTAAACACCGTTACTTCGGTCACAGGATCATAGTTGAGACCCTTCGTCGCCGTGATCCTTTCCGAAATCTTTTCTCTAAGTGGCAAAATGCCAGCCGCCGGGGCGTATTGATTTTTGCCTTCCCATATCGCTCTGATGGCCGCCTCTTTTATCAGATCCGGTCCGTCAAAACTCGGAAAGCCCTGCGCTAGATTGATCGCATCGAACTTGATGGCAAGCTCTGTCATTGTGCTAAAAATTGACTTCCCTGAACGAGGAGGTCCTGGCTGCACCATCATAGCTAATACCTCGGAATGAAAGCTAGATCCGGGAGTTAATATTAAAAAGCAAAATTTTTCAAGCTTAAATCGGCTGCGAAAGCTTATCTAAGATTTACGTAGCTTTGGCTGGTATAGATAAACCACTTTTGCCAATTTCTATGCTAAAATTGGACTAACCATCCTTGTTATCGTTGGGAGATCGGCATGAAAGCAAAATGCGGCTTGCTAGCCCTCTGTACCGCAATCTTTCTGGGCTGCGCCTCAGGCGGCGGCGGCGGTGTTCAGGGTAACGAAGGTGGATCGGAGCCAAGCAACGAAAAAGAAGCCGTCGCCTACAAAAAAGCACTCCTCAAATGCTACAAAACCGGTGGCCATCGGATCGTGAAAATCGAGGGGCAGCTGCGCTGTTACTAACCTATTGTGAGCATACATCCAGGACCGTGGACGAAATCTGGCTATAAGCTGTGCATACGTTCGATTTCTGTTCCGTCGTCAGCTCGCCCGCATCAAGTTTTTCCAGAATTTGCGCCTGAATTTTTTCTCCCAATTCACCGGTTAAGGTCTCCTTCAGGGCATTATTGCTCGCTTCCGATTCGCTAACTTGGGATTCTGACTTGGCCGAAGCTTCCTTGATTTTAGCTTTCTGGGCCTCAAGCTTGTTCAGTGTTTCATCAATTGATTTGGTCAACGACGCGGGAATACCTGGCAGCATCGCAAAACCTTTGCTTGTCGCGGTAAGATCATTAAGCATACCGGATAACATCGAAACCTGTGATTGCTGAGAATCGGTCGGGAACACTACATCCATAACTGAGGCCAACTGTTTGATTCCTTGGACATATTCGACGATTCCGACCGATTGCGGATCACCTAAAGCATCGGATCGTCGGGTGAGGTTTGGCCCCTTGCCCGATGGATCATAAAGCACAACTTTCTTAAACGCGATCGCCTCGCTCAAGTGAGCAAAGGCCCATACAAAGTAAAGCTTTCCACCTTGGCGCAGAATCGTATGAGAGTCCGGGCATTGATCGGACGCATGCCGCGGATCTGGAATTTCCCCCAATACTTTAACCTCGTCATCCACAAAAGGACAAAGCGAATGAATCGCAAGATTGATGTTTTGGATTACGTCGCCACCGGCAGCCCTAGCATCAACAGCTGTCTTGGGTAGAAGAATAGGATAATCCTTGAATACCCCAGACGAGGGTGCTCCTTCCAAGACCGAGCCGTCTTCCAAAACCAGGCTGTTATTGTCCAAAGTCATATGAACGACGTCGTCATCGGTGTAACCCAAGATTTCAGATAACGAACTCAACGGATCGGTGGACGAAGACGATGAGCTACCGGAGTCGGTTGATGCACTGCTATCGGTGGTTGTGGTTTCTGATTCACCTTCTAATTGATTCCCGGCGATCACACGTTTGAGCCACAGAGCCGAAGCCGAGTTTTCGCTCGGAGCCGAAGGTTCAGTCGTGCTGCCGGTCCCAGTGCCCTGACTAGCTTCTCCCTCTTTTTTTGCATCCTCTTTTTCCATAATCTTGGTCGCAAGCGAAAACGGATCAAGCCCAGAAAGGCCCAGATAAGAATAGGCCAAAATTATTGCACCTGTCTCGCTACCACCGTCAATTGCTGCCGCTCGTTCGGCTAGCGCAATGGCGAGCTTAAAATTCTGAGCATTGAAAGCAAGCTCGGCCTGGGCGAGGAGATACTCAGGAGACTTTTTGGACTCCCCTAAGGCAAGCTTGCCCATAAAATTACTCTCGGCGGTGCAAGAAGCTACGACTAGCTGCACCACGAACAGGGTCCAATATTTTAGTCGTAAAAACCGGCTCAACGGCATCCTCCTACAAGCCTCCCTTAGACTCATCGGAATTTTGCCAAATTTTATGAGATTCATCTGAAAAAGCGCAGTCTTTTCAGATGAATCGTGTCCTGAGGGGCGAGGAGACGAAAGGTATCCTCCGAGGCATGCATGTAATTTCAGTACCTTGCCGAGGGAGAATTCGGCTTAAAATTAGCGAGTTTAGCCAATAAAGTCACGGAGACCATTCGGGTAACCCGAGTTCAATTGGATCGGGGAAGACACCTGGATTTCCCGATTGGGCCGCAAACTTTGGCCAATGGTCGAAAAAACTGAACCTCGGTAAATTTCATGAAGGCGCCCTGCCAACCAAGGTTTTTAATTGGATTTTTCGATTTGAGATTTGGTAGAACTTACAGGTTCGGATTTTCGTATCATCCCGATTTTATAAATCACTGAGGATCTCTGCCTCACTATTTGGTACCTGCAATGGAAATCGTCCCTAAGAGCCTTGCAATGAAATCATCCTGGCCCCTAATTCTTTTTATTTTCGGAATTTGCATGATTGGGGGGGGAGGAGCCTATTTGGCTACCTCTGGATTGAGCTTTTACGAACTTCTTTCTTTGTGTTTCATAGTTTCGGGATTCATAGGCGTTATAGTCTCGTTCCGAAGATTTAATGGGTCTCGTCAAAAAAACGGATCTTTTGAAAATCGCCGGGGGATCCTTGAAATTCCTTCTATGGAGCATCAGTTAAATCAGAGTCGGGAACATCTTGATTTTGCCCTAAAATCGGCTGGAATGGGTACATGGGATATCGATCTTTCGACTGACGTACTCTCATGTTCGCAGGAAATGCTGGATATTTGGGAGCTCACCCCAGAGGAGTTTAATGGCAACCGCGGCGCATTGCAGACCAAAGTCCACTCCGACGATCGTCAGGCGATGGTGGTTGCGATCGATCATGCCATTCAAAATCACGACATCTATGAGTTCGAATTCCGCATTCAACCATCTCCCGGAGTTGAAAAGTGGATCGTTTCACGTGGAAGGTGTCTCTATGATCCTACCAGCCAGCATGCCGTTCGATTTGCGGGGGTTGTTTACGATATCACAAAGGTAAAAATAACCGAACATGAGTTAAGACGAACCAAATTGCTGGCAGAAGAAGCAAACGCGGCTAAAACATTTTTTCTTGCCAATGTCAGTCACGAGCTAAAAACTCCTATGTCCGCAATCCTGGGATTTTTTGATTTAATAAAGCGCGGAAATCTTTCACCAGAAAACCATTCCAAGTATTCCTCGATTATCGAAAAAAACGCGGACAATCTCTTACGACTCATTGACGACCTATTGAATCTAACTAAAATTGAGCTTGGTCAGGTTAATATAGAGAAGTCTATCATCGAACTGACAAGCTTTCTCAATGATTTCGCCGAGGTCATGAAATTTAAAGCTGCAGACAAAGGCTTAGATTTTGAATTAAGGTCGGATGGCTTGATTCCTCAGCACATCTTTACCGATCCACTTAGGCTGAAACAAATTCTATCCAATATCGTCGGAAATGCCCTTAAGTTTACTGAAAAGGGCGGAGTAAAGGTGATTGTCTATTATGAACCAAACGGCACACTTTGCTTTGACGTGACCGATTCAGGTCCAGGTATAATCGAACAGGATTGGATCAAATTATTCCAACCATTTGGTCAACTCGATTCCTCTTACACAAGAAAGCATGGGGGAAGCGGTTTGGGTTTGGTTCTTTCAAAGCATTTAGCCAACAATCTCGGTGGAGATGTTTGCATCAAGGAAAGTGTCGTTGGCAAAGGCAGCAAGTTTGCTGTGACAATTCCAATTTTAGAAAAAAATTCTAACCTCATTGAATTTATTGATATTCTTAGATCGAAAGAAGAATCTGATTCGGCAAATAGCAAAGCATATCCTCTTGAAGGTATGACTATTCTGCTCGTGGAGGATTTTTCAGACCTTCGAGAGCTGGTTCAATACTACCTGAGTGATTCGGGCGCTAGAGTAGAAACGGCCGTTGATGGCATCGACGGAACCAAAAAAGCACTCGCGATCAATCCCGATGTGGTTCTCATGGATATACAGATGCCAAACCTCGATGGGCTTTCTGCGACAAAAAAGTTGCGCAACGCTGGATTCAGCAAGCCGATTATAGCGGTCAGCGCTCACGCCCTGAATGATGATGATGATAGATTTTATGAGAAGGCTGGTTTTAGCGGCTTTATGACCAAACCCTACGAAATAGACAAACTCATCAAAATTTTATCCGGATATGTGACGTAAAAATTTCAGGACACACTGAGAAAAAGTTGGGTGCGAAGCCTGGATTGATGAGATATCGGGTGGCAAATCAGCTAGGACTTGCATTCGCTGTAGCACGGGTAAGCTTATCTAAGCGGTACATCATCACCATGGTGCACAAAGTCGCAAGGGTCACAACATACCCGAGTATATCAACGTGCTGAAGGCGCCCGCTGGGCTCTTCAACAACAATAAGACCAGCTAGCATCGCAGCAAAACCCCCTGAAACCTGCTGAATCGATGAACTTACCGACATGAAAGAACCTCGGTTTTCGGGCCGCGGGATAAGCGACATCATGGTCTGCGATGCAATAATTCGCCCCGAGATCCCTACGAACAACACAACATTGACCAGGGAAAGTGTCCACAGAGGCGTGACACCCAAATGAGTCCAGATCGTTACCATCACTATCGTCACGATAGAACTCACGGCAAAGACCAGAAACCTTCCCATCGAATCAGCAGCTCGGCCAACAAACGGTCCGGCAATCATAGCTCCAATTCCCGTGACAAGGTAAACGATCGGTAGATCGTTGATATCGATCATGAGGTTGTGAACGCTAAAAGCGCTACCGAACGGCATCAGCATAAACCCACCTGTAGCCATAAGTACCACTGCCGCAAACGCCTGAAGATGCCGAAAATTTGCGATCGTCGCCCAAAGATGACCGAAAGCATTGCGTTTATCTTCGATCTTAAGGTGTTCGTCGATTGGCTTGAGAAAAATGGCGATAACGACAAAGGCCACCAGGCTGACCAGAACAATCATCACAAAGGCTGATTGCCAGCCACCGTGGTTCGCAAGAAAGAGGCCAATCGGAAGTCCAAGAATCTGGCTCGCCGCAAAGGCGGCCTGCACAAATCCCATCACCCGACCCCGCATATTGGGCTTAAAGAGATCGGTTATGATCGCCATCACGACGGAACCAATCACGCCACCAAACAATCCAGTTATGATCCTGGCCGCAAGCAGAAATTCATAGGTATCAGCCAGCGCGCAGAGTCCCGTTCCAACCAAAAAGCCGATGTAGAAAAAGATCAGGAATTTCTTTCGATCGAAATGATCTGCAAACCCGCTCGCCAAGACACCCGACAATCCCGCGCTAAAAGCATAGGCAGAGACGACCAAACCAAACTGGGATGGTGACAATTTTAAAGCTGGCATCAGAATAGCCCCCAGCGGAGCCAGGATCATAAAATCAAGGATTACCGTAAATTGTAGAAAAGTCAGCATGGCAACGACGAATTTCTGGTAGCGAGTAAACCGAGGTATCTCAGCGCCGATCGATGGAGTATTCATGAGGACCCTTCCCTACCGTGTAGTAAATAAAGTACCACGATTGACCTCGTCACGCACGCAAGAGGGACGGTAAAATCAGATTTTAATAAAATCAAAAAAATCCATGGCGCCGCCCTGGAGACTTGTGCACAGAGCAGGATATCAGTATGATCTGCCTCCTAAAGAGGGCTTAAAAACAAAATAATATTTATAAAGGGGCGTCCATGGAAAAAACCTTCTCCATCATCAAGCCTGATGGTGTAAAACGAAATCTTGTTGGCAAAATCATCACCAAATTCGAAGAAAAGGGACTTCGTCCCGTGGCGATGCGCCGCAAGCTGCTGTCGCGAACCGAAGCCGAGGGATTCTACGCCGTACACAAAGAACGACCATTTTTCCAAGAATTGGTCGAAATGATGACTTCAGGGCCCGTCGTCCTTATGGTACTCGAGGGTGAAAATGCCATCGCTAAAAACCGAGAGATCATGGGCGCCACGAACCCAAAACAAGCCGCACCCGGCACAATCCGCGCGGATTTTGCCCTGTCAATAGGTGAGAATACGGTTCATGGGTCTGATGCCCCCGAAACCGCGCAGCAAGAAATCAATTATTTCTTTTCGGGAATTGAAATTGTAAGTTAGGTCCTATATTCCCAACTGAAACAGTTAGCAGGATGAGTATGATGAACCTTATCGGAAAGATCGCCCAGGAACTATCGCTAAGAGAACATCAGGTCGAAAATACGGTGAAGCTGCTATTCGAAGACGAATGCACAATTCCGTTTGTCTGTCGCTACCGCAAGGAACTGACAGGAAGCCTCGATGAAACAGCCCTAAGGGCGATAAGAGACCGCCATCAGTACCTCACCGAGCTCGAAACCACCAAGGAGCGCTACCTCAAGGTGGTCGAGCAGCTGTGCAATGATAAACCCGAACTCAAGGCGCAGTGGCCGATGCTCAAGGCCAAGTTTGAAAATTGCCAGACCAAAAACGAGCTCGAAGACCTCTACTTGCCGTTCAAGCCCAAGCGCCGAACCCGGGCCATGATTGCCAAGGAAAAAGGCCTCGAGCCCCTACTAGAGGAAATCCTGAAAAACGCCCGAAGCCTCACGACTCTTGAGGAATTGGCCAAGGGTTATATCACGATCAATAAGAGCGATATCGCCCCAGCCCTGCGCGTCAAAACTATCGAAGAGGCCTTAGCGGGAGCCGCTGATATTTATGCGGAGCGTATGGCAGACGATGCTGACTTGCGCAGCCTTGTCCGCGAAATCAGCAACAGAACCGGAAAATTGGTGTCGAAAAAAATCGAGCTTACTGATGCCGATCAACCCGAACCGCAGAGCGACAAGCGATCCCCTGGTGCAAAGTCCGGAAAAGGTGGCAAGTCCAATCAAGCCAAGTACGAAAATTACTATGACTATCAGGAAAGCATCACAACGGCAGCCTCACACCGGATCATGGCTGTGCGACGTGGCGAGGCAGAAAAAGTCCTCCGGCTTTCGATCGAGGTTGATACCGCGCAAATTCTGGGAGATCTCAAATCAAAGATCTTAGGGCCGATACCCTTTGCAGACGTGGTGAAATCCTGGGTCGAAGGCGTGGTCGATGATGCCTATAAGCGCCTGATTGCTCCATCCATCGAGACCGAACTGCGTCTGCAGCTCAAGAACAAGGCCGAAGAGGATGCCATCGTTGTCTTCTCCGAAAACCTGCAGAATTTGCTGCTCCTTCCACCCATTCCTGGCAAAACTGTTATGGGAGTTGATCCGGGGATCAGAACTGGATCGAAAATCGCAATCGTCGATGATACGGGCAAGCTCTTAGCGCATACCACGATCTATCCGGATCTTCAAAAACTCGAAGGAGCCAAAACCTCGGCGGCCAAAGACGAAATCCGCGGTCTGATCAAGAAGTTTTCGGTTCAGTACATCGCGATTGGCAATGGCACGGCGAGCAAGGAGATTAGCCGCATCGTCACCTCCGTGCTCAAAGAGAGCGAAGACTATAAGTTTATCAAAAAACTTGTGGTCAACGAAGCAGGAGCAAGCGTCTACTCGACCGACGAGGTCGCCATTGAAGAATTCCCCGACCTAGACGCCACGATCCGCAGCGCAGTGAGCATCGCCCGAAGGCTGCAAGACCCCTTGGCCGAACTCGTCAAGATCGACCCCAGATCGATCGGAGTCGGTCAATATCAGCATGATGTCAACCCAACCAAGCTTGACAAGAGCCTCGGCGACGTCGTGGAAAGCTGTGTAAACCGCGTTGGAGTCAATGTTAACACCGCAAGCCACAGGCTCCTAGCCCATGTCTCGGGCATCGGCAAAGGTCTGGCGAAGAATATCGTCAAAGACCGTGAAACAAACGGCAAGTTTTTTTCGCGCGGTGACCTTTTACGTGTTTCTGGCTTTGGTCCGAAGGCATTTCAGCAGGCGGCCGGATTTATGCGCATACCCGAATCTGAAAACCCGCTCGATAATTCGGCCGTGCATCCGGAAGCCTATACCGTCGTTGAAGATATGGCGAAAAGCCTCTCAAAAGACATTCGTGAGCTGGTAGGAAATCGCGGATTGGTTTCTAGCCTGGCACTTGAGAAGTTTGTGACCGAAACTGTCGGGATGCCTACGCTTCAAGACATCACATCGGAATTGATCAAACCGGGCCGAGACCCACGTGAAGAGGGATCGCGTCTCATTTATTCCGACGATGTTTCGGAGATTGAGGATCTCAAAGTTGGCATGAAGCTTCCCGGTACCGTGACCAATGTCACCAATTTCGGAGCCTTTGTTGATATCGGCGTCCATCAGGACGGGCTTGTTCATATCAGTGAGCTTTCCGATCAATTTGTCCAGGACCCATCCAAAGTGGTCGCCGTGGGTCAGGTGGTCGAGGTACGCGTGATCGAGGTCGATGCTAATCGCCGCAGAATTTCACTCAGCATGAAATCCTCCGAGCCGCAGGCTCAGCAACGCAAAGGTGCCAGTGTCCCACCACAGGGTAATTTATCGCAGAACTCGCAACGCGGGCCGCTTAAGCCTCGGCAGTCAGATCATAGACCGCAGCATTCCAAAAAAGGCGGGCAAAAAGCCGAACCAGCTCAGTCCTATACGTTGGCTGATTTGATGGCAAAATTTAATAAAAACCGCTGAAGGGAGCATGACAATGTCTCAAAGAGGCTACAAAACCCAACTCGGGGTAATTGGCGGCTCGGGTGTCTACCAGATGGACGAGGCTGAGCTGATCAAAGAACACACCATCACGACTCCCTTTGGAGAACCGTCGGACAAGGTGCTGGAATGCGCGATCCAAGGCAAGACCGTTTATTTCATCCCTCGCCATGGCAGAGGCCACCAATGGTTACCAAGTGAAGTTAAATATCAGGCTAATATCTTCGCCTTAAAAACTTTAGGCGTAACCCATGTGCTCGCCGTGAGTGCCGTCGGAATCATGCGTGAGGAGATAAGGCCTGGCGACATGGTGGTGCCGGATCAGATCTTTGACCGCACCAGAGGGCAGAGGCCATCGACCTTTTTCGGCAACGGTATTGTGGGCCACGTGTCCTTTGCCGACCCGTTTAGCGCGGAGATGCGCGCGATTATTCTCGATGCAGCGCGCGCCAAGACATCCGCTGTCCACGATGGTGGCGCCTATGTATGCATGGAAGGGCCGCAGTTTTCGACCCGCGCTGAGTCACAATTCTATCGAAAAACACTCAACCCTTCGGTGATCGGCATGACGGGGCTTCCCGAGGCTAAACTCGCCCGTGAGGCTGAACTCTGCTACGGTATGCTTTGCCTTGCTACCGACTATGATTGCTGGCATGAGAGCGAGGCCGACGTGGCTGTCGAGGATGTGCTAAAAGTTCTCAAAAACAATGCAAAACTTGCCAACAGCATCGTCTGCGAAGTTGTCAAAAGAATGCCAGAATATTCAACGAGCCCCGATCTCGACTGCGCTAAATTCGCGATCATCACCAAAAAAGAGGCGCTTTCTCCCGAGCGCGTCAAAGATTTAGAGCCGCTTTATGGACGATACTTTCGACCGCTCTAAGGACGAGTCAGGAGTAATGAACGGCCAGGTGCGCTACACCGTTTATTACGAAGATACCGACCTGTCCGGATTTGTATATCATGCAAACTATCTCCGGTACTTTGAGCGTGCCCGCGAGCATATCATCGGAGTCGATTTTCTTGCGCAACTCTACCGCGAAGGGCTCCATTTTGTGGTATCGCAGGCCTCCCTTCGGTTCATTGCGCCACTAGGACATGCTGACGAGGTCATGATCGAAAGCGACGGTTTCTTTAGCCGATCACCGGCCATACCATTTAAGCAGCGAGCCTACCGAAAAAATGGTGCCGACAAACCCACTCTCGTATGCGAAGCTGATATTACAATTGTGGCACTAAACCGTGACCATAAGCCTGTCAGGATGCCAACGGAGCTCTTGACTCATTTTCGAACCCGAACGAATCAAGGAGGTTTTTCATGAATCAAAACTCCAACCCTGTTGGCCTTGTCGGCTTTGATTTTATCGAGTTCAGCGCGCCTAACGCGGCAGAAATAGAAAAGCTATTTGCAAATTTTGGCTTCTCCAAACTGATGAAGCACCGATCCAAGGATATCGGTTATTTTAGGCAGCAGGATATCCATCTTCTAATCAATCAGGAGCCCAACTCTGTATCTAAGAAGTTTAGCGACCGTCACGGTCCCTGCGCAAGCAGCACGGGCTGGCGCGTAAAAGATGCTAAAAAAGCTCTCGAAGTCGCTCTTTCGCGCGGCGCACAAAAAGCAGATGCCGTGGACTACCACGATGAGCATGGCAATCCCCTGCCCGCAATTATGGGTGTCGGAGGAAGCCTTATCTATTTTATCGACCAGTGGCGGGAGAAAGACCGGTGGCACAAAATGGGGTTTGAACCGATCATAAACCCAGAACTAGTCCCCGAAAAAGGTTTTGCCCTGATCGATCATCTCACCAACAATGTCTACCGTGGCCAGCTTGAACCGCTTGCTAATTTTTATAAGGATGTGTTTGGGTTCACCGAAGTTCGCTACTTTGACATCAATGGTCGTCAAACCGGTCTGCTATCGTATGCTCTGAGATCACCTTGCGGCTCGTTCTGCATACCCATCAACGAATCCAAAGACGATAAATCGCAGATTCAGGAATACCTCAACGAGTATCATGGAGAAGGTATTCAGCACATAGCATTTCTAACTTCCAATATCCTCGATACCATGAAGCAAATGGAATCTTCGACTGTGGGTACGCTCGACATAGACGATGAATACTATGAAACGGTCTTTGATCGCGTGCCCAATGTGACCGAAGATCATGCTTTGCTGCAAAAATACAAGTTGCTTATCGATGGCGACAGCGAAGGCTATCTCGTCCAGATATTCACGAAAAATGTGATTGGACCAATATTCTTTGAATTCATCCAACGTAAGAACAACCTTGGATTTGGTGAAGGCAATTTCGGAGCACTTTTCCGGGCCATGGAACGAGACCAAGAAAAGCGCGGGGTACTCTAATGGATACAACTCTTCGCAACGAGGCCGCAGCACTTTATACAGAGATCCAAACTCGACTTCTTGCCATGTTCGAAAGCGTTGATGGCATGGCACGGGCCGAACGCAAGGCGTGGACGCGCGAGGAGGGCGGAGGAGGCGCCATGGGAGTTTTGCGCGGCGAGGTCGTCGAAAAAGCTGGTGCCAATGTTTCTCAGGTCTATGGCAAGTACCCTTCGCTTGAAAGTGAGCATGCTGGCAAAGCGTTTTACGCAACCGGAGTTTCAACCATAACGCACATGTACAACCCCAATGCACCGATCGCTCATATGAATGTGCGCCTGATCGATGTCGGAGATAAATTCTGGTTTGGAGGTGGAGGCGACCTCACTCCGTTCAAGGCCTTTCCGGAAGATACCCAACTTTTCCATGATGCACTCCGGGAAGCCTGCGAATATATGGGAAAAGAGACGTACACCAAATACAAGGCTTGGTGCGACGAGTATTTCTATATCCCCCATCGCAAGTCGATCCGCGGCGTGGGCGGGATTTTTTTTGACTACCTCGAAACCGATTTTGCCAAAGGCCTCGAATTTCAACGCAGGGTAGCAAACGCCTATATTGAGTCGTACGAAACTATCCTCAACAGGCGAAAAAACAT
>CAZOSN010000124.1:0-14237 GCA_964582405.1 uncultured Oligoflexales bacterium | reverse complement strand
GCAGCGCCCGAGAATGAGTTGCTGCCAATCACGACCATTTTTGCGTTCATTGCTCACTCTCCTAACCCGCTAAGGGGTATCGTGTTACATATATTCACTATTGGTGGAGTTGATGCGGGTCACATACTCCTTAACTTCTTTAAAAGTAATCGGAACATTGCCCATGCGAGTCACCGAAACTCCCGCCATGCACGATGCAAAAGCCGAAGCCTCAAGAAGACTCAACCCCTTGCACAGTCCGATCGCATACCCTACGAGCAGGGCGTCACCGGCGCCAGCAACGTCCACAGGGCTATCCTCAAGTGCAGGAAAATACTCTGAGGTGACAATTGATTTGTCGATGCCGCGGTTATAGGCCAAGAGTCCCTCACCACCTAAAGTAATGACCACTCCTCGGTTGAGCGTTCGATCGAGAAGGCTGTTTGCAATCCTCTCAAGCCCCGAGGTCGTGTCTTTCATGGCGATGCGAGCTTCTTTTTCGGTCGGAGTTATCAAATCGAAGTTTTTAAATTTCGAAACATCGCCGTACTGACTGCTGCACTGCAGATCACCAAAGATCGGCTTGCCGCTTTCCTTAGCTATGGTCACAATCGAGGATAGGATTTCATCGGTGATGACGCCGTAGACAAAATCTGACACAATCACGCCATCCACGAGCGGAATCGTGTCGGCGATCTGTTGGACAACTTTTTTCGAAAGGACAGCACTGATATTGTGCTGCTCAAGGCGGCTCACCCGCAAAAGTTTTTGATTGTCCACCATGTAACGGATCTTAAAGGTTGTTGGCCGGCCCTCATCAATAAATAGGGTTGCATGAACCCCGCCATCTTCGAGTTTGCGAGCCGCGAACGCGCCGGGCTCGTCATTGCCCGTAACTGAGATATAATAACTCTGCGCTCCCATCGATTTGATATGCTGGGCCACGATCCCCGCGCCACCCAAAAACTGCTTGGAACGCAGCTCCCTGATCGCTAGGACCGGAGCCTCGGAGCTAACGCCTAAAGCATCGCACGCCACATATTGATCGACGATCGTATCGCCGATGACCAAAAGCTTGAGATCAGACAGCGGGCCGACGCGATCGATGAGATTTTGGAGGCCGATCTTATGCTTGTGACAGACACGAAGAAATCGAGCCTTGTTATCTTCGCCGCCATCATCTTCATCGATTTCAATATTCTTCTGATTGTAGTAGCGCACCGATCCGGAGCTATAG
Organism: uncultured Oligoflexales bacterium; assembly: GCA_964582405.1. Classification (GTDB taxonomy): domain Bacteria; phylum Bdellovibrionota_B; class Oligoflexia; order Oligoflexales; family Oligoflexaceae; genus CAZOSN01. The sequence goes on along the minus strand of CAZOSN010000124.1, from coordinate 13,021 downwards.
ATAAGTTTGCCCCCGGTGCGACGAATCGCCTCAAGCTCGTCACCGAACGAAAATTCGAGCGCTTCGAATTCGCGGCCTTTGACATGAATGTCGGGTTTGATGGCATCGATCAATTCAAGGATCGATCCAGGCAGCTTATACACGGCATCCACCATGTTCAAGGAAGCAATGCCTACGGCCCTGTCGTGCTGATCAAAATACTCGCGTTGGTTGTGCTCGGGCAGAAGGTCGGATCCGACTACCGAGACAACAACAAAATCCCCTTGCTTCCTCACGAATTGAAAAAAGCGATAATGTCCAGGGTGTAAGACATTAAAGTGACCATGGCAGTGGACAATTTTCTTGCCCTGACGCTTTAATGCAGCGACTTGCCGTTGCAACTCATCAAGGGAGAGTATTTTGGTTTCGATATCCATAACCGCTCCGGGGTCTTAGGGGATAAACCAATAAAAGTCACCAGTGTAACCAATTTCTTTAAAAAATTTTTGCCACTCATCGACGTGCATGATGGTCTTTGCCGTAAGATTCCACGCCATCATTCGCTCTTTTTCTTCGGCGTTTCGGTAGGCATCCACGGTCATGAATGCATGACGACTTACCCGCTGCATTTCTAGTAACGCCTTGGCGCATTGGTCTCGGTCCAGATTATGAACGGTGTTGATTGAAATTGCTAAATCAAATGATTTATCTGGGTAGGGGAGAGCGATAGCATTTCCGACCGTCAAAAACTCCCGAACTTCAGGCTTGGCATGCTCGATGGCGTAATCTGAAATGTCTATTCCGGCTACGCGAATTCCCGGTACCAACTGGACAAAATCATAGAGCATGAAGCCCTTGGCGCATCCAACGTCGAGCACCGAACTTTGACTGGATAACTTGTACTGTTCGACAAAATCGGGGATGACCGGCTGCCAAAACCGCGCCTGATAGTTGAAGCCGCCATAGCCATGCTTGCGGTCGCCGTCGAAGAATTCGGCGCCGAATTGTCGCGCTATGGCGCGGTCTTCTTCAGTCTTTTCTTGAGCGCGCTTGCTTAAATCTCGTTTCGAACTAGGATAGTTCCGTAACAGGTCAATTTCCATGGGGACCTCAATCATACGGCGGATTATTGATGGTGCTGGCAGATTACCGTGTCTTCTGCTTAGCTGTCTATGTCTATGTCTATGTCTATGTCTTTGGCGCTGCGGCAGTCGTTACGTCTTCGCGCCGCGACTGGTTAAAATGGCCCCTTAAACCATGCTCCTGGAACATCGTGCGGCCCGTTGTCGAGCGGCGGGATGCCGGGTTGTAAAGATTTCCCGAGCATGTCAAAAATGGCACGCGTGATTTGATTGCTGTCGGGGTAGAAGCCTTCGGTTAGGGCCGGGCTGGTTGGCACTGGACCGTTCGGCAAACCAATCAGCCGAGGTGGGCAAGATAGTTGCGCAAACCCATGCTGAGCAACTTGGGCGATGATCTCGCTTCCAATCCCGCCACAGGAAAAGCTGGTGTCGAGCACCAAGAGGCGCGAAGTCTTGCGCACCGATGCAAAAATCGTATCCCAGTCGATGGGATGAATCGTCCTGAGGTCGATCAATTCGGCGCTGATCCCGTTGGCTACCAAGAAGTTCATCGCCTTCAGCGCTTCCAGGGTCATATAAGCATGACTTACAATCGTGACGTCGCGCCCCTCACGCAGCAAATGAGCTTGACCCAATGGAATCCGCACATCTCCCTCGGGGACTTGTCCTTCTTGCTGATGTAGCCAGCGGTGTTCGATGTAGACGACCGGGTTAGGATCAAATATCGCACTGAGAAGCAGCCCTTTAGCATCAGCAGGAAAAGTCGGGCAAACAACTTTTAGTCCTGGAACCTGCAAAAACCACGATTGAAGATTCTGAGTATGGGTGGGGCCATTACCCCAACCGCGGCCTATAATCAATCGGACGGTGATCGGTACCGACTGCTGACCGCCAAACATGTAGTGCCACTTGGCCGCATTGTTGACCAACTGATCCATCGCCAAAAAGAAAAAATCAAACCGCTGGTGGGTCATGACCGGCTTGATTCCATTCAGAGCCGCCCCAATAGCCACACCTGTCATTGCGTTTTCACTCGTTGGCATATCGAACACCCGATCGCCACCGAATCGCTCCTTTAATCCGAGATTGGTGCCAAATATTCCCTTTGGATCTTCGGCGCCAAGGCCATAGACGATGACGCCGGCATCTTTAGTCATGGCGGTTACCAACGCGTCGTTGATTGCGGCTGCAAAACTCGTCATGTAGACTTTCCTTCCCTATTGCGCTGCGTAGATGTGGTCATGCGCCTCGCGTGCCTCTGGAAATGGTGCAGCTTCGGCAAAAGCAAAGGCTTCGGTAATTTCCTGGTCGATGCGTTGGTCGATTGCGGTCAAAACCTCACGGGTCAAATGGCCTTCGCGCAGGACTTTATCTTCATAATAAAGTATCGGGTCAAGCTTCTTCCATGCCTCGAACTCAGCCACAGTCCGATAACCCAAGTCATTGTCATAAAATGGACCGCAATGCTCAAGCCAGCGGTAAGTCGCCAACTCAACAAACTGTGGACCCGCCCCGTCGCGGATTTTTGCGACCAAACCCCTGACAAGTTCGTAGACCTCATCGACACGATTGCCGTCGCCGTGATGGGAGCTGAGGCCGATGGCCGCGGCTAATTTGTGAATGACTCGCCCTTCAGGCTGCCTGACTTCAAGGGGCGAATAGACCGAGTAAAGGTTGTTCTCGCAAACAAACAGCACGGGCAATTTTTTTAAAGCCGCAAAACTAGCGGCTTCGTAGAAGGCTCCGGCCTCAATGGCTCCATCACCTAAGAAAACACAGCTGATCTGGTTCGTCTTAGCGAGTTTGATCGATAGACCCAACCCAACGCCCACGGGAATGGTATTGGCGACAATTGCCGTGCTGCCCTTGAACCCTGCTGCAAGGTCAATCAGATGCATCGAGCCGCCTTTGCCGCGGGAGCAACCAGAGCTCTTGCCGTAGAATTCCGCGATCATGCGCCTTGCGTCTCCGCCTTTGGCCAGATAGTGAGCGTGCGCTCTGTGGCCGCTCACGGCGAAGTCGTCGCGTGCCAGAGCCAGACCAACACCAGCTGCCGCAGCCTCTTGCCCGACGCTAAGGTGCACCGGGCAACGCATTTTTCGCTTTTGATACTCTTCAGCTACCTTGAGCTCAAACCGCCGGATCCGGCGTTGTTGATAACTTAGAAGGTAAGGAATCGAAGTTTGAACATCCGGGTGCACCATAGAAATCCCTCTATCTCCCCCACATATTTCCTGATCGTCTGAGCTTATACATATCAATGTCGGCCTTTAATGCGGCCTCCAACCCAGGGCTTCCCCATTGATCAAAGACGACGCTAAAATTGCGACCAGAAACAGCATCGCATTGGGTCTCTATCAGCCAGTTGCAGCAACCAACGACATCGGCCATGGGGGTGCAGTCATCGCTTGCGAGCTTCAGCAAGGTTTTTTCATAGTTGGCGCCTGCCATGCTTGCCCCAACTTTTAGCGTCGGTAGATGACCCTTGGTTTTGACCCATCCTGGTCCCACAATCACAAACCTTACATCCGGCATCTCGGTGTCGAGAAGCTCGCACATCTTGATCAAAGCGATCTTGGATAGGGTGTAACTTGAATACCGATCAACGGAATTGTTGGTCCCTCCGCCGGCAAAGAACATCACGGTCGGCTTAAACTCTGTCGATTGGCCACGGTGCGGCAGCAATCTGTGAAGGATTCGCAATTGGCGCAGCAGATTGACCTGAACGCCTTCTTCCCACTCGTCAAAATCGACCTCGTGAAACCGACCCACGGGTTCTTGTCGTGCGGGAGCGATCAGGAGCACGTCCCAGGCGCAGAGTCTTGCCAAATCGGCGCATGCGGCATCGATCGATTTGACATCCAGTATATCGCAGGGGATCAGAAAAGGATCCGCTTGTCCTGTCGGTTTCATAAAATCATGCATCTGCCGGTATGTTCCAAAGACAGTCCAATCTTTCTTGCACCAGTCTTGCACTATGGCCCAACCAATATCACTGGAAGCTGAAATAACGATCGCCTTGCGATGCTTCGAGGTCATAAAGGTATTCTCCTAGCTTATTCTGAATGTATAACACCGGAATCTGCTGTTCACAAATCCTAATCACCGGGGCGACCGGGGCGATCTTCATGCTGCACCCTGATGTCTCGTCGAAAAAGCCGCCGCACATCAGACTGGCACCCCCACAGTCGAGATCTGGATAGTGGGCCGATTACGGTGCGTATTTTTGATGGAAGTCATCGACGTTGACCCATACTTTTTGAATCTCAGAATCTTTCACAACGGAGCAATTTTTTCGCAAAGCTGATTCTATGCGCTATACCCTATATGATTCCTAAAAATTGTCGGCCTAGAATACGAAGGCAAATATTTAGCCGGAGCCCCGAAATAGAAGAGAAAAAGTCGGGATACGAAGCTATTCACAAGATGCTTCATTTCTTGTCGAGGACAATGTTGAGTCTACGTTTAAACGGGATGGCGTGTTTATCTTGAGGCGCGTTGGTGCCACCTAGGCATATTTGCGTCGCGCTGCTTGAAACTTTTAGACCTTGTGGACGCATATCCGCCAAACAACAGGGAAGTTCTTGCCAAATCAATGAAATCTGATTTAAGAAACCCTCCTACAACTTGCTAGATGGGAATTAGGGAGGAGTCAGATCATGAGGGTACGAACTTTGAAGTCATTTGCTGCGGCAGGGCTATGGGGACTGAGCATCGTTTTGTGCGCATGCGGTAAAGAGGAGAAAATCGTTCAGAAGGACAACCCAGAGACGGTTCAGGAACGGGATGAACTCAGAACTCAGCTTGAGGCCAAAGGAAAAGAACTTGATGCCGCCGAGAAGGAAAAAAAAGAACAAGGCCAGAAGCTTGGCGACGAAAATGCTTCCCTAAAAGATGAATTGAAAAAAATGGGCGTCAGTGCCGAAAACAAAGAGAATTACAGCAAGCTTCTCACCTACATGGCCTCTCATAAAATATCTGATGTCCACGACGTGCCGAGGAGCTTGGATAAGGACTTGGAGGTTGCCAAAACCAACTCAAAACTTCTCGAAGCAGATTTTGCCGCTAAGGCTGCGGTTAGCCAGCAAAGCCAAGAAGCTCTCGAAGCTCTGATTGTGCAGTGGGATGAATTTGAGACATTTGTCAAAAACCAGGATTCTCAGGGCGCCTTTGGCCATGAGTTGGTTTCGGCCCTTGAATCCTATAAGGTAGCGGAAAAAGATTTGATGGTTTTTTTCGCAAACCAATCCAAACTTAAGGATGCTGTTGGTCAAATTGAGGCGGAATTGGCCGCAATGGAAGCCAAAAAAATCAAACTGGATGATCAGATTAAAGCTTTGACCGCAGGAGAGCTTAGTGATGAAGAGAAAAAATCGCTCGTCGAACTCTCGGCTAAGATGGAACAGTTGACAGCAGGTATTGAGACCAAGAAAAAAGCCGCCGAGCAAGCCAAAGCTCAAGCCGAGGAATCCGCCAAGAATTTGGAACCTCTGGAAACTGCTCTCGATGCCGCCCATGACGCTCTAGTAGACGCCACGGATGAGCTTGACGAAGGTTGGGCTGACAAACTCGATACCCTGTTAGATGCGCTTAGCTCTGCCAAGGATAACGCTGCCGCAACCAACGATGTCCTGGCAAAAGCCCAAGCAGCGCTCGATGCAGGCAAGGCAACCATCGATGGAATGGAACAGTTCAAAGTATTTGTGATTAACTTTATCGATGATCATAACCTGAATTTTGACTGAAATAATCAAATGCTAGCGCGTATGCAGGGCGCCCCACAGTGTCGCAAACCTGTCTTGGTTCACTATATAACCTTCGAATCAAGGTTTGAGAGCTAGTGGATGAATAGGCGCAGAAGCATAGACGCGCCTCACGAGGCAAGAAGAATCGGGATGGAGACGCTTTTGATCAAGGGCCTCGACACGTAAATTCAACCGAGCTTGCCTGTCAGGCCTTGGAGGTAACTTAACGATCAAGCCTCCCATCGTATCGATAGTCTCGACCGGGGTCTTATTCCAGGTCCCGATCACTCGCGTCTTGCTCCGCGTCGAGCCGCGGTGAACTTCCAAAAACAGCAGCGAAGCTTGGCCGAAATCTAGGTGCGTCGGATCTAAGTCGATTTCCCAGGCTTTAGGCTCCGGCACACACAGAGACACATCCTGAGGCAATTTATTCACTATTAGTTGCCAATCATCAACAGCCCTGTAGTGCCATAGATGCCCAGGCTCTGCCCCCAGCGGCGCTGCAGGCCCAACCCGACGGAAAAAGCCATCGAAAAAGCCAACGTATTCCTGAAGAGGATAGTTGTACAAGTAGTCACTCACCAAAATATCGTGGGCTTGGGCGATCTTATAACGGTACCAAAGCATACGATCCACGTCGCCTTCGATCGAAACCGGAAAAAATTGTTCCGAAGTCTCAAGCCCCACAAAAACCGAGGTTCCCCAATAACCACCAACGATGGGTACGGGTTTAGCAATTTCAGGATGCCCCTCAAGGTACGCCTCGGCATTGCGAGTTGCTTTAACCAGCTTGAGCGACTCTGGCGAAGCTGCGGGCTCGGGGATTGCAAAACCGGCCACCAAGTATCCTAAAAAAGGAGCACCACGGCGCAACGAAGTCCTAAGAAAAGTTGGAGGCACAAAACCCCGGAGCAATTTAAGCCCGCCCAAGGCAAATGCGCCGCAGGCTAGATAACCAAAAAAGAGAGTGGTTGCCGAGTAGCGAAAATGAAACTGATTAAAACGCACATGACTGGATAGCACTGTTAGTCCAAAATTCCCAAAACTTAAGCATGCCAAAAGCAACCCTACCATGCCCAATTCCACCACGGCTGGCTGGGTCGAGCCGCGACGAGCAGACTTAATCAAAGGGAGGCCTAATAAAAGCGCCACCATCATCGCACCAATCCACAAGGGATAAAGCTGACTGTGGTCTTTCATTGATTGCAACACACCCGAAAAGTTATCCGGCAATGCCGACCAGTCGATGGACAAGCTGGTTACAGCCGTTAAATCATGATTTTTATGCCGGTACCACGCATTAAAACCGCGCTCCAATGCAATAGCACCTAGCATCGGTTCGAATACTAATTTGAGTGGGCGAATGCCTTTAGCCCACGAAATCGCCGCCAAGCCCGTCGCCATAATGAGCAGCGGTGCCGCAGAAAAAGCGATCCAGCCAGCTAAAAAGGTACTCGCAAAAATCACCAAACGAGGTCCAAGTAGCCTACGCACGTCCCGTGTTTCAGACCCGTCAAATACAGCTTTTGCGGCCCATAAACTCCATAGCATGGTTGTGATCTGCCAGGGAAAACCCGTGCAGATATCAAAATTAGTCCCGGCTGTGCTGGGTTCTGAAAGTGCCACCAAAAAATACACTGGTATCGAAAGAACCGTCGATCGACACAGCAAAAAAAAAGGTATAAAGCCTAAGAAAAATTGCAAGGCATGCCAATAAAAGAACGCCTCAAATCCGACGTGCGCACCGGTTAGGGTCGCATAAATTTTCTGCCCTAGGTAAGGCCAAAGCCCTACCCGATCCATCCCAAAAAAATACCAACGAAACGAATTCCATATCCGATCATTCGCCATCATCACAGCGACGCCGCTGTCTGAGGAAAATACCGGCACATGAGCGCTCAGCGGATGATAGGCAGCCAAAGTCAGATGAAATAGCCACGCTAGCGCAGCGGTATGGGCAAGTCCTAACACAAGTTTGCGGGTGCTGAAAAACCGTTCGTCAGGCAAGCCAGTCCTCAAAATTTTGGAAAGTAGGCAGAAAACGAATTCTGACAAACCTGACTAGAAAAAGCTAGTGCCTTGTCAGGGACGATATTGGGTAGAGTGTGTTGGCGTTTGGTGCCTACCAAAATGAAAATACGGGGAATCCAGGGCCCCGGGAGGTCCAGAATGCGCCAAAATGGTTTGTACCTTTTGTAACCATATGAAAATTATAGATTTTTAACTGACGATGGCAGTCAGATTCACGAAACACAGTCGTTGTCCGATACACACTTACCGCTAGTTTGTTTGATTGAGGACGAATCTATGGGTGCTACCAAGAAAAAATCAACCGCTAAAACGGCAAAGAAAACGGCTGCTGGAACTGATCCGTTTAAAACACGCAAATCGGCAGCCGCACCCAAAGCTGACGACATTATTATGCCACCGCCCGATGTGGCCGAAGCGATCAGCGCATTCCGTCAGGCATCGGATCAGGCGAAGTATTTTGATGGCGAGGCCACGGTTCACAAGAATCAGGTTCTTGATTATGCGCGCACGGAATATGTCAAGCGTGTATTGGCTGGCAACAAATCTGGCTTTAAACTTCAAGGTGATGATGCTCTGGTTATGTACGTCGTGCAGGATTCAAGCGCCGGTTTTAGCGACGAGGAATTGGCTGAATTTGCGGAGCGTTGGGGGGAGGATGCGGCTGATGAATTGATCGTGCGCGATTTTGCTAGCATACGGTTTAACGATAAAGTGCTTGAAGCCCACTATGACGAGGTAGTTGCGGCCCTGCAGTCGCTTCCTGCTGAGATTCTTGATAATCTTTTTAAACCCATGCTTATGAAAGCGCGGACTGGCGCACTTGATCTGGCGCGACGGTATGCCAAGAACTCTACTGAACTGGAAAATCTTATGCGAGACCTCAAAATAAAGAACTATATCAAGTAATCTCCGGTGGCAGGCGTCAGACATTTTGTTATTGTTTCTCCTCTGCTTGTTGCTGTAGGAGAACGACGTTGCTGCCTGGGGTGTATGAACCGACGATTTTTGACCCGCCGAGGGAAACGATCACCATGGCGTCGCGATTTATCAAGCCGATTCATCCCAAAACCATGATTGCTCCCGAAGAGGGCATGATCCGCAAGGTCATGGCATCGGGTTGGTGGGGGCAGCCCAAGATTCACGGCCATAGGGCGCAGATCCATATCCCTTCCGATGATAGCCCGTGCCTAGCATTTAACCGGCATGGAAAATTTCACAAAGAGTCCTTGCCGGCCGAAATTCAGGACGAACTAAGGAGAGTCTTCCGGCCATCCTCGGATTGGAATGTGATTGATGCCGAGTGGATCAAGCCACAGAAGATGCTCTACGTGTTTGACTTTCTAAAACACGAGGGCAAGGTTCTCGACGACCACTCCTTTTCGGAGCGGTACGAACTCATTCCCAAATTTTTTCTCTCGCCGCATATGACGACGCTGCCGGTTTTTAAGACACCGGAGCGCTGCCTTAGCTACCTCGAAAGCGACCTTTCTGAGATCGTTGAAGGTCTCGTATTTCGGGCGGCTTTCTCCCGGGGGTTCTCAGATCACACAATAGTCCGCTGCCGAATAGCCTCAAGGAGCAGCTAAGTTTCGAAAATCAGCCTTATAGTTGGTCGAAAATCTAGAAGCGTCAGCGCATAAAGAACACAAATGCCCGCGCGTGGGGTTCTAATTTTTCGGCAGCCCTGTTATTTACACCTGGAATCCGGCTTACAAAGTTCTAATTTTTTACAATCAGAAGAAGGAGAATGACCGAAATGAGTATCAAATCAATCATGATTGCATTGTTCATGCTTTCAAGCCCCGTAGCTATGGCAGCTTCAGTTACCTGCTCGGGCAGCAGCTACAGCACGGCTCAAACCGTAGCGTCGACGTCAGATGAAATCGTGTCTAGAATCCTAAAATGGGATTCGCTGAGGAGAGGCCAGCTTGAGTCCGCTCAAGATTTGGCGCGAAAGGCTCGCGGTCTCGCGTATGCATCTCGCTATTCAACCTCGAGCAGGAGCGAGTGTCGCAAGCAGTTTGACCTATACTGCGATACTCAAGAGGCTTTTGATCGGTTCTATGAGATCTCTTGGCTGGATGTCCATGATCCACACGCCAATTTGTTCGCAAGGCGCGTTCGTCTCGTAGAATCTTCGCTCAATGACCTGAGCGGAAATTTCTCCGGAAGCTGTGACCGAGGTCGTCACAGGTACTAATCCGCCCTCACTCGGTGCCGGGGGGGGGGGACCTAAGTTTTCCCCGGCACTTCCTCAAACGACAGGCAGACTCGCAGCTTTAGTGCTGCTTTTTCAATGGGGACGCTGCTCTCATATTGGCTTGTCGTTGAAAAATTCGTATGATCAACATATTGTATAGCGGGACAGCTCTCTATGATTCTCTGTAACTCTCTGTAACTCTCTGTAACTCTCTATGAATAGTTGAGGAATTCCTAAAGTATGGTTTGGAAAATATACAATATCGAATCAGGTAAAATTCTCAAAGCTGGTTTTGAAACGGAGGATGATGCATCCGAGTGGATGGAGGAGCATACCGACGATGAAGAACAGGGAGACCTTGAGATCGATGAGATGGATGACGACGAGTGGGAAGAGTATCAGGAATATCTAGAAAAGACGGAAGTTGCGGTAGAACAGGATGATGAGCCTGCCAGCGATGTATACAGCGACGACTATGGCGAAGATGAAGACGAGGAATTAGACGAAGACGAAGACGAGGATGAAGGGGAAGACGAAGAAGAAGGTTACGACGACTACGGCGAAGAAGAGGAAGACGATTAGAGCGAATCGACGTTTTTAATTCCCACAGACACAATCTACAGGCTTGTTCCTGTTGGGATTTTTCTGCCAGATTGGACATTTATGATCGCCTGTTGCAGGATACTGAGTTCCTGCAGCAGGATAGAAAGATTTGGGTCTAGCTCTTTCATAAGCAGCCGAGCGAACGCGCGCCAATCGGATTGCGATGTGGCGATATCGAGCCCTTTTAATACCTTGTCTAAGGTATAGGAAAGCCCCCTAATTTTGCTTGTATCGCAGGCATTCCCCATGAGCAGCGTCACATGATTGATCATAGCAAGGATTAGATCAAGGTCGCCTGTTAGGTCGCTCACGAAAGTAGGCGGATTCTGCGGCTTGCTTTGCCAGGCCTCGACCGCGCATTTGTTGAGATCCTTGTGCATAAGGTTAACAAGGTTTCGTAAGGCGTCAATGGTTTGAATGGACAGATCGATAGGCGAATCGACCTGCACAAACAGTCGGCTTTCGCCTGTTAGCTTTGCTGGAAAATTGAGATCGTCGATGATTTCGCCATCAAGTTCGATTTTCGTGATAGCTTTGTCGTCCGAGATAAGGAAGTCATTGACCCATTTGAGTGCTTCGGCCAGAGTCCGAACTGGGACGGGAACTGGAATCTTTTTCCGATTGAGAAACAAGTGTTTCAGCATGATCCATTCTCGTCCGATTTGGAAGCGGTTATCTCCCCGACTTGCTCACGCCGCTGGTTTCATCAAGAGCGCGCCTTGACTGCTGAGCGAGATGCTGAGCTTTGGTGTCCATTGGATCAGCAACCAAGATGCGAGCCGCGATATCGTAGGCTTCCTGGTAACGCGCCAGTTTGAAATGAATTCCCCCAAGTGTGAATAGCATGCTGAAGTCGTTAGGATGGACCTCGACATATTTTTCGAGGGCGGCTTGGACCTCAGTATACTCATTTAGCTCATGCGAGAGTTTGACGAGCGTGTAAAGACCAACGGTATTCTGTGGGTTGATTGACAGGGCCTTCGAAACCCAGCGCTTCGCTTCTTTTCGTTCGTTCATAGCATGGAAAGCAAGGCCCAATCCCAGGTTGGCCATTTCGTCTTCGGGGGCTAGGCTGATCGCCTTTTGGAAATGAAGGACCGCGATGTCGCCGATGTTTTTTACAAGACCGATCGTCCCGAGCCCGATATAGCCTTTGGCATTGTACGGATCGAGTTCGACGGCCTGCATATAGGCATCCTTGGCGCTATCATTGTCGCCCAATTTGGCAAAAGAGTCACCGATCAAACGGTATAGGTTTGATTTGTGGTGGGTTGGGATATCGTTTCGCTTGAAAGTGCTTTCAATGATATCGATCGCATCGATGTATTGTCGCGCTGTCACGCGAGCTTCGGCCTCGAGGACGAGATGATCGATGCTGGATTGTTCGTTCACGCGTGTGAGACCAGTCAGTTTTCCGATACTTTCGATAAATTCGCGTTGGCATTTTACGCGATTGTAGCGGGCTTTGACCGTTTCGAGGTTTTTCTGCACCACGTCTTTTGCGAGCTTTGGAGAACTTTCGAGTTTAATCAACGCTTGGGCCAGACTGTGAGCTGAGCCTATGCAGAAGTCAATGCGGTGCTTGCCGCAGGTTTCTTCTATAATTGGTGTTCTGCAACCCAAAATGGCCACCTCATTGACCATCGCGCGGAGAACGCGGTAGGGATCACCGTCACTGCGGTCGCGTGAAGGGATCGAGCCAACAAAGATGGCATCGGTTGCCAAAAGGATCGCCTCATGACTTGCGCGATTTGGTTGGATATAGGTCGCGACATGGTCGATGCCCATGCGGACAAACGTGTCTCTCAATTCGGTCGAGAATGAACCTATCCCGCAAAAAATCATCCGCAGCCTGCGGCTTAAGCTATTGCTTCGCTGCATGGCAAGTTTTAGGGCTGCAACAAGATCCTGAAGGCCTTCTTCCCATTCGATTTCGCCGAAATGGGCGACAACAAAATCCCCCTCGGCAAGTTTGAGCGATTCGCGGGCCTGCGCCCGTGATTTTTTTGTCTTCTTGATGTGGCTTTCTACAAAGGGGGTGATTTCGATGATTCGGTCGCTTTCGACGCCCTCTACAAGGAGGGTTGCCTGAGCGGCCTGGCTCTGAACGATGAATCCGTCAGCGCTGTTGGTGACTTCTGATCGGATGACGCTCATGTCTTTTAGATCTTGTCCGGGGAATGCGCGAAGGTTGTCAACCCAGACAAACAAGCGAAACCGGTATCGCCACTTGGCCTTAACACATTGGTAAGCATAAAGCCCCAGGCGTTCTTTGACGATGACAACATCGAAGTTCTGCAGAAGCTTCTCCAGTCCCGGAAGATAGGTCGGGTTGTCGTCATAATCTGGCAGCGCCATGCAGGTGAGATCCTGGAAATAAC
>CAZOSN010000123.1:0-14314 GCA_964582405.1 uncultured Oligoflexales bacterium | reverse complement strand
AACCTTTACCACCGCATGACCACCGAATCGCTGCACCCAAAAAGGGATCTCTGCTTTTCCAACGTCCGAAATAGTCTCGGGTGTATGAATCTTGAGCCCAGTGCGCACGATTTCGGCGTTAAACAAATCATACGCTTTGGCTGCGATCATTTTATTTCGACCACCCGCTAAGCAACCTATGATGGGGTTAAAAATCTTGGTTCGTGATTTGATCGGCAGACGGTTCCATGGTTTTTGAGTTAGGTAGCGAAAAGCGACGCGCATCGGTAACCTCTCTCCCTCATGGCGGACATAGAGGATACCATCTTCAAATTCGATCAGCGGATCCTTCGCTCTGTTGTAGAACGGCACCAAATACACCGGCTCACCCAGCTCATCGGCAAGCGCTGCGGCATAGCCGGAGGCCTCCGCGTAGTTCTTGTCGTAAATCACTGCTCCGTGTCCGGTCAGCTTCGAACTTTTAAAAGCTGGTACCAGCAGGCTTTTTACCAGGGTAGCATAACCGATCTGGCTATTTCCGAACGATTCCTGTGGCATTGATTTTTGGCCGGACGGGCATGAGTTGGTCTCCACCACCACCATGCGACGATTGCCTTGACTCGTGGCAACATGGAACAGATCGACTCCAGCCCACCTTAGATGATTTGGTTTATAAAGGATGATGTCTAGCAGCGCCTGAGGGTCAACGCTCGGCTTGAGGTGGCAGTAACGATTGACCACTTGCTCAACAGACAGCGCCCTGAAAAAGCTTATTAATGGGTGAGGCTGAGCGTTGATAACCCTTGCATAGAAATGATTCTCTGCCTGGAAAGTTCCGGGTCTGATCACTTCCACGCCAGTTGCAGCCATGGCCCCCCCTCGTCCGACGCTTGCTAATGAGGCTTTGGATAGTCCCTCAGCCGAACAGACTCATCCAGATCCAGAGGACATCTAATCTGAGATCCTACGTAGCAACGTAGGATCGTGCAACTTTTTTTACGACGGGAGGCGATCTTGGGCGAAGGCAAATATTTGGCGCTTGCGCGCCAAATATTTTTTAAAGCTCTGGGTCGAGTGACGGTTCAGCCTGATCGTAGGTTTTCGATTCAGTAGCAGGCGGCTCTGTCATTTCCTGGGTGCTGATTTCAGGCATATTGCCTTGGCCTGGAACAAAAACGGGCGCTTCTGTGTGAGTTTGTGCAGCCGCCACGTCTGGTGAGTCCATATCCTCGTAGGAATCATCAGATTGGGCAAAAGCCAGTGGACCAAAACCTAGGACTGATGCGGTAAGTACCGGAAACAACTTTTTTTTCATGGTATCGCCTCCTCGATGTAAGCCTATAATCGGCTCAAAGCAAAAATTCCATCCTAAATTATAGCATAACGGGGAAAAATTCATTTATTTACGACCGACTATTTCCAAGCCATTCCCCGTTCTGAACCCCTGATTTTGCGCAATATTTTGCGGAAAATTCTTGGAGAACCATTCTCGCTAGCGAAAAAATATAATAATTTCAAATTGTTAGTCATTGTTGACGTTTTAAATTCCCATTCTCTTGGGCTCGTTGATTCCCAGTTATTTGGCGGGGAATAAACGAACCCAAGAGAATGGGGAAATCTTTATTTATTTTCAATATGTTAAGAGCCAAACGTCAACGACGCGTAGTTCTTGGCGCGAAATCGGGAGAGGGATGTCCTGGGTAATTGAACTCCGTAGGTTCTCCCTCGGTAACAAACTGAAACCACATACTAACTTGCTCGAAGGTTGGGAATCTGATTTGAATCGTAAAGAGTTTCCCGATAGATTAAGGGTTAACACATCCTGATTTTTTTGGTGCCTATCGCAGCCAAAGGCTGTCAGAGAGGTTGGTATGAAAAAAGTGGCGATCTACTACCGAGTCTCGACCGACAAGCAGGACTTGGCAAGCCAGCAGCAGGTGGTTGAGAATTGGTTTAATGACCTACCTGACAGTAAAAAACCCGTCAAAATCATGACTTTTATGGACGTCGGGGTATCCGGAAAAACTACCAAACGCCCTGGGTACCAAGACCTTCTCAAAACAGCATTTGAGGGAAAGATCGACACGATCATCGTGTACCGGCTGGATCGGCTTTCACGCAATGCCAACCATGCGATTAAGATCCTACTCGAACTGGACGAGGTCGGAGTAGCCTTTATCTCGGTAACGCAGCCCGTGCTGAATCTAGGGCACGAAAACCCATTCCGCCGGACAATGTTGGCAGCGTTCGCCGAAATTGCTGAGATTGAGCGAGAAACAATTGTTGCGCGCGTCAAGGCCGGCCTGGAAGCCGCCAAAAAACGTGGAACCAAGCTTGGCGCCCCGCGCAAATTTGATCAAGCGACACAGGAAACCGCCCGGAGACTCAAAGCAGAGGGTTTGAGTTTTAAGAAAATTGCCGACCAGCTTGGCGTAAGCGTAGGTACAGCCCACGGATTGGTTCGTGGCTTAGATCTCTGACAATAGACTGAGATCGCGGGACACATTGCGAGGGCATGCCCTCATCGGTGTCGATCGAGATACCTCTAAAGTTCTAAGCACCCCGGCCGATACGCCTGATGATTTCCAGGAGGTCTAGACGTTGAGTTTCAATTTCCGCGCACTGCAGGGATCGTTTGACGGGATTAGGAAAAAAAGCGATCTTTTTTTGGACCGTTTTTTTAATATCCTGCTCACGGATTTTCCGGCTCTTCGACCGTATTTTGAAAACGTCGATATGATCGCGTTAAAAAAGCAGTTTCTGCTCTATTTTTGTCAGATCGTCGATCAATCAGAAAACCCCGATCAGACCAAGCACATACTGATACAAATTGGTGAGCGACACGGGTATGTTGGAATCAAGGCCATCCACTTTAAATGGTTCAAAAATGCCTTGGTTAGCACGTTGGCAATCATGCATGGACCAAGCTGGAATGATGAGCTCCAGCTAAATTGGGAGGCATTTGCTGATTTTGTGACTTTGCATATGATGCAAGGTATCGCTGCCGTATCCACGCTGCAGCCCACAGATTTCCACCAAAAAAAGCAAGCCGGTTCTTCGCTGAACCAATCCGCTGATACAGTCGGAGGCCAGCCAAATCTTCTTCCTCCAGATCTTCGGAAAAAAATACGAGACACCGTCTCCGTAGCTGTCGAAAGCGCCGTCAAAGCAGAAGTCGAACGAGTTACTCGCGAGGCGTTCGCGGAATTTGACAGCGAACGCATTGTTAAGTTTCTTAAAAAAGCATCCTAGTAGGCTGTCAGGGACGATTTTAGGCCAGTTTTCGATTTTACCAATGCGACCCGAGAACCGAACTATATTTGAATCCTCAGACTGATTTTGCGCCATCAAAGGCGAGGGCGAGGCTGAGTCCAGCTTAGACTCGCAGGTTGCTCGGCTGACGCCTAGCAACCTGCTCGCTTAGCACAGCAAGTCGCATGCAATCATGCTGTGCTTTTTTTACAAACTTTTCTGACTGCCAACTTAGGAATATTTAAATTGGCTCTATATTAGCGAGCTTTGCCGGATCGACCTTTCCGTATGCCCAATTCTTCGTGCCATAAACTCTCCGCCGCTAGATTTGAGAATTATGATGTTCTGCAACCCAATAAAGTAAATAAATAAAAACTACAAACAAATAGCATTGACCAACTCTACAGAATCTACTACATCAACTAAATAATTTTATTAGTTCCACTGCGAGGATAGGATTTGGATCGATTTCTAGGTCGGCTTGTCGGGATCTTTTTGATGACAATAAACCTGACTCTTAATGCCGCCGACACAACCGGTATTTACAGCCAGAATTTACAAAGCGAAGGCGAGTTTTTCCGGTATTCAGGTGTCATGGAAGGCAGCCCAGTTCGCGCGGTCAAATACACCATCGATCATAATAACGACGTAAGTGAGATCGGGATCAGAGTACCCGATAGGGAAGGCGGGGGTGTGAAGGGGGGAAAGGATTTTTGCCGCTTCGGAATGATCGGCGTCAAAGGATCGGGATAATGATTTATGTTTTATTGATCATCGCAGGCCTCGGCTATTGGACCAATTGGGACAAAGTCGTCCCGGTAGAGGAATTTCCAGAAAATCAGGCCGTCGCCTTGAGCACCACAATTTCGGCAAATAGCTTACGGTTGTATAAACCCGGCAAAATCAAGGGTAGTGGCGAAATTTTTAACCAGGGAAACGACACTCTATCGGTCGATGGTTTATACTCGTACGGCGACTTTTCACTATCGCTTGATACGTCGATCTCAAACATCGAACGTAAAAGCCAGAACGGTGATTCCAGCAATTTCGCTATGAACCACTACGGCCGAACCTACGGTGCCGAAATTCAGTATCATAGCGTCAAGGGCTTTAGTTCGTCTAGTATGGATGCTGCAACAGAACCGCTCTGGAGTGAATATGACGGCCAACCTTACCGCGAGGATATTAAGATTACCTCGTACGGGTTCAACGTCTACCACGCATTTTTCCCTAACCAGTATTCGCCGCGCTTTGTCTCAGGCTATGGTGGAATGCCAAAGGATTGGGGGTGGTCGCCACTACTCATGCTATCGCATGATGCATTTAGCATCACGATGAAGGGACCACTCTTACCGGCAAAATACCGCAATCAATACGGTGCGGCCCAAGATTTTTCCGGTGGTCTGTTCACCACGACCTCACTTTCCATGGGATTTGGTCTATTCTATCCTTGGGACCATTGGTTTTTGCATGGCACTGCCATGGGCGGACGCGGCATCGAATTGCGTCGGTACAATATTGGCGACAAAGACATTTCCAACTCATCAACATCAGGACAAAAAAGTTTCGTACGTTTGGCAGCAGGTTACTTGGCAGACCCGTTTGTTATAGGGTTCCATACATCTTTCGATACAAAAAAAACCGATTTCGGCGGCATATCGATGCTCTATACGAACACAGTGCTCTCTGGCACTGTAAGCTATATGTTTTGATGGGCACTGCTGATCAGCGGGCGGAAATTTCCCAGCTTAGGGATCAGTAGCTTAAGTACCTTGGTCATCGGCGATTTCGGGCGGGATTTTTTAAATTGCCTTCGGCATCTCTTCACTGGGCCATGGGCGATGCGAGATGTGAGGCTTCAGCCGAACAACGAGCGAGTTAGAAGAATTCCGTTGCTGAGGTATCTCCTTCTTGCGGCCGAACCGCATAGGGATAGTGGGCTTCAATCACGTCTCGTTCCTCTTTCATCGTCGTAAAGGCATAGAGTTTATCGGCGAAGCGGTTTTCCTCATCCTGCGTCACACCATCAGGTGAGATTGACTTCCGAACCTCAAGCCAACAGTCGATCATTTTTTTAATATTATTGATATTTTGCGTCATTCGATCCTGAAACTGCATAGCCTCGATCAATGGGCTCACGATATCGCGAATTTCCGACTGATCTTTGCAGAGCGATTTAAGCCCGGTTATCAGATTAGCAATGGCGGCTTTAGATGGGTCCTTGGTATTGAGTTTGACTTCGATCGTCGATCTAAGCTTGTTAACTGCAGTCAAACTCTCGGCAGACATATTGGAAATTCGCTCCGCGTCTTCCATAAGCTCGTTGATGGCTTTGAGCACAAGGTCAAGCGCATCTTCGGACTGTTTGGTGCACCAACTGAGGGAACTATCAGAGAAATTGCGCAAGTCTTGGAAAAACTTACTGTACTGCTCGACGGATGTCGTCATAAAATTTCCTGTTTTCATTGGTTCTAAAAAAGCAAGGCTGCTCCAGCGTCTATCCCTGTTTCAGGAGGAGGTTCCTTTACAACAAGTTCATAGAAAGTTTTGGTTTCTTCGGTGGAGGTCATATGGTCGGCCAATTGCTTCGCAAAAGTCTTGAGATCTATGGCCTCTTTGGACTTGTGGGTCAGTTGAAGCGTGTCCTTCCAGCAGTCGATGATATGCTGCAGCCTTTGCCTTACGGCATCCTCAAACTGCATGACGGAAAGAGCGGGAATAATCTTGTTGCGCATTCCAGCATCAACGGCGATCAATCCTTCAATTCTCTTTTGCAAGCCTGCAAGGCCCAAACGTTCCTGCTCTGCTTCATCGGCGACCTTGAGATTTTGGTCGGCGGGGCGCCCGGAATCTATGTTTTCCTTTACAAGATCAAAGATGTCATCGACCGAATCGTTCATATCTTTTTTTCGCTGCTCCATTTGAGCGGAGGCAAAATAGAGATCATAGAACTCTTGAAGCAATACTGTGGAGTCTTCGTCGAGAAAATCTTTTGAGATCAGAAATACCTGCTCGGTGCAGGCGGCGGCCTTATCAATGCAATCAACGCTAAGTTTCGTGATCAAAGTGATGAAGGTATCATCAAAAGCTGCCAGGTCTTTTATGGCAGTGAGTTCCTTGGCGGCGGATGGCATAAGGAATCCTTCGCATTGGTCATTGGAATTTGTGCATGGTTTATTCTAGCATAAACGGGCTCCAACAGGATCTCGTCGGTCCTATTTTACCTAAAACCTGTCGCAAAACTCATACGCTATCAACCGAATTTGAGTGGAATCATCGATTCAAAAGGCACAATTATCGGGTAGGGAACATGGTCTAAAGCCGACGCTGTCTCAGCGTTTTTCTCAAACTCACAATATACTCATCGCCCGGCATATCGCGCTCGAGTTCCCTAATCATCGAATCAGCCTCGTCGAAGCGACCAAGCTCGATCAACTGCGCGGCGTACTTGATCCTGAGGCCATTGTTCTGCTCCCTTAGGTAATCTTTGTCCTCGGGAATAGCCTCGGTATGAGCCTTCTGCCGATCGATAACCTCCCGCCAGGCATCAAGAGCCTGATCTGGCATACCTAAATCCGCATAGGTGTCGCCAAGCTGCTCCTGAGTCTCGTCCTTGTCCCAGCCTTCGCGAAACTCTAAGCTTTTTTGCAGATGCTCCACCGCTTCAGATTTCTTTCCCGTGCGCAGCAAGGCTTGCGCCAAACCATATTCGGCGGCTTTACTATCAGGTTGCGCCTGATTCAGCTTTCGAAAAAAATCCAGAGCCTCTTCTGCCTGGCCTTTTTCGTCATAGATCGTGAGGAGCTCCGAGATCATGTTCTCGTTTTCGCTATCGGCCTCGATAGCCCGTTTCATAAAGGGTAAAGCTTGGTCGTTGTCCCTCTTGTCGAGCAAATTGATCATCGCCATTTCTATGAGCGCGTCGGCGTTACCTGGTTCGGATTTCAAGATTTCCGCAAGCATGGGTTCAGCATCCTGCCAGCGGCCCTCTCCGATAAGCCTTTTGGCGTCGGCTAGGCCAGCGTTGACGGCGGCATTGGCCGAAGGCGCACTTGGCTTTGACGATTTGACTGATCTTTTCTCCTTGGAATTAGCTACATAGTTGCTCGGCCGAGGCTTTGGTGCCGCGACCTTGGCTGGTTCGGGATTGGACTTTGTGGGGATCCTGGCCGTCGGCCCTGGACTAGAGGGTAAAGCGACGGCTACAGGCGCTTGTCGGGAAAGGTCTTTTTGAAACTTTTGCTCTATCTTGGGAAAGATATAATAGACCGAGCCGACTAGAGCCAGCATAAAGCCAAGAAATGAATAGATAAAATCCTCAAATACCTTGCTCTGCTTCTGGTCCATGGACCGGCCCTCCTCCACTAGCAGCCTCCCAAATATAACAGTAAATTGTTTAATCGCCAAGAATTTTTCGCTTTTTTTAACTTTGCGCTAATAGTCGGCTGAAAAATTCCGAAAAAGGGTCTGTAACCTGAGTCTTGTTAGAAAGAAGTAAACTGTGGGTATCTACATAGCGCAAAAAACGGCGGGCTTATACAAAGCTAACCAGCATGTCTCAGTCATGCAGCATGCCGGGCCGCGGTACGTCTATGAAGTCATCGCCAAAGCGGTGCGCAATGATCCATTCCGCTCCGTCGAGCAGAAAGATATCGATCGCATGCTTGCTCTGGAGAAAGCTTTTGATCGAGTGCAGCGCGTAAGCGACCGGGTTCGCGAGAACTTCCAAGTTTCGCGCGGTGACCATGTGCGCATGAAAAAAGAATTTGAATACCTTCGCAATCGCATCCAGCTATTGGTCAGCGACAAA
Organism: uncultured Oligoflexales bacterium; assembly: GCA_964582405.1. Taxonomy (GTDB): domain Bacteria; phylum Bdellovibrionota_B; class Oligoflexia; order Oligoflexales; family Oligoflexaceae; genus CAZOSN01. Next base: position 6,273 of record CAZOSN010000123.1, on the reverse strand, counting down.
CTCTATGAAGAACCTATTGATCTGAGTACCAATGATATCTTTGTCGGCGAGAACGAAGGCAAGGTGCATCTCAAGCAGCGGGTCAACCAACTTCTCAATGCGACTTGGGCCGGTGAGTATCGTCAGACGCGCGACTCGCAGCTTTCGATCATTCAGGCTGCGCGAGCAGCACGGTTGGGGCGCTTTGATTTTGACCGCCTCGCCCATGGTCTGCCCGACACTCCTGAAAACGGGCCTACAAACGACGATTTGGCGCTCTCGTTCTCAGGCCCCGTCAACCTGTATTCAAAACGCATCAAAGTGGACCACACGACGCTGGATTTTCGCGATGATCTGGCAAGAATTCCCAATCTTGATGAGGACAATGATCCAGACCAGCTGGTTTGGGTCAAACGGGCAGCTGAGATTACCCGCCAGAGGATTATCGATAACCCCGCTCGCGCGTTGGCAGCCCTCGTTGACGGGTACGAAAAAAGTGGGCGCATTCTCCTTCAATTGTAATTTTTCACCGCGTTTGCTATGCATACTGTTCTAAATAGACCCATGTTGGATTTAGGGAGATTTATGATGATCAGGTGGCCTCGACTGATTGGTATAGGTATTTTAGGCTTCGCGGGCGCGACATGCCTGGCTCAAAGCGACAAACCAGCTCAAGATGAATTCGGCTGGCTTGAGGAAGTCAACGGTGCCAAGGCTCTTGACTGGGTTGCCACCCACAACGATACCACACTCAAAGAGCTCGAAAAGGACCAGAAATTTAAAGCAAACCGCGAATCCGCCCTAGCGATCCTAAATGCAAAAGATCGGATCCCCTATGGCCAGATTATGGGCAATATGGTCTACAACCATTGGCAGGACGACCAACATGTGAAAGGTCTATGGCGACGGCAGACGCTCGACGAGTACACCAAGGCGAGTGCCAACTGGGAGACATTGGTCGATATCGATGCCTTGGCCGTCGAGATGAAAATGCCCCTCGTATTTAAGGGAGCCAACTGCCTTGCTCCTCAATACCGCCTCTGCCTATTGTCTTTGTCGGATGGTGGCAAAGATGCGGTCTACCTCAGAGAGTTCGATACCAAAACCAAAAGCTTCGTGACGAATGGTTTTACTCACAACGAGGCTAAGACCTCCGTCACTTGGTTAGATTCAAATGCCCTGGCGATCGCCACTGATTTTGGTCCCGGGTCCTTGACTGAAGCTGGCTACGCTAGGATGGTCAAGATTTGGCATCGCGGCAAGAAACTCGAAGACGAACCTGTTCTATTCTCGGCAGAGGTCAAGGACACTTGGGTTCACCCCTACGTCATTCGCAATGCGACCGAGACGTTTTTCTTTATCGAGCGAGCCTTGGACTTTTACCATAAAGAGATCTACCTCGTGGCAAATGGGTTACAACCCGAACGACTTCCCCTCCCCGCTTCGGCCGATGTGGATGGTCTGTTGGGTGCCAGACTCATTGTGGAGATCAAAGAGCCTTGGCTCGGCAGACCTGGAGGGAGTCTTGTCGCGGTCAATCTAAATAATGTTCAAGGCAAGACCGCAGAAAAGCTCGAGATCGCCGACATTTTCATCCCGAACGACAAGCGATCAATCAGCGAAGTGTCGACACTCGGCTCCAAGGTGCTCGTGACTTTTCTTGACAATGTGAAATCGGCCAGCGTCTACTATGCCATCGACCAGCACGGCAAGGTCAAAACATTGCCGCTACTTTTACCCAAATCGGGCGTGATTTCTATCGTCTCTGCAGACAGCTTTTCGGATCGGACCTTCGTAACCTACGAGGATTTTCTGACTCCACCGACGCTCTACTACGCGAAAGACGCGGACACGCCACCCGCGAAAGTTCGCAGCCTTCCTGCGCAGTTTGATGCAAGCGGGCTTGCAATTAGCCAGTACGAGGCAAAAAGCAGCGACGGCACGCAGGTGCCTTATTTTGTCGTTCACGCACAAGGAATCAAATTTAACAAAAATAATCCGACACTCCTCTATGGTTATGGGGGCTTTGAAATTCCGATGCTGCCACGTTACCTGGGGGTGCGCGGAAAGCTTTGGCTGGAGCAAGGCGGTACCTATACCCTGGCCAATATCCGCGGTGGCGGAGAATTTGGTCCTGCATGGCACGACGCAGCGCTCAAACACAATCGACAAAAAGCCTACGAAGACTTTTTCGCTGTTACCCAGGATCTTTTCAGCCGGGGGGTAACCTCGCCTGCGAAATTGGGAATCATGGGTGGGAGCAATGGCGGTTTGCTCATGGGAGCAGCGTTTACTCAGAAGCCAGAGTTTTATGCGGCCGTTGTTTGCCAGGTGCCGCTGCTAGATATGCTGCGTTTCCATAAGCTTTTGGCCGGTGCGAGCTGGATGGCCGAATACGGCAACCCTGATGTGGCCGAGGACGCAGCCTACCTGAAAACTTATTCACCCTACCACGTGGTCGAGGCTCAAAAGAAATACCCCGAGGTGTTCTTCATAACCTCAACCCGCGACGACCGCGTTCACCCGGGTCATGCGCGCAAGATGGCGGCTAAGATGCAGAAGCTTGGTCATCGGATCTATTATTATGAGAATACTCACGGCGGGCACGCTGCAAGTGCGGACAACATCGAGCGCGCGAAAATGATGGCCTTGGAATTTACCTATTTGATGCGAAAACTTATGCCAGCCTCGTCCTAATGGCTGTGGTGCTGGGACGCGTCGGCGGTTTGCTGGACTGATGCCAGGTTTAGGTTGGATGAGCCTGACCAAGCATAGTGGCCGAGCCAGACACCGCCCGCATAACTTAGGCAAAGCAGGACAACAACAAATAGTACTTTCATAACTTGACTCTCCACGCATGGCTTCCGTTTATTTTTCCTATCGGTGCCCTGTGGCGACAACTTTAGCGGGTCCTAGGATCGATGGTGGAATGCAATAAAATCGGAGCAAAGCAATGACACAGTGGCAAATAGCGCCGCGCCAAGGTCGGCGTTTTCTAGCTGGCCATCCTTGGGTTTTCGCCAACGAGCTGAACCATTCGCCAAAGGGCCTTAGACCAGGCAGTCTCATCGATCTTGTTGGTAGCCGGGGTGAATTCCTCGCCCGAGGGTACGGCAATCCTAATTCATTGATTGCGTTCCGCACGCTGACAACACAGCCTGGTGTTGAAATCAATGAATCCTGGCTCGATCAAACATTGGCAGACGCAGCCCAATTCCGTCGAACCCTAGGCTATTCAGCAAGTCAGAGGTTGATTTTCAGTGAGGCCGATGGTTTGCCTGGCATTGTGATCGACTGGTTTCGAGGGCCTCGGGGGCAGGCCTTCGCCGTCCAGCTTAATACCGCTGGGGCGGAACTCCTAGCAAGTGAACTCAGACTCAATGAGGCATTGCTGCGCTTTGCGGCCGAACGATACAGACTCGGGGAAAGCGTTTGGGGAACCACCGAGACGTCCCTTTTGATCCACAGGCAAGGCGGCTTTAGAGCCTACGAAGGCTTAGTAGACCATGAGGTCGCAATTCAAAGCCCACTCGACACGGCCGAGCTGCAGAATTTTCCGATCGCGCTTTCGGGACCGGACCAAGAGCCGGTCAAACTCTTCGTGGATCTGATCCATGGGCAGAAGACGGGGTTTTTCCTCGATCAGCGCGACAACATCCATGCGCTCCTTAGGGCCATGAAGCTGCAGAAATCTCAACCTGGATCCGCTCTAAGGATCCTTGATCTTTGCTGTTATGTTGGTCAATGGAGCACCTATGCTGCAGCCGTCAAGGAGGGGCCTATCGAGGCTACGCTGGTCGATTCGTCGAAGAGTGCCCTGGAACGCGCGATCTCTAATGTCGAAGCTGCCGGAGGCAAGGCGCACGGCGTGCTTCTAGATGTCGTGGCACCATGGGAAGGTCTACCCTACAATGAATACGATGTTATTATTTGCGATCCACCTGCATTTGTCAAAAAATCCAAAGATGTGCCGGCGGGGCTAAAAGCCTATACCAAGCTTAACGCTCAGGCTCTGCGTTACTTGGCTCCAGGTGGTCTTTATGCGGCTTGTTCTTGTTCGGGCAATGTTTCGGAAAGTGACTTCAAAGGTGCTCTGGCCGCGGCCGAGAATAAAGCAAAGCAGAGACTGCGCTGGTTTTATCAGGGCGGCCAGGCCGGCGATCACCCGAGGTTTATCAATTTTCCCGAGGGGCAATACCTTAAGTGCTGGATTGGTCAAAAATCTTTTGAAAAGCCCATTTCATAACGCGGTCCGTCATTGACGACCGGTGAGGCAGAATTTGCCTTAAGCATCAGGTCATAACCATCGCGGCAAAGGCGGAAATCGCTCTGATAGCGTTGCTCTTGGTTGAGGTAATTGAGATCTAACCGAGGCGCGCCTTCCTGTACCAAAACCCCCTTTGCCGAAGTCTTGGTTGGTTTAAATGATGCATTGACCTCCTGGTCAAAGCTAAGGGTTCCTTTGATCGGAACGAGCACGCCATGATAGAGGCCATCTTTTTTTAAATCGTTTTTGGTTCGGTACTCGACGCGATAGAATCGATCTTCTTGGTAAACACCCATGGCGAGCGGCGGTAACCCGGCACCACCATCACTCGGACCGGTAACTTCGGTACCTTCCTGAGTGCTGATCTTTCCTTTAAAAGCAGCGCGCGGCCAGTCTGATTTTTCTTCATCAACCGAAACCTGCTCAAACTTTGAGTTTTCTTTTGGGTTAGGACCAATCGTCCACTTAACTTTGGATTTTGGCGCATTCTGCAAGTCTTCAGGTGTCATGCCCGTGGGTCCAGCGGTCAAAACCTTTTCTGCTGAAGGCTCGACTCCCTTAAGAACAAGCCCATAGGACATTCCTTGATCCTGACGCACTGCCTGCGGCGAAGATCCCGTGAAGTCGAATTTCATCTCGAGACCTTGCTTGAGGTACCGCTCGACGCCTAAATTATTGATCAGCATTTTGGCCGCACGCTTTTCGCTGGTTTCCCTAAGCTTGCTGCCGACTTCTTGCGACCTCTGGTCAGAAGATTTAGATGCGGAAAATGTCCCCGTTGCCCAACGCGCACGCTGCTGTTCCTCGGATTCATTGACTTCGGCATTCATCTTGTTCATGACGTCATAGAGTGCAGGATCCGAAGCAAATTCTCGAATAAGGTCACGCATGCTTTTGGTTTGATCGAACTTCTTTATATCGAGGTCTTGGTCACGAGGATCTTTGGTATTTAAAATCGTGCGAGCGGAAGGTGCGGCCTCGGGTTCGGCACAAAAGGCCGAAATCGAAATTCCTGCACCGGCGGCAATAATTAGGTTTTTAATAAAAAGCTTGATCAACTGGCTCTCCTCCAGGCACCCAAACCTCCTTACTATTTGCAAGAACCAATCCGAAACTGGAGTTTTTTTTAGGACTATAACCTGCTATTTTTATTTATTAAAAAATAAGCTGTCGCGTCTTACAGATGTCTAAGGATCAGCCACTGTCAAGCTTTGAATGTCCAAGCCTTAGTCAGAAGATCAAGAAAGAAGCCAGCAAGGAAAGTGAATAGCCAAAAATCCGACCGACAGATAATGGCCTGGCTACCGAAGGGAAAAAAAACAGAGGGCAGTGGCGACTCAGTCGCCCTACCCTCTTTGTAGACCAAAAAATCGGAGCAAAAAATTGAATTCTACCGCGTGCTTTAGAGATTCTTTGCGAGGCCTGCTGTGATACTTGCCGTGGTGAAGTTATCACGAGTCGTGTTCTCGCTGTCGCGGCTGTGCTTCGTCTGAGTTTGGTAGCTTCGACGTCCTTGTGCGGCTTCACCGAATACGAACATGTCTTCATTGACTTCGTAACGGACACCGATAGCAAACTTCGAAGCGCTTCTTAGCGACATATTGATTTTCTCACTAGAGCTATCTGGGAAATCAGCAAGCTGGATTTCTGAATAAATTGGAGCTTCAGCTTTTAGGTAGAATCCGACTGGCAATCCGCTTGTGGCCTCATCAAGAACGCCACGAATATTGACGCCAAACTCTGCGCCGTGGGAATCACGGGCTCCACGGACATCATCGTCACGGTAGTTCACGCCCGCGGCATAGGCACCAAATGCAAGCGGGAGTTCTCCCAAAGTGAGGCTTGCGCCTGCTCGGTACAGGCTCGTCTGCCGACCGGTCTTGATATTGTCGTCCGTTTTGAGCCACTCGCGCTCAACTCCGACCTCGACACTGGTGGCAACTGTAGAAAGATCCATGCCCTGATCTTCACCCTCTGCCATTGCCGTGCTGGATAACAGCACAAGCCCGCTCATCCAAATTAGTTTT
>CAZOSN010000122.1:0-14494 GCA_964582405.1 uncultured Oligoflexales bacterium | reverse complement strand
GGACAAAGTGAGCACCGACCTGGGACAAAACGAGCACCGATATGGGACAAAGTGAGCACCGACCTGGGACAAAATGAGCACCGTTTAAATAACCTCAATAAGCCTCAAGGTAGCCCCAATAAACCTCAAGGATCCCCACCCCGCCTATTTTGTCGCGTGGGTTGCTTCGATAATCTGCTTGTTGGTTGGCGGTGGTTGCTGGACTTTGCTGGTTGTTGATGGGCTAGGTAATACCGGCCTGAACAGTCCGGTCTACTGGGGTACCATGATCACCGACTTCGTGTTCTGGGTTGGTATCGGTCATGCAGGGACTCTGATTTCTGCAATTCTGTTCCTTTTCCGTGCGAAATGGCGGAACACGGTTAACCGGTCAGCAGAAGCGATGACGGTATTTGCGGTCATCACGGCCGGCTTGTTTCCTTTGATTCACGTCGGTCGTCTGTGGTTTGCCGCGTATTGGATGCTTCCGCTTCCAAACACCAATGATCTTTGGGTGAACTTCCGATCCCCACTTCTTTGGGACGTCTTTGCAATCTCAACCTATCTAACGATTTCGCTGCTTTTCTGGTACATGGGCATGGTGCCTGACTTGGCTTCTATCCGCGATCGCGTCAAGGGTGTGAAGCGGTTGATCTATGGCATCATGTGCTTCGGCTGGCGTGGAACAGCCAAACAGTGGCATCACTACGAAACGGGTTATGGTTTTCTTGCTGCTCTTGCGACCCCACTTGTGCTTTCGGTTCACTCGATCGTTTCGTGGGACTTTGCTATGTCGATTCAGCCTGGCTGGCATACGACGATCTTCCCGCCCTATTTCGTTGCGGGTGCAATTTTGTCCGGTTGCGCGATGGTGTATACCTTGCTTGTTCCGATCCGATGGATGTTCAGGCTCGAAGAATTTATCACCAGGGAACATCTTGAAAGCTGCATTAAACTAACTCTGCTAACCTCGACCTTGGTGTTCTATGCCTACGGAGTCGAATTTTTCGTAGCCTGGTACAGTGGCAACCCATACGAATGGGCGGTTTTCCAAAACCGAGCCATTGGACCTTATGCGTTCTATTTTTGGACCATGGTGGCCTGCAACTGTTTTTTCCCACTGCTTTGGTGGTCCAAGCGTTTGCGAAATAATATCGGTGTCAGCTTGGTAATCGCGACCTTGGTGAATGTCGGAATGTGGTTTGAGCGTTACAACATCATTGTTTCGTCCCTGGTTGAAGACTTTATTCCCGGTTCTTGGGGACATTATCAACCAAATTGGGCTGAAATTGGACTAACGTTTGGTAGCTTTGGCTGGTTCTTTTTCTGGTTGCTTATTTTCTGCCGATACTTCCCCATAGTATCTATGTCCGAATTGAAGCTGATCATGCCGAAGCCATTGAACCCTAAAAAGGCCAAATCATAGGAAGAGGATTTAGCGGGATGCTGAAAAAGAAGAACAGACCAGGTGGCGTGCTTGCCGTATTCAAGTACTTAGATGATCTATGTGAGGCTATAGAAAAGGCGCGGGATCGGCCAGACTTCAAAGGCTACGATATTTTTTCACCTACCTCGTACCATGAGATCGAGGAGGCAGCCAATTTTGGCAAGAGCGGTGTTCGCTTTTTTACTCTAGTAGGTGCGATGACCGGGACAATCACGGGTTTTGGTCTGGCTCTCGGGATGGACTACGACTGGCCGATCGTCGTGGGTGGTAAAACTGCAGGGATCTATTCGGTTCCTGCCTATTTCATCTTCGGATTTGAGCTTACGATCCTGTTTGGCGGTATCATGACGATTGCCGGGATGCTATTTATGGGTAAGTTGCCGAATCCGACTCAGCGGATTCTGGATAGGCGATTTACCGATGATCACTTCGGAATATTCGTCCCGAATGCGTCGGTTGGCGGCGAACAGGCCGAGTTGTTAAAGAGCTGCGGTGCCCAGGAAATTCGCCAGATAGCGGCTGAGACTCGTTGAGACTAACTTTACTGTTTGGAGCGGGATACATGAGATCAACTGGCCTGATAATCCTTACCTTGGGCATCGCTATGGGATGCAGTAAAGATCGCCGGGAACCTAAAATTCAGTATATGCCGGACATGGCAGATGCGCCCACGGTTAAACCGCAGGAGGATTTCCTTGATCCTCCCGACAACAGCGTATCGACCAACGCTATTATTTACCCGGCTGATCCCGCTGTTGCTGAGGAAGAGTTCAGAAATCCTGAACCTCGCAATGATGATACCATCGCTCAGGGCAAGGTTCTCTATGATACCTATTGTGCTGTATGCCATGGACCCGGAGGCAAAGGCGACGGAACATTGACCGATGCCTACCCCAAAGCATCGGTGCCTGACATCTCTCGGGCTGATCTTGCCGAGAAGAAGGACGGGTTTTTCTTCCTGAAGATTTCCAAAGGTGGTCCCATGATGCCGGCATACGGTCATGCCACTAACCGCGATGAGCGTTGGAAAATTGTTTCATACCTACGCAAGCTGCAGGGCAAAGGCTGATAACGGAGACAGAACTAAGAGTTTCACTGATGGAGCGCTCCAGTAATGAATGCAAATGATCTATTTAATCGTCGGGACCAGTTTTATCTCAAGGGACGGCCACTGGTTGTTGGCCTAGTCGTGGCAAGCCTGCTCATTGGCGCGGGGCTGCTGGGATTTAGCTTTACGAAGTTCGAAGGACGCACGGTTTGGGGTGCGTTTTTGTTCAATCTGTACTTCTTCTTCTGCCTTGGCCTGGGTGGGATGGCCATGTCAGCAACGCAGGATGTTATTGGTGCTATCTGGGCTAGGCCTGTGAGGAGAATATGGGAAGGCTTTGGTGCTTTTTTACCTGTTGCGGCTATCATGTTCTTGTTCTTTATGGTGGCGATCAAGTTTAATATCGGTGATGCCCGTTCGGTCTATAGCTGGATTAAGGATCCCACGATCGTTCATCACTTTTTTGGTAAGAATGTTTGGCTATCTGAGAACTTCTTCTATGCTCGGGTTGCATTTATCCTTTCGATGATGGCGATCATCACATCATGGCAGCTTCGCAATTCGATCCGCCGGGATATGCTTTTTGTTTCGGGCAATCGCGAGGCAGCGGCTCAAGCGGGCGAAGAATTCCGAGTGAAATCAAATTTCTGGAGTGGTCTGATTCTTATCTGCTACGGTCTTGGGATTACATTTCTGGGGATGGATGTGTCGATGTCGTTGGCCCCATTGTGGTTCTCGACTCTGTTTGGCGGCTGGCAGTTTGCGATTATGCTTCAAACTCTTTTTGCAACTTCTCTTCTTATGATGTTTGCATTAAAAAATACGCCGATTGGGTCGGTTTACTCACGTCAGCAGTTTCATGATATGGGCAAGCTGATGCATGGTTTTACGGTGTTTTTTGCATACCTTACATTCGCGCATATCCTGACTTATTGGTATGGCAACATGCCCGAAGAGACCGAGTACTTTATTGAGCGTCTGCACAAACCTTGGCTGATTTTCGTTTGTATTATCCCGATCATCGCCTTTGTTATCCCGCTCTATAGCTTGATTTTCAAAGCTGCAAAGTGGACTTCGTATGTTACGATCCCCTTGTGTCTCTTGATCCTCGTCGGTCAGTGGTGCACAAACTTGGTCGTTGTTATGCCGCAGGTAACTCAGGCGGGTGAGGTCTATATGCCGCTGGCTGAGATCGGTGGTTTTCTGTTTTTCTTCGGCCTATTCTTTGGAACATTCATAATGTTTGGACGTAAGGTCCCCATGGTGGCGCTGGCTGATCCGTTGCTTCCGGCTGGAATGGAGCTCGGGGCTCATCATTGATGGCCCGAGCAACTGCTATTTGCTCTTGTTCTTGAGAAACCCCCAGCCGCGCAGGTATGTGAAGGCTGTCACAAGCTGTTGATCTTTTTGTGCTTCCTCCGGCCACGCCTGGGTCTCACCACTCATTCCGGATTTCTTGGCGAGGTCAGATAGATCTTGGCTATCGATGTGGCCCTGCAGGTCGGATTCTTTTTTCTTGTGCCCATGTGCCGATGCATTTTTGTCGGCTTCTATGAAGATGTCTGGTTTGATGCCTTTAGCCTGAATTGATCTATCGTTAGGGGTATAGTAGCGTGCGACTGTGATCTTGAGACCGGATTTGTCCGGCAGTGACACAAGGGTTTGCACGGAACCTTTCCCAAAGGATGTCGTTCCCACTATCAGCGCGCGTTCATGGTCTTGCAGGGCTCCGGCTACGATTTCAGATGCGCTGGCGGATCCGCCATTGATCAACACAATCATTGGAAAATTTGAATAGGTATCGCGCTTGTGAGCAAATTCGCGTTCGACATCATTTTTGTTGCGTCCAACGGTCGACACGATAACGCCTGACTCAATGAACATATCTGAGACGCGGATAGCTTGGTCGAGAAGCCCACCTGGATTGTCGCGGAGGTCCAGTATCAGGCCCTTAACGTTTTTCTTTTTGACGATAATCTCATTCAGTTCGTCGGCAGTATTGTCTTGAAAACTCGAGATTCGGGTATAAAGGATCTCCTGACCTAGGTCCATCGAGCGCACCGATTTGACTTTGATGACTTCGCGCACGAGTTCGAATTCGAGTTCGTTTGGTTCCCCCTTGCGTTTGATCGTGAGTTTGAGCGTCGATGCTGGGTCTCCGCGCATAGCGTCGGTCGCATGTCCAGATTTAAATGATTCCACGGGTTTATCGTCAATTGCGATGATTTCGTCGCCCGATTTGATTCCTGCTTTATGAGCCGGAGAGTCCTCGATTGGCGAGATTACGATCAGCTTGCCTCGTTCTGAAGAAACGATGATTCCGACACCACCAAATTTACCCTGCGTGTCGATTGTGAGCTGTTCGAATGCCTTGCTCGGCATAACCATGGTGTGCGGGTCGAGTTTGGCAACGATGCCTTGAAGAGCATCCATAACGATATCTTCCCGTTTCACTTTGTCGGGATCGACATACATGGTCTCCAAATAGTACAAGCCACGCGCTAATGTTTCCAGCGGTCGGTAAGAATCTGCCATTTCCTTGGACATTTCCTGCTGGGCAAAAGCATCGATACCGAGTGGAGAAAATAGGCACGAAATGGCCAGATAGGGAAGAACGCGTTGCATGATGAGATTCCTTGGGTTTTCAAACTACAGAGATTCACCCGGGGATTTTCGAAATTTCGACGCCATTTTCATCATGTCCTTGGCCTTCTTAAGATCGTCCTCCGAGGCATCCTTTGATTTTAGGTACTTTTTCAGGACTAGAATAGCTTTTTCTGGTTTGCTTTCGGCAAGGTAGGTCATGGCGAGTCCGTTTATGGGCTCGAAGCACACGGAGCAAGTGCGGTTGGCCTTGAGGTAGAGCTTACGAGCCTCTTGGTATTTTTGCCTGTTATGGTTGATATTGGCAAGTCTCATAACCGAGATGAAAAAGTCGGGGTTGTTGGTTAGGGCGAGTTTGTAATACCCTTCGGCCTTGTCGATTCTACCTAGGCGCTCGTTCGCTAGTCCCAGATTATGGTCAACTCGCTCAGGGTATTCATAGTCGGAAAAGCTATCCTTGTTTTTAATTCGGTTTAGCGTCGCGATAGCTTTTTCGAATTCGTTGGAATCGATATAGGCTGAGGCGATGTTCAGCGCGAACGCAGTCTGCGGGTCTAGGCGGTAAGCCTCCTGAAAAAAGCTAATGGCTCCTGCTGGATTTTTGAGAGCAAGTTGGGTAAGCCCCATGAGATTTTTAAATTCCGGATCCTTGGGATGATTTTTGATGCTTGTCCGAAGTTCCTTGATTGCGAGGCCGGGCAAGCCCTTGTTGAGAAAACTAACGATCAAGGCCTTCTGAGTTTTGATTACGTCGGCTTCGCGAAGCTCTTGGTCGGTTGGCCCAAACATTGATTGGCATCCTGAAACCAGCAGGGCGCCAGATATAAATAAAAATAATTTACATAATTTTTCTTTTAAATACAGCTGCATAGTTGCCTTCCGAGGTGTGTAAAGTTGATTCCTTTACATGGTATGCCGGATAATGAAGGTAGCGGTTTTATTTTATCAAACTTTTTTCAACGAGTGACGGTTTGGGAATTTGAGATAAGGACGAATGCTCATGAGTGATGACCAGAGTCTTGGTGCCGATTTGGGATCGAATGCTAATCTCACCCAGGCGAAATTGATGCAGGAGTTTTGCCGCTACCTCATCGCGATGCGGGAGCAGTCCCCGTATGACCTGGGGCGGGCCGCGATGGCGACTAGGATATCTCGCCCCTTTATCGATGCACTTGAGGCCGGTGATTTTGCAAAACTTCCCGGCCATATTTTTGCCCGTGGATTCCTCAAAAGCTTAAGTAAAATCTATGTCGGCGACGTCGATTCAGAGCTCATGAGCAAGTTTGATTTGCTGGCTGATATGACTGGCTTTAAGGCGAATCTTGTGGGTTTTCCCGTCGATGAGCCTCAAGGCTATCTTCCGCCGCCCAGCCCGAGAATCAGGATGTTAACTCTCAAATCCTTCTGTGATTCTAAATTTGCAAATTTTGTCATGCAGCGCGGGGTTCGTTCGGTCTTATTTTGTGTCGTGGCGGTTGTGCCAATCGGCTACTTTCTGACCCATCTGCCGATTGATCGCGAGCTTGAGGCCGAATTACCGCTAGACAGAGTCATCAATCCTCAACTTGCGGCAAGCGGGGATATCTCTGAACAAAGTTCAGAATCTAAGGAGTTGGCTGTGATGGAACGAGACGCTCCCAACGCTGGGCAACAGCCAAGAAGTGCCCCGACGCGGCAGCTAGAATCTCAGGATTTAAGATCCATGGATGAGATAGTCTCTGTTTCGGATTGGGAAGCCGTGGGTAGTCCTTCGCTGTACTACTTTGACCCAAAAGGGTTGGGACGTGGACCTTCGGACACAGATTCAAGTAAGAAAGATCCGAAGCTTAAGAAGTGGTCACAGCGCAAAGCCAAAGGCCCTCCAGGCGAGACTTCGCTTTAATATCCCCCTATGGTGACAGTTCTCCGTCCTAAAGTGACCGCCGCCAAATCCGATATTTTTACTAGAGGCAGGCAGATGATCTAGTAGGACGGACCAGATGTGGTCCATATGGGTCGAAGGGGGATGGACTCTGATCCCTTGAGCGCCGGCTCAAGACGAGCCCGATCACCATGAGGGTGGTTTGTAGAATCCTAACCTACTCTGAATGTTTGCAGCTCCTAGTAATCAAAAAGAGGCCACCACCGGGCCTCTTTTTTTTGTCCAATCACATGGACTTAGCCACTTTTCAAGGTCGTTTGCTATAGTGCAATAATTTCTGTATGTATGTTGGCAACTTGACAAGGATTGAGCTATGCAACGCGTTGGCACCGGTAGTGAAATTTCTGTGATTTCTGATAGTTGGATGAAGTCGGGCTTCACGATTGGTTTCGTGCCAACCATGGGTGCCCTTCATGACGGCCACCTTGCTCTGGTAGATAAGGCCAAAATGGCGTGTAATAAGGTTGTGGTTAGCATTTTTGTAAATCCTACTCAATTTGGTCCTCAGGAAGATTTTGACAAATACCCACGGACACTCGAACGCGACGCGGAATTGCTGGCGGAGCGTGGTGTCGATGTCGTCTTTCTACCCACAGCGAGCGGTATGTATCCAGAAGGTTTTCAAACGTATGTGCACAATCCAGTCTCCTCGGATATCTTGTGTGGCAAATCTAGACCGGGGCATTTTCAGGGAGTTTTGACCGTCGTGCTCAAGCTCTTGAATCTTGTAAAACCCACCAAGGCATTTTTCGGACTAAAGGACTATCAACAGTTTGCCCTGATCAAGCTTATGGCGCGCGATCTCGCCCTGGGGGTTGATATTCTTGGAGTCCCTACAGTCAGAGAGTCTGACGGACTTGCTATGAGCAGCCGTAACGTAAACTTGAGCAGTCAAGAAAGGCAGCTTGCACCTGTGTTGTTCCGGGGGCTCAAGCGGGTCAGAGAGTCATTCCACAATGGCGAGACGTCTCCTAAAAAACTACGCGAAGAATTTTTGGATACGATAGGCGCCGTTCCGGAGCTCGCCTTGGACTATTTTGAAATTCGCGATAAGATCTCCCTTTTCCCTTTCGATGAGAAAGGTGCCGTGCAGGCATCAGGAATTGCGTTTTGCGCCGCCAAGCTTGGCAGCGTACGACTCATCGATAATCTTGAGTTGGAGTCGCAGTTTGTGGAATAAGCTTGAGCGGAGAATGGCTTATTTATGGTGGCTGGTAAAGCCGCTGTTTTGGTGGGTCCGGTCGAAGTCGACTCGAGATAATCCCGAAGCTTATCTGGAGCTTGATAGAAAAAAGCCAGTACTGTATGTGTTGCCCAAAAATTCCATCGTGGACCTTTTGGTCCTCTATTACCATTGTTTGCAGAATAATCTGCCTCTTCCTAACATGACCCCTTTCGCTCAGCTACTGACCCTCAGGGGTGCGAGTTTTCTGTGCATGTCAAAACCTGGATTGCTATCGACGCGTAGTAGTTTTGATAGTCTGCACCCGATGCTTCAGCTCGTCACAACCCTGGCGAGGCCTCAGTATGGGGAAACCGACGTGCAGGTTGTGCCTGTATCGATATTCTGGGGAAAAAATCCAGGAACCGAAGATGTTTCATTAATCAGACTTATTTTCAATGATGATGAAAATGCCGGTGCACTGCATAAATTTTTTATCGTCTTGGCCCAGGGGCGTAATAATCTGATCAATTTCGGTAAACCGATTTCCGTGCGCTCCCTGCTTGGAGATCGAACCAACCCTGAAGATGCGGGACGGAAATTAAGAAGAATTCTTCGCATTCATTTTAGGATTGAGCGCAACACGACCCTTGGTCAACGTCTCTATATTCGGGATAACGTGATAGCACAAATTGTCCGTTCGCCGGCAGTGACTGAAGCCATTCAGGAAGAGAGCAAGAAGAAACGCTCTTCGGAGCAGAAAGCTCAAGAGCTTGCGGTTCGATACGCGCGAGAGATCGCGGCAGATCAATCTTACCCAATTGTGCGAATGTTCGAGGTGTTGCTTGGCAAGCTTTGGAACAAAATGTATTCCGGAGTTAAGATCCGTGGGCTAGAAAGACCACGCGAATGCGCCAACAAGGGTGCGGAGGTCATCTATGCTCCTGCCCACCGCAGTCATCTCGATTATCTTCTCATCAACTATAGTGTCTATGCCAGTGGACTTCCCGTCCCGCATACAGCCTCGGGAATCAATTTAAATTTTTGGCCAGCTGGTCCGATCATCAGGCGATCTGGGGCCTTTTTCTTGCGACGGAGTTTCCGCGGAAATCGACTTTACTCAGCTGTTTTCAATGAGTACCTTCACTATCTGATCACCAAAGGATTCCCAATTGCTTTTTTTCCTGAAGGCGGTAGAAGCCGTAGCGGCCGGCTTTTGGGTTTAAAAACAGGCTTGCTTTCGATGCTGGTTCAGAGCTACCTGCGCGATCAGACGCGCCCTCTAGTATTCATGCCGGTTTATATTGGTTATGACAAAGTCGTCGAGGTTAGGACATACCTTAAAGAACTCTCTGGTAAGGACAAAAAACCCGAATCGATCAAGCAGCTGTTTGAACTCCGCAGGATTTTAAAAAAATACTGGGGTCATGCCTACATTAGTTTCGGAGATCCGATCGACCTTGGCGAATTCCTCGATAAATTTAAGTCAGATTGGCGAGAGCAGGCGCCCGAGAAAAAAACGGCCTGGTTTCATCAGGCGATCAGGGAGCTGGCCAACGAGATCGCAGTTCATATCAACGAAGCGGTTACCGTGAGCCCCACAGGCCTCATGGCCGTGGCCCTGCTGTCTGCCCCAAACCGAGCGTTGCCCGAGGAAGAACTTTTGGGATATTTAGCCAAGTTAATCGAACTCGGGAAGCATAGTCCATTTGGCCATCAAGCATTTATGGATATGCCAGTGACCGACTACATAGTCGCCGCAGAGAAATTGGAATCGGTCAAGCGTTTCAAACACCCTGCTGGGGATTTAATCTTCTTCAGCGAAGATGATGGTGTGATAAACTCCTACTACAAGAACAATATTCTTCATATCTTTGCCTTGCCATCGTTGATTTCAGCATACTTTGTGCATGTTGAATCGCTGCGGACCGAGGATATTCTTCTCGGGTGCATGGATCTGTACCCCTTCTTGAAAGAAGAATTTCAATTGCCCTGGTCGCTGGATAAAGCCTCGGAGATTTATCAAACCACGATTAACGGCATGATCGAGGCGGGTTTCTTAAGAGTTATGGGTGAGGGAATGCTCGCTCGGCCAGAACAAGGAACAGATGAATTTGGCTATTGGCGTCACGTGGCGCGAATCTTGCGTCATGTGCTTGAGAGGTATGCGATGATCGCTGCTCTCCTGAGCAAAAATCTTAAACGAGGCGAAGTCGATAGCGCTGAGTTTGAAACGCAGTGCCAAAAAATGGCCCAGAGACTTGCGATCCTCAGTGGTGTTTCCAATCCTGAAACGATGGATAAGTCATCGTTTTCTGGGCCGATCTCATTGATAAAGCGCATGGGCTATATTGTCGAATCCGATAAGAACAGCTACAAAATTGATCCGAGGATTGCTCAAATTCATGTCAATACGCGACTGCTGCTGAGCCTCGAGACTCGATTTGCAATTGAGCGGCTTGCTGAACCATCGGCAGATTGAAATGAGCGCACAACATCGATTGGACAGTGCTTAGGAGAAAACGGCCCATGGCTCGTTGGAAATACCAAGAAGGAGACTCAACCGATAAACTTGCCAAAGTCGATAAGATTCGACGTGGCAATCGCTCGCACAAAAAACCAGAGCAGGCGCGCGAACCGTTTGAACTTCCTTTAGACGATTGGGATCTGACAAAAGAGTGGTTTCGGGCGAGGGTCGTGGAGGTTCACAAGAAATACGCATTCGTATCGCCCGAACCCGTATGGGGTGATATTAAAACCCGCGATGTCATGCTTGCAACTGTAGCCCGTCGCCATCTCGAAAATCAAAAACGCGAGCGCAACCTGATTGCCGTAGGCGATATCGTGCGCTGCCGTCCAACAGAACCAGGGGAGATACGGCCAACAACAACGGATCTACCCACCGTTGTCATTCAAAATCGGGCACCGAGGGTAAGCCGACTTGCTCGAACAGATCCTATGAATGCGGAAATTGAGCATGTGCTTGCCTGCAACTTAGATCAGCTTTTAATCGTCGCGAGTTTTTTGCAACCCAGGGTGAAATTTGGGTTGATTGATCGCTATCTGACGTTGGCGGAGGAGCAGAGGCTACCGGCTGTTATCATTTTGAATAAGCTTGATCTTTTAGAAGATTGCGAGCGGCCAGATTTTGTCTCTTATTGCGAAGAGATGATCGCACTGTATCGCAAACTCGGCTATCAAGTTATAACTCTTTCGACACTGGATTCCGACTTAGAACAATCGGCAAGTTATGATGATCTCAAGTCTATTCTTGGAAAAAAAATCAGCATCTGCAGCGGTCATTCTGGAGTTGGAAAATCGTCAGTTGTCAATCTGTTCGACCCCGAAATTGTTCAAGAGGTAGAGGAAGATCCTGATATTTTCTACAAGGGGCGGCATACGACCACCTATGCAAGTTTCATTAAGCTCAAAGCGCTTGATGGCTATGTGATCGATACCCCGGGTATCCGAAGTTTTTTGGTTGGAAAGCGATCTTCCATTGAGCTGACGGATGCCTTCCGAGAAATGCGCCCCTATTTAGGGTTGTGCAAATACCGCGAATGCCGCCACATTGATGAACCTGATTGCCGGATCGCGGAGGCAGTAAACAGTGGCGAAATTCATCAGGATCGCTATAAATCATATAGGACTTTATTATTGGGTGAGACTGGCAGAGAGGGCCGCTCAGGTTTGTTAAATAGTAAGCTGGATGACGATTTGGAAGAATCGGATTCTTAATCTGACCATGGCGTGCGAGCAGCGCAGCGGGCCGAGAATCAAGGAGTAAGCGGGTATGGGATATAGTTTCGAAGAAAGCCAAGAGACGCAAATGCTGCGCGAGACGGTCCGCGCTTTTGCCGAAAAGGAAATCGCACCACGGGCTCACAATCTGGACGAGCAGGAAGTTTTTTCAGTCGAATTAACCCGCAAAATGGGTGAACTCGGACTCATGGGGACGATCGTTGACCCTCGGTACGGTGGTCAGGGGATGGATTACATTTCCTATATTGTCGCGGTAGAGGAGTTGGCGCGAATCGATGGTTCGCAGGCCGCGACGATCGCAGCGCATAATAGTTTGGGTGCGGGACCGCTCTACTATTACGGCAACGAGGAACAAAAGAAGCGTTACCTTCCTTCGCTTTGCAACGGCGAAGGCCTTTGGGCATTTGGCCTCACCGAAGAGAGCGCAGGCAGCGACGCACAGGCGAGCAAGACCACAGCGCGGTTTGATGCCGGTTCTAACGAATGGGTGATCAACGGTTCGAAGATTTGGATCACCAATAGTGCGAATCCACTGACTAAGGGGCTAACGGTTCAGGCTATCACCGGCAAGCTTGCCGATGGTCGCAACGAGCTGAGTTGCTTTATCGTGCCGACTGGGGCAAAAGGCCTCACACAAAAAGAAATGCATGGCAAAATGATGTGGCGTTCGTCCAATACCGGTGAACTTTTTTTTGATCAAGTTCGAGTTCCTGCGGCCAATATGCTTGGCAATCGTGGTCAGGGTTTTCGGATCATGATGGAGACGCTTGACAATGGGCGGCTATCCATCGGCGCCATGGGGCTTGGACTGGCAAAAGGGGCGCTTGATTTGACATTGAAGTATGCAAAGGAGCGTAAGACTTTTGGAGTGCCTATTTGCAACCATCAGGCCGTGGCTTTTAAATTGGCCGAAATGGCCATGCGCATTGAGGCTGCCGAAGGGTTATTATATAAGGCATGCTGGCTGAAGCAGAATCATAAACCATTCCAGAAGCAAGCTGCGATGGCAAAACTCTATTGCTCAGAGGTAGCTGAATACTGTGCGCGCGAGGGGCAGCAAACCTTTGGCGGCTATGGCCTCATGAAGGAATATCCGATCGAACGGCACTACCGAGACGCCGCGCTGCTGAGAATTGGAGAAGGAACGAGCGAGATCCAAAGGTTGGTGATTTCGCGCTATTTAGGATGCCGTTAGAGCCTTTAAATATAGGCTGTTAGCGAAAAATTAGGGTGTGCCAACTGATCAAGACTCGCATATTGGTAATAGGGTCATGGGTGGCTCTAGCATTCTGGTTGCCAGCATGCGTGACATTTATGACCGAAAGTACGGCCGATAGTAGGTCGGTCGCCGTTTTTTATGCGAGCGTATTCAATCAAAAGACTCCAGATACCAAACCAAGCTGGTCCGGAGATTGGCATTTTCGCCGGGAACGTCTGCTTTTGCTCGATAGGTACTTGGCCGACCGAAAGCCTGATATCATTGTGCTTCAGCAGGTCATGGCACGCGAAGGGAGCCCTGCAGAGTCGGATTTGAATATCCTGAGTACGGGTAGCCTCACTGGCTATGATTGGGACAGACTGGAGGTGGCTCAGTATGCAGAAACCAGCGAGATCGAATTCCATGCAGTGGCTTCGGGTTTGCCTATCCAGGCTGTGAAACTCCCACCTACTGTAGAGCGCTATTGGAAAGAAGATTGGGGACGGGTTTTGCTTTTTGTGCTCGAACTCGACAAAAAGGAAATTCCGGTTTTTAATGTGGAGGTCATGCCAGAGACCGGCGAAGATGTATTTTGGGCAGATCTTTATAAAATCGTCGTCGATGTCCTGACCTCCGGGCATTATTGCCCAAATCGCGTGATTATAGCCGGGCGTATTCCGTCCAATCCTGCCTCGCCGGTAATGGCGGATTTTTTAGAATCGTTAGGCCTCAAGGACGTATCGGAAGGCAGCTGCGAGCATCCAAGCGATTGTTACACAGCTTCTCCGGCCAATGAAATCTTCGCCCGGACCTCGCCCGGCAGACAAGGTTCGGAGATGGATCGCATTCTGGTTCATCGATCCAGTGAGATTCAGTCGGAAGCCATTGCGCTGAATGATCCTTTTGATGATCAGATGTTTCAAAAGACTTATGGTCTCAATAAAATCTGGCCTTCCGAACGCTACGGGTGGTATGCAAACGTCAGGCTGCACCAGTGCGACAATGACGAGTACCTTTCACCGTAGCGGCGGAATCACAACCTTCGGTTAAAACCTATCGCCGTTTCGAAGGCGTGAAATTTGTCAGTCTTGGTGCCCCGCCAGCGCTGAATTCTGGCCGAAAGAAGGTATTCTTCCGTGATCTCGAGCGCCAGAACTGCTGTTATGCCCGCACCAATTTCGGTTTGATAATCTGGATCGCGCTCGATTGGGAAATAGGCATGCTGCACTGGTAGCATATAGAGAAAGTTCGGGCCGACAAATAGGTAGAGGCTAGGATCTAGACGCGAGATGTAATAGGCTTCATGCTGTATAGATAAGACCCGAGTTTCTCACCTCATAGCTTAAAGTCCTTGATATTACTGAGATCAGCAT
>CAZOSN010000121.1:10126-14905 GCA_964582405.1 uncultured Oligoflexales bacterium | reverse complement strand
CGTCGTGAGGGCCCTGACCGCGTCGTTGCGCGTGCGGGCGAGAACGACCCTGCGAAAACCAAGATCAGAAGCCGCCTGGACACCAGAGAGATTGTGAATGGCGAGCTGAGTCGAGGCATGGAGTTTGAGCGAGGGAAAAAGCCGTTGGACGAGCCGCGCAACTCCTAGATCCTGAACAATCAGGGCCGAAACCCCAAGCCATTGGAGTTCGGCCAAATCGTCGATCAGTCTGGGAAATTCTGCGTTTTTCAGCAAAATATTGACTGTAACCAGCACCTTCATGCCACGGCTTCTTGCTAAAGGCACAAGTTCAGCCAGGTCTTTCAGTGAGAAATTTTCGGCCCGGCCTCTTGCATTAAACTCCTTGAGGCCGAGGTATACCGCGTCTGCTCCTGCCTTGAGCGCGGCATAAAATTGCGCACGGCCACCCGCTGGTGCAAGGATTTCTGGCACTTTTCCGGTAAGCGGCACCTGGTCTTGATTGCCTTGGGCTGGCGTCGTTAACGTGCTCGTGACTGGCTCCTATTCATTTTGCGGTGCGATCTTGCATGATTCGGTTGCGATTTTCAAGCAAGGCGGCTTAGGACTCTTGGATCATTGCACAAAATGCTCCAAATCTATTTGCGAGGCCTGTGATTAGAACCCAATGACTCCAAAATGGGAAAAATTGGGGGAGGCAGTCTTCCCAACCGATTCTTATGGTTGACGGCCTCGAGATTTTGTTTTAAACAAATAAAAGTTTAATTATTTGGGGCGAAACGTGATTAGCTTTGGCCAGAGTTTTCTGAGGCATCTAAGCGATATACCCGATCTGGACCGATCAGTTGAAACTTGCTCGGTTGGATTGAGTCGCGCCGCGGTGTTATCAAAAGACCAGATTACCAACTCCGCCGCCGAGTCAACCCCGCGAGATCCGACCAACTCAGCAACAAATCCCCAGCCTTCGGGAGCATCTAAGGCCACAAATTTGGGTCAAACGTTCATAGTTTATGGGGCGGTCAAAGCAAGTTCTGCTTTGGTCGGACATCCGTTCGATGTCGCGCGCAGTCGCGTGTACCAAGGCGACACAACCTACGCCAAGGCCTTTGCTGATGTTTATGCCCAGGGTGGAATCCGCGGCATCTATGGGCGAGGCTTTGCTCCAACCTTGGTGCGCATGGGCGTCAAAGCTGGGGTGCGCGGCGCGGTCAATGATATTTGTGGCTATGGTGCCATGGCGCCGGTTGTCAATAGCGCTCTTGATGCCGTGACATTGCCGCTCGACAAGATCCGCGTGATCCAACAAACCTCCGATAAGCCAGTGAGCTTTTTCAATGTTGCGGGCAAATTATTTCGCGAGTACGGAATTTGCCAAGCCTACCGTGGCCTGCCTTTCTTTACGGGCAAAATGCTGGTCACTCATGGATCAACTCTGGCGGCTTACAAGGCGACCAACGCGCTCATGCACAAGGCTTACCCCGACCAAAAGGTCCCGATGGCCGCAGGATTCTCAGCGTCCTTGGCTGCGGGCATGGCGGTGGCCACAATCACTAACCCATTCTCGCGCGTGCTGAGCAATCTTCAAGCCAATTACTCGTCCTCGACATCGGCGACGACCGTTTTGACAAATCTGATGAAAAAAGAAGGTGCGCGCGGACTCTTCCGCGGCAGCGCCGTCGGTTATTTTTTTGCGGCCCTTGCGCAAGGAGTTTTTTACCTGAGTGCCAAGCTGAGTGACGAAGCAAAGCAGTGAGCCTTTGGTCGCGTGGGCGTCTTGCGCTCATGGAGTAGAGATTTAAAGAATATTGCTTTTGCCTAGGGGCAGTTTACGGTTGTCTCTTAACATATTGATCCCCGACTATCGAGCCTAGAGAAACTTGCCCGTAGCCGAACGTTTGACCTTAGCTATATCCTCCGGCCGTCCCTCTGCGATAAGCTCTCCGCCAGCATCGCCACCATCGGGTCCGATGTCAATGATCCAGTCTGCGGTTTTGATAACATCGAGGTTGTGCTCGATGACAACCACGCTGTTGCCATGGCTTACCAAACGTTCCAAAACTTCAAGAAGCTTTTTGATATCGTCAAAATGAAGGCCGGTGGTTGGCTCATCAAGTATATAGAGCGTGCGCCCGGTGTCGCGCTTGGCGAGTTCGCGGGCCAGCTTGATCCGTTGCGCTTCGCCACCCGAGAGTGTGGTCGCACTTTGGCCAAGCTTGATGTAGGAAAGGCCGACGTCGATCAAAGTTTTTAGAATCGTGGCGATCATCTTGTGATTTTTAAACAGTTCAAAAGCTTCGGCGACCGATAGGTCCAAGACATCGGCGATCGAATTGCCCTTGATCTTGACCTCGAGCGTGGCCTCGTTAAACCTGCGCCCGCGGCAAACCTCGCACGGAACAAAAACATCGGCCAGGAAATGCATCTCAACCCGGAGCATGCCATCGCCCTGGCAGGCCTCGCAGCGGCCACCCTTGACGTTGAAGCTAAACCTGCCTTTGCTGTAGCCGCGCTCTCTGGCTTCGGGGAGGCTTGCAAAATAGTCGCGGATCAAATCGAACACCTTGGTATAAGTCGCCGGGTTCGAACGCGGGGTGCGACCGATGGCCCTCTGGTCGATGTTGATCACCTTGTCGATGGCCGAGGTGCCCAGGATTGCCTCGTGCGCACCGACTGGTTCATCGCTGTTGTGCAAGGCTTTGGCTAATGCCGGGTAGAGGATCTGGTTGATCAGCGTCGATTTTCCGGCTCCGGACACGCCGGTAACCGCAGTAAACATGCCGAGCGGGATAGCGACATCGATATTTTTCAAGTTGTTGGCCCTGGCACCTTTGATCACGAGTTTAGGGGTCTCGCGAGTTACGAGCCTTACTGGTTTGGCTGTTTCGATCCGCAGTCGGCCGCTTAGGTATTGGCCGGTGAGTGAGGTTTTATGTTTTTTTATGGCGTCGGGTGTGCCTGATGCCACAACCTGGCCACCCAAATGGCCCGCACCGGGTCCGAAATCGACCACCCAGTCTGCGGAAGCGATCGTGTCCTGATCATGCTCGACCACGATCAAGGTGTTGCCGATATCACGCAGATGACGGAGTGTATCGAGCAACTTTTGGTTGTCGCGTTGGTGCAATCCGATCGATGGTTCATCCAAGATGTAGAGAACGCCGGTAAGCTCGGAGCCGATCTGGGACGCCAGTCGTATTCTTTGCGCCTCACCTCCGGAGAGCGTAGGGCCCTTGCGGTCGAGGGTTAAATAACCAAGTCCGACATTGATGAGAAAACTAAGCCTGCTTTTGATCTCCTTCAGGAGCTCTTCCGCGATGAGTTTGGTCTGGCCAACAAGCTTGTAGGCGACCATGAATTCCTGTGCTGAGGCGATCGTCATGGCAGACACATCCATGATCGATCGTCCCGAAATTTTCACAGCGAGGACTTCGGGCTTTAGTCTAAGGCCTTTGCAGGTAGTGCAGGGTTTGTTCGATAAGAATTTTGCGTAATAGGATTTCATAAAATCCGACTGGGTTGCCATGTAACGGCGCATCATGGCGGGCAAGAGCCCCTCGTTGTCGATGGAAAGCTGCGCCTGAATTTTTTTGGTTCGCCATTCGACCTCAAGCGACGCATCGCTCCCTTCGAGGATCATCTGGCGGTGCCGCTTGGAAAGTTTGCTCCAAGGTTTGTCAAAGTCGATGCCCCATTGCTTTTCCATCGCGGTAAACCGCTCGGTACTCCACGAACCTTCGCGTTCGTCGCTGCCGTTTTTAAAATAGGTTCGCCATGGCACAACCGCTCCTTCGCGGATGGAAAGGCTGGGATCGGGGACGACTTTGGCTGGATCCATGGCCACGATCGTGCCGAGGCCGTTGCAATCCGGGCACATGCCAAGCGGAGCATTGAATGAAAACAGCGAAGGCTCAAGTTCGGGAAAAGCGAAACCGCAGCAGGAGCGCGACTCGCTCATCGGGATGTCTTCGCGGCCCAAGATATGGGCTATAAGCTGTCCCTGGCCAAGCTTGAGCGCGGTCTCAACCGAGTCGGTGAGTCGCTTGCGGAAATCAGCCGAGGCCTTTATGACCAATCGGTCGATAACCAGCTCGATATTGTGCTTTTTGTTTTTGGCAAGTTTGATGACATCGCTCAGCTGATGCATGACGCCATCGATTCTAATGCGCTCAAAGCCTTGCGCCCGCCAGTCATCAAATAGTTCTCGGTGCTCGCCCTTGCGATTTTGCACCATGGGTGCCAGGATCAAGAGCTTGGTATCGGGAGGCATCGCCATGATCTGGTTGACCATTGACCCAGCATCACCTCGACCCACGGCTTTTCCGCAGTGGTGACAGTGCTGTGTTCCCGTCCGGGCGAACAACACCCTGAGGTAGTCGTAGACCTCGGTGATGGTACCCACGGTTGAACGGGGATTCTTTGACGCAGATTTTTGTTCGATAGAAATAGTAGGCGACAAGCCTCGGATGGTTTCAAAGCGCGGCTTTTCCATCTGCCCCAAAAATTGCCGGGCGTAGGACGACAAGGACTCGATGTAGCGCCTCTGGCCTTCCGCATAGATGGTATCAAAGGCCAAGCTCGATTTCCCCGAACCTGAAACCCCCGTAAACACAACCAGACTTTTTTTGGGCAGATTGACATCGACGTTTTTTAAGTTATGCTCGCGTGCGCCCTTGACTTCGAGAAATTCGCTTTCGCGCACAAGTTTATGCTGAATCTTGGTCATGATGGCCGCCTCGTCGTTTAGGTCGAGACCGGACAATAGCAGATTTTGGTGGAGGGTCTAGCCCAACTTGGTCGCTG
>CAZOSN010000121.1:4146-10116 GCA_964582405.1 uncultured Oligoflexales bacterium | reverse complement strand
AAAAGGCGCAAATTTGTCGCTTACAGCAAAACAATGGTCCCATCCAGTATCGCCATAGCGACCTGCCGTCTGATTTCTCACAAGACAGGAATTTCTACCACAGAAACATGATCCCCAGGTTAAATCCAAGCCCGCCGGCCTCGGCCTTGTCCCTGGCCTTTTGGTCAAACTCGCGTTCAAATTCGTACTGGTTTGAGGCTTCGATGTTGCTGGAGTACTGGATCTTATCTGACAGGGTTACCTCATTGCCTGAAAGAACCGCATTATAGGTCCCCTCAAGAATCAAATGAAAACCCTGCGAGATAGCCCAAAATCCCCCGAGTGCCATATTTGCCATGAAGGCCGACGAAACTTCATAGGTTTTGCTGGCGGAGATCTCCTGGCGGTCGCCCGTGCCGTCAGGGGTGAAATTCGCTTCGAGCGCAACCTCGCCGGAACTCCCGCCTGAATACACCAACGCCAGGCCCGATCGAAAACCGAAGCTCCGCGTCAGGTGATAAAGAAACGTGCCGCCCGCGCCCAATTTCATGCCCGACTGGTTGTAGCCCAAGCCTCCCGAAAGATCGAGGTAGCGTTCAGGCAGCCAGTGAAAGCTTACGGAGTTGCCATATGTGGCTTCCCACCCAAGGGTAAACCCGACCCCCATGTTGGGCCCGTGGTTGACAGGTGCAACCGGCTGCGGCGCGGGCTTGGCCTTGTGGCTTGAGGTGTTGGTTTGCGATCCTTGGGCCGGTTTGGCTCCAGCGTCGAAACCGGCCCAGGCATAAGGGGCAGCAAAGCAAATGGCAAGGCCCATCCAGAGTGCTCTCATCGCTTAGGTCTCCTTCGGCTGTGATTTGAATACCACAAGGAATTTCTCGGTGGTTCTCACGATTGAGCAGATTGGTTTGAAACTACCCGAACAAAGTTCGGCGCTCTGGTAGTTACCGATCGTGATGCCAAGGTATTTGATCTCGCCGCCGATTGGATCGATCCTAAAGCGAAGCGGGTTGGTCGTTACACCACTTTTTGAAAACCGAACGTCGAGTTTGGTGCTAAAGCCATCGGGGACGCTGACCTCAAAACCATTGCCTCCGACCCCAAAGTATTTCCAATTGAAAGGACCTTCGGAATCATCACGCAAGAATTCTGCTTCGGAAATCGCTACCAGGATTTCGTTGGAATCGGGAAGGTAGTTAAAAACACACTTCTCAGCATACTCTTGGCTGCATAGCTTGAGGATACCTTGCGCAATATTGATCTCGCCGACCACGACATCGCCCTTGCCCGGAAAATTTTTGATCAATTTTCCCGCGCTATCGATCTTGAGGCTCAGGTCATTGGTCTGCTGGGTTTCGCCTGCCAAGACTCCCCGAAGGTAGAACATTTCGTCTTCGACGCGGTAAAGAACCTTACGGAACTCGTCGTCATTGCTGACGAGTTTTGCATAGCTCAGGTCTGCCAAGAGCCAGGCCCTACGCTCAGGAAGGGCGAAGCTGATCCTTCCTTTTGGGCGTTTGTCGGTAGTTTTGGTGTTGTCTTCGGTGATGGTCTTAGGCTTTTCGGGATCGGGTGGGTTGGCGTTTTCGGGCTTTTTATCAGAGGCAGTGACCTGGGCATTAACAGCCTGTGTGTCGAGCTTGACTTCTTTGACGAGCGGCAAGCCTCCCTTCGATCTGAAATGATTGAACCAGGCCAGCGTCATGCATGAGATTCCATTAACTCCCCAGCCTTTGCCCCAGCTGTTTTTGATGATAAAACACATCCCGCCTTCGTTGGGGTATTTGGCTTCGTCGAGCTTTCGCACCCCCACGACGAGGTAAGCATGACCTGACGCATGCTCGGTAGATCCCTCGGCTTGCGCATCGGCCCATGTGATGATGCCGTCGTTTTTCTCCCAGTTTTTCGAAAGTTTTGAGGATACAACCACCGGGTATTTCTTGTTGACGACATGATCATAGATGCTCTGGGCCGAGTCAATGGTTAGGCCTTTTTTGTAGCCATGATGCCATGATTCAAAGGAGATCACCTGGGCCACGCCGCTCGTGCAATCACCGCTTTTTGAACCCGGAATCTGGATTTCGTTGTCGCCGGGTTTTAGGTTGTACGGGCATTTGCTCTCGAGCGGGAGGTTGTAAGTATTGCTTACGCTAAATGTCGAAGGGTCCGGGTAGCCCGCATCGTAGTCGGTTTTTATAGTACTAGAGACGGCGAAGCCGTCGCCCGCGTTAGACCCACCAGTCGTACCCCCGTCACCCCAGCTTTTGGGTTTGCTCATTGCGTAGAACCGCTGCTCGGATAAATCGATCGATTCGAGAGTTGAATTTTGCAGGAGGTAACCTTCGATCTGTCCAATCCCAGAAAATGCCGCACAGGTACCGCGCTGGCCTTGGTTTCGCACAGGCATCTTGTCCAAGACGGGGATCGTAAATTCATCGACGGTGATTTTTACGGTATCGTTGGTGTAATCTTTGTCGGCTAAGGCCAGGCTTGCCGAAGGGTTTAACACCGAGTCATCGATAATCACAAACGCGCTGGGATCGAGTGCTTTTTTAGCGGCCCGGATTTTTTCGAGCGCGGCAAGGGCTGCATCTGAGACCTGCGGAGGTTCGCTGCCCTCTAAGCTGTACTCCTCATCGTCTAGCAGGTTGGCTGTGCCTTTGTCGTTGATTCCGACTTTCATGGCCTCGAGCATGGCGCTCGAATCGGTCGTCAGATTGCCCGTCGTCTTGGCTAAATACACGCTCGCTTCGCTGCCAGGAGGTTTCTCATAGATGGTTTCATCACTGATGATATTGTTGATCGGTTTAAGGACATTTTGCAGGTCTTCACAGGCTGGGGTCATCGCAAGCGATATTCCCCCCAAGGCCAGTAGCGCCTTATTTGACAGATGCATGGGCTAACTCCTCGGTGGCGGCAACACGGTTACAACCATCATACCTTTTTCCTAAATTGCGCTTCTTGGGTAGCGTGGGTATAATGAAATCAAATGGTAGCTAAAATCATAAGTTTACAAACCTACGATGGCTTGGAAGTCCGTTTGATGAAGCAGGCGGCCCATGGCGTTTTCCCTAAAGCGCCCGTTCTGCTCGTCCATGGGATTGCGGCCAATGCCCGCATGTGGCAGTCACCATTTCAAGAGGGCCATCTCGCGTCATTTTTGAGCCATTTCGGCTATCCAGTATACGCCGTTGATCTGCGCAATCGGTCGGGTAAACCTGGAAAGGACTGGGATCTCGACGATTATGTGCTCTTCGATTTACCTGCGGCGTTAAAAGCTATTGCCGACGATTCTGGCTGCAGCGCGGTTCACTGGATTGGCCATTCGATGGGTGGGCTATTGGGATATATGTATCAGGCGCTACACGGATCGGATAAGGTCCTAAGCCTCATAACGCTCGGTTCGCCCGGTTTTAAGTTGCCAGCATCCCATGGGCATACGGTGCGGCTGGTTAAAAACCTTTTGACCATGACCTCGCTCGGCGTATCAACGGGAAGGTTGGACCTTCTGCCTCGCCAAATTATGACTCAGTTGATTCAGCTAAGCTTTTTGTCGGGTAGTCCCCACAGAGCCGACGACGACGAAGCCATCATGGAGGAATTTGGTGCGAAGCAGCTGCTCGGCAATATTTCGCTTGGTGAGGCTCGGCAGATCACAAGCATCGCCCGACGACGCGGGCTTTTTTCGCCGCGCTATCATTTTCTCTATCAGAATTTCGTTGATCGGATTGAAGCTCCGCTTCTTGCTATAGCCGGCAACCGGGATTTCATTGTGCCGGCGCCGCTCGTTAAAAAGGCCTTTCAGGATGTCGGTGCCAAACGCAAAGCGTTTCTCGAGCTGCGCGGTCAGCATGCCTATGGCCACCTTGATCTATTGATGAGTCGCTACGCTCGGCACGATGTCTGGGAGAAAATTCTGGAATGGCTTCGCGACTGTGCCAAACCCAACCGCGCGCTTGTTCCGGTTGAGTCGGCTACTGTCTGATTGAAATCCCGGAGGCCGGAGTCCCCATCGGTTTTGGAAATGACGCGACGGGGCTGCTGGATTCCGGGAGCTTTATTCATAACCTACTAATATTTAACTGTTTTCAAAGAAAATCGTCAATCTTTTGGCGGTGACGCCGATGATCCCTCCATGAATCATAGTGGGGTAGGGATGAATCGGTCGAGTTTGGCATGTCTTCTGCTCGCGTTGTCATCGACCTGGGCTTTAGCTCAGGACGAAGATGCCGCGGAAAAAGAGTTAAAGGAATTGAAGGAAAAGACTGTGCTCTCCGACGACCCTTGGACCTCAGCGCGGGCTGCGGGTTTAGGCGGTGCTTTGTCGGGGCTGGCCGATGGGATCGATGCGCCGTACTACAACCCTGCTGGGATAGGCGGGCTTCATAAAGATAAAAAAGAGTCCGGCGATTTTCTGCGGATTCTATACTTCCCGTTTCCTCTCTTAGGTGCAGCGATCAATGATAATTCGGTTGCGTTGTTCAGTCAGTTTAAGAGCAGGGAAAACGCCACCACCGACCCCGTGATCACGAAAGCGGTTTTGGATGCGAACGCTGGAAAAAGGCAGTATGCACGCAATTCCGTGGTGCCAGCCTTCAACATGAGCCGATTTTTCCTTGGCTATGTTCTCGACAATCAGATTGCGGCGGTGCCATATAGCGACGGCTCAGGTTTGATTCAAACTCATCAAAGGGTTTCCAGCGGCCCTGCCGCCGGTTTTTCCGCGACCGATCCCAACGATACCTTGTACATCGGTGCCTTTGCGACCTCGCTAAGCCGAACCGAGATAGAGGGCGATCTTGCCTTCGGAGACTTTGTTGACCCCGAGCTGCGCAAGACCGCTCTTTCGCAGAATACAAAGCATTACTCGGGCACGGCAAGCACCGCCGGGATGATCTGGCGTATTACGCCCAAAGCTGGCAATCCGAAATTATCGATGGTGGCTCGGAATATCGGGGATACCACCTATAAGTCGAGCGATGGTGGAGAGCCTGTTGTTGTGAAAGAAGATCTTTCAATGGCCTTCACGCTCTCACCGCGTTTGGGAAAATGGGGCTATTTCAGCTGGACGATCGAGGGATCGAAGTTGACTGATCCCGCGACAGCCGTTGCCAAAAAAGCCAAAACCGGCCTAGAGCTGACGTTCGGTAGCCTGTTTGGTTCGAGTTCGATATTTGGGTTGCGAGCAGGTGGCAACAGTGCCGGGGCTTCGTTTGGCGCGCACCTCAATTTTGGTCTTTTGGGATTCCAAGCCGCCTCCTATGCTGAAGACATCGGAACGGACAACAATCGGGTGATCGAGCGGCGGTATCTTGCGATGTTTGGCATCAACGTGGCTCATTAAGCGAGCGTTAACGGGAATCCCCTCATGGGCGGGGCCCTCTGAAGAAATGGATAAAATACGGACAGATCCTAAAAAATAAACGTGCATGGCAGGCAGGTTGTGATAACATCACGCTTTTCAGTTTATTGCCATGGTCCTTGATTGTGCTTGCGGTTTCCCATCTAAGTTTCGGCTATCCAGGCCGCAAAACGCTGTTTAGCGACGTGAGCTTTGAGCTCAGGGCCGGTCAGTGCCTGCATCTTATTGGGCCCAATGGCGTGGGGAAATCGACGCTTATCAAGATCCTCGCTGGACTTTTGCCACCGCGCACGGGCGAAATTTTGTGGCGGGGTCAAGCCCGTCCTGATCTCAGGGCTTCGGCCGAGTACTTGGCCGCCGATGGCAATGGCCTGTTTGATGCCTTGGATGGTATCCAAAACCTGCGATTTTGGTCCGAGCTAAAGGGGAATATCCCTTGGTCAAAGGATGCCTCTGATTCCGTGCTTCGGGCTTGGGGCTTTCGCGAGCCGCAGCTTGTGGGGAATTTTCCGGTCAAGCACTATTCGACGGGAATGAAAAGGCGCCTCGCGCTTGCCCGCCTTGAGCTTGCTTCGGCACGACTTTGGTTGCTTGATGAACCTGTCTCTGGCCTCGACCAGGGTTCTCTT
>CAZOSN010000121.1:0-4136 GCA_964582405.1 uncultured Oligoflexales bacterium | reverse complement strand
GATGATGGCGGCCTATGTGTCTTGGTCAGTCATGACCAGTTAGCCATTGCTGCTCTGGGCGAGAGACTTGTTCCGCTGAACTTGGGTGCAGCATCGCGGGAGGCTCGTTCGTGAGCCAATTCTTGCGGCAGACCCGCCTGTTGTTTGTCCACTATACGCGTCTTGAATGCCGCGAGCTCGAACGCCTGATCACGGCGTTTCTATTTGCGGCAACCATTCTCCTGATTTTTGTCTTTGCCACCGGTGGTGGGCAAGAGGGCGAATCGCCGCCACTGATCCTCGGCGAGGCATGCCTTGCGGGTTTTCTTGCGCTTCAGATTGCCCTATCGCGTTCAATTGAGGCGGAAAGCCGTGACCAGATCTTTGATCTTATTAAAACCTACCCGGTTTCTGCAGAGGCCTGGTTTGCGGCCAAGTATCTTTTTACAGCCGCGTTGGGGTTTTTTATTTTCGTTCCAACGATGATTTTAGCCGCTTTATTTTTTTCGGGTGCCTGGCTCCTGCACTATGAACTTATTTTGATCGCGGCTCTGGTGGTCTCTGCCCTTGCGGCCGTCGGGGTGCTTTTGAGCGTGATGACCCTGGGGGCCGCCAACAAGCAGATCCTCTATCCTATACTTTATTTCCCTCTCGTGGCTCCTGTGCTGCTCGCTGCCGTCGAATCTGGGCGCCTTTGCACGAACGAAGGTATGTCACTAATACCGCTACTTGGCTCGTGGTTAGGGCTTTTAGTGGTTTTTAATCTCGTGTATGGTACGCTCGGTTTCCTTCTTTACGGAATCTTGGTTAAATCAGAGTCATAGAGACACCCTGCGAGGCCTTTGTGGACGCTAGCGACAAGAAGAGTTTGACCGTAGGCTTGACCCTTGCTGCGGCCTTGGCTTCGATTTGGTTTTTTGCGTTGGCGCACACGCCAACCGATGCTCACATGGGCGATGTTTATCGGGTCATCTACGTTCATGTTCCTGCCGCGATCACAAGCTTTGTCCTGGCCTATGTTCTGCTTGGTACCAGCCTTATGAGCCTTGCCAAGAAACGACCCGAAATGCTTTTTTGGGGGCGCGCGGCGGCGGAGGTTGGCTTGCTTTTCACGGTATTGACGCTAGTGACAGGATCGCTCTGGGGCTACCCTACTTGGGGAGTCTGGTGGACCTGGGACGCGCGGATTACGACAACGTTTTTGTTAGCTCTTCTTTATGCGGGCTACCTTGTCCTCTATCAGGCGCTACCTCCCGAGCGTCGCGGCACGGCATGCTCGGTCCTTGGGATCATGATCGCCCTGGATGTCCCGATCATTTACAAGAGCGTCACCTGGTGGCGGACGCTGCATCAGCCACCCAGCATTGTGCGCGAGGGGGGCTCGACCATGGACCCGGTGATGCTGGGGACCCTTCTCGCTGCTTTTGTCGGATTGGTGGTTTTTGCGCTTTGGCTTCTCCAGCAAAGAGCAACCAATCTCAGACTCTCAAACGAACTGGATCACTGGTATCAACAGGAGATGAAGTAACCATGGATCATACGCCCTTTGTGGCAGGCTCGTATGGATTGGGCGTCTTCATGATCTTTGCCTTTGCTTTTTGGCTTTGGCGGGAGCGGTTGAGGCTGCGCAAATTGAAGGCGGCTTTGGACAACGCAGCAGGTGATGCATGAGACCAGGATATTTGAAATGGCTGATCGGACTCGGTGTGATTGGAGTGGCATTGGCCATAGGATCCTCGCTCAATTTTGGCGACAATCTTGTGTATTTCTATGTCCCAGGCGAGGTCCATGCTAAATCCAGCGAGCTTGAAGGCAAGACGATCAAGGTAGGTGCCATGGTCAAAAAGGACTCGGTCATATGGAATGCCGAGCACCTTGATCTGCAATTTGTGATTACCGACTTTGAGGGGCATGAATTTCCGGTAGCTTACAAAGGCATCAAACCTGATATGTTTAAAGAGAATCAAGGTGTCGTTGTCGAAGGCAAATTGGTTGGCAATACCTTGGTAGCCAAGACTCTAATGGTTAAGCATTCCGAGGAGTACAAAAGGCCCGGCGCAGACCATGCGGTCGATAAAGAGCTTCTCAAGCAGTCTATTTTTAAATCCAATTAGCCCTGCCGCGTTGTGTTGGGGATTGCGGTCATCAGTTAGGCCGATATACGTTGGTGGTAATTTTGAAGCGCGTGGCTGGCACGAAACCAAGCATCGAGCTAGCAGCTGAAGCAACGGATTAGCGGGGGGCACTTATGCGAGCATTAAAAACCGGGCATTGGGTTGCTATGGCGGCAGCATTTGTCGCGATTTCGGCGTTTATCGGTTTCTTGGCGATCGGCCTGAAAAAATCTGGCACGCCCATCCCTTCTCAGCAAATCGGAAAGCCAGCAAAGGATTTTGTGATTCCGGTCGTGCAGGACCCTGCGGGGCACCGTGAGCTTAGGCTTAGCGACTACCGTGGCAAGGGCGTGATCTTAAATTTTTGGGCGAGCTGGTGTCATTCCTGCCGCGATGAAGCGCGCGACCTTGAGAAGTTGTGGCAGAGGGTGCAGGGATCAGACCTCGTGGTAGTCGGTATTGCGATCCAGGACTCCATTGCTGCGGCAAAAGCTTTTGCCAATGACTATGGCAAGACCTATGCGTTGGGCCTGGATGAGTCGGGATCGGTCTCTATCGACTATGGCATTACCGGAGTGCCGGAAACATTCTTTATCAGCAAGGACGGGCTGATCTTGCACAAAGAGGCGATGCCGCTTGATGTCAAAACACTGGCGAGCATGGCGGAGAAGCTGCGCCAAGGCGTGAGCTTTTAATCCGCTGCGTCCCATCGACGATGGCTGCGTTGCCTGCGGGGAAAAAATTCTGATTCTGATTTAGCCGTCTCTCGGCCCTTCAGCGCATCCAACAAGTCATCGGCACGGCACCGCAGGGTTAATCTAACCAACCGACAACGTCCGACACAAAACCGAGGGTGTACACTGCGAAGAAAAACGGAGCACACAAGGCACAGAAAATCAAAATTGGTAAAAACCGAAACAGTTCGGGAATAGTTTCTATGGTAAGATCTTCGCGAGTAAACATGGCCGCCCTTTTGGGGTAAATCTGCATGCCCATCTTGGGAAGCAGAATGATTGATAAAAGTTATCCTATGCTAGCAAAAAAAATCAAGTGAACCAAGGGCAAACCTTATGAAGACCATACCTTGCATCGTTTTTTGCAGTTTGTGGCTCGACTCGTGCGTCCATATGTCCGAAGTGCAGTATGCGGTCCAACCCGCCGTTGTTGGGGCTTCTGGATGGGATGTATCCAGAAACAGTGCTTACCTTTCAAACTGGGATAGAACATGAACATGTAGGGGTTACGATACTTTGGGAATGACCTCGACACTGCATTTAATTCCCGGCTTCTTTAATTGCGCATTCAGCAAAGGCTCCAAAAATGTTTCCCCGTAGATGAAGCGCTTACGATTAGACCGTAAATCTTTTTATTGATATCCTGGAAGCTAGGCTGGAATGAGAACAAGCCCTAGAAAATTGCGGCTGCCTGATAAAGCGGGTAATTCCGCGTAACCCCTTCTTCGAAGGGCATGTGGGCGCTGATTTTTACCGCATAAGGCGGATTGTATTGCGCCAAATAGAATTTAAGGCTTTTGGCCCGCAAATTATGGTTTTTGATCTCAATGGGAATCATATTATTTTCTTCTTGGGCAAGAAATTCGATTTCAGCGCTTTTGGTTTTGTAACAAAACAAATCATGGAGGTTTTGCTTGAGCTCACAGACCACAAAGTTTTCGGCAAGAAAACCTTTGTAGCTGACATCCCCACCTAGGGCTTGGTACGAATAGTTCAGCTCGCAGAGCAGCATGCCCATATCAAAAAAGTAAGCTTTGAAGAACGCCTCTTTGGCCTGACTTTTTAGAGGATAGACCGCGTTCTCGACGACCGGGCAGCGATAGATTAGCCCGCAGGCTTCTAGCCTATGAAAGTGGTCGCGAAACTGAGAGTATTCTCGCTTGCCTGTCAGAACGCCTTTGAATTTAAAGCGCGCTGTGCTGCTATCGTGAATGCTTTGCAATTGCTGAGCGACAGTTTCCCAAGTTGTGCGCAAGGCAAAAGCATCTCTCGGATGATATTTGGCAAAGTCCGATTTGTAGAGCGATAA
>CAZOSN010000120.1:0-14924 GCA_964582405.1 uncultured Oligoflexales bacterium | reverse complement strand
CCGCGCAGTTCACCGACGCTGTTTGATGAAGCGACTCCGCTCAAAGAGTTCGCTCACGGTGACTGGGGCCATGAAATCTGCCTGGATGCATTCAACTTTGATGAGCTTTGCCGGCTGATCGCGACGAGCAAAGCAATCTTAAAGCAACATGGGTTCGATACCCCGGTAAGCTTTCGAGCGGGTGCCTGGCTCGCTGCACCGCATGTTTTGGCTGCCTTGGCCAGCCTTGGTCTGGTGTGGGATTGTTCAGCGGTTTGGCTCGAGCCGCTCAAGGCTCGCTGGGGCGAACTCAATCTATTCCGTCGCAATGCGCTGCTCTGGTCAGAGATTGCTCCGACCTCGCAACCTTACCGCATTGAGACCGAATATGGCGTCGTGGAAGAGATTCCCAACAACGGCTGTCTAGCTGATTACGTGACCAGCAACGACATGGTCGATGTTCTGGCTCAAAACATTGCGTGGGTTGAGCAGCACTATCCAGCCGAACCGCAGGTGGTGTCGATTGGATTTCATCAGGAAACCGCGGAGAAATTTTTGGATCGCCTGATGGATGCGATTCCTCGGTTTTCCGTCCTAGCCAAAGAGACGGGTGTGCGCCTCAAGTACCGCACGAATATCAGTTGAGGAGTTTGAGAGCTTGCAGGAATTTTCTCTGGGATTAAACTGTGATAAGCTATAGTCAAACGAGTTGAGTTTGCGAAAAATTTGATCCTATGCATTCATGATTCAGCGCGTCTGTGGTAAAAAGTTGCGATTTCTTGTCATCACGGAAATGCTGAATGACATAACGCTCGCGCGAAAACGCCAGTGTAATGAACGGTCAGAGCCTGTTTAAAAAGGGTCAGTTTTTGATTTTATCAAGGCGACCCGAGAACCGAAGCGCAGTTTATTTGCGCATAAATGAGCATCGGAAGCGCAGGGTCAACGCAGAGAAAATCAAAAACAGATCCTTTTTAAACAGGCTCTCAGGAGTAACTATGCAAGTAGTCATGCGATTTCTATCATGGGCGCTGTTTTTTAACGCGGCTTCGGCTTTTGCAACGGTGCTGCCGGACGTCACCAAGAACGCGCCATCGGGTAGTTCGATCCAGGGGGTCTTGGCGTTTACTGATACCGATTATCAGGTTACCGATACTTCAAAGCGAGCCAGCATCGATAGGACCCTCCTTTGTTTTCAGTACGATCATTCATTGGCCAAGACATTCAATCTGATGGCATTTGGGGGTGTGGGAATTGACGAGACCTATGGTGATGCCGACGGCCAGGGTTTTGCGATCGGGTTTGGTTTGCGCAAACTATTTCTGACAAAAGAGCGTGTGCAGATCTTTGGCGCTATGGCGCTCACCTATCTGGATGAGTGGTTTAAGAACAATGGGATCAAAACCTCGACAGCGACTACAGATTTCATGCTCGGCCCCGCGGTCCGAGTCTATATGGACAAGCACTTTTCGCTGATCGGTGCGGCTGATATTTTTCCATTATCCAAGGGGCGCGGCCGAATTTCGACCGACAGCGGTTCGTCCGGATTTGATTTTGAACGCGACGATCGCGTGACGCTTCGGATGGGTGTGAAGTACAGCCTAAGTCATATTGACTTTCGCGCTGAAGCGGCGTTTGTCGGGGAGCATTCGTTCATATTGGGCTTGGGGCAAAGCTTGTAGTGTAGGCGCCCCAAAAGTTAAGTAGTTGAGACGATAAGACAAAGTCAATCCAGCGTCGCGCGGCAAATTACCCGTAGCATTTTCATGATATTGCCGGTAATCTCCCGTGAAATCGGCAATAGTAGCATGAGGTTGTCTCCTGTGTATTCGTTTGGCCGCGAGCAGCGTACCGAGTTTGTTCGCACGTTCTTGGACCCGAATTTGGCGATGCAAGCGAGCGCCTACCTCGGCCATGGCAGATCCACCCTAAACGAGGATGGTCAGAACCCGATCTTGCCTGCCACGCCGATCGTCTCTCTTGGAGACCCAAGCTTTACCCGCGACTTTAATCTAACGTTTGCCTACGTCGCCGGGGCGATGGCTAATGGTATCGCAAGCGTCGCGTTGGTTAAAGAGATGGCTCGCGCAGGGATGTTAGGTATACTTGGCGCCGCAGGCTTGAAGCTCGAGGTGGTTCGCGCCGCAGTCGTGGAATTAAAAAAAACGCTAGGGTCTCAGACCTTTGGCGTGAATCTGATTCATAGCCCGCAGGAGGCGGGTCTTGAAGATGCCCTGGTTGATCTGCTGATCGAGCTAGATGTCCGGGTTGCTGAGGCCTCGGCTTTCCTTGCGATGTCTCCTTCGGTTGTTCGGTACCGACTGCATGGTATCCACCGTGGTCCGGATGGTCGGGTTTGCTGCCCTAATCGAGTGATCGCCAAGGTTTCGCGCACAGAAGTTGCGCGCCAATTCATGGAGCCAGCCAGCGAAAGGATTCTCAGACTTCTCGTTGAACAGGGCCGCATCACCCCCGAGGAAGCCACGCTCGCCAGAGAAGTACCAATCGCGCAGGATATCACGGCCGAGGCCGATTCTGGTGGTCATACCGATAATAGGCCAGCCCTAACTCTGCTGCCGACCATCCTCGCCTTGCGCGATGAAATCCAATGCCAATGGACGGCTCGGGGATCAGATGTCTCCCTACGCGTTGGCGCGGCCGGCGGTATCGGCACCCCGATGGCGGCTGCCGCAGCTTTTGTCATGGGTGCTGCCTATATTGTTACGGGAACAATCAATCAGGCTTGCATCGAATCCGGCACAAGTGATCTTGTAAGGCAAATGTTGGCAGAAGCCCTGCAGACGGATGTGGCGATGGCACCCGCGGCCGATATGTTTGAGGCTGGAATAAAAGTGCAGGTATTGAAGCGCGGGACGATGTTTCCTATGCGGGCGCAAAAATTGTACGAACTCTACCGCAAACATAAGGCACTCGAGGAAATTCCTGAGGCCGAGCGCGAGGTGCTGGAAACGCAATTTTTCAAACGTTCTGTTGACGCCGAGTGGCAAAGCACGCGGGCTTATTTTTCGAGCAAGGATCCCAAGCAAATCGCGCGAGCGGAAGCTGACCCTCATCATAAAATGGCCTTGGTTTTTCGATCTTACCTGGGGCAGGCCTCACACTGGGCCAATCAGGGAATTCCGGAGCGACGTTTCGACTATCAAGTCTGGTGTGGCTCAGCGATGGGCGCATTCAACGAGTGGGTTAAGGGTAGCTACCTCGAACCGCCAGCCAACCGCAGGGCGGTCTCTGTTGCTCTGAATATACTCTACGGCGCTACTTTGATCCTACGCGCCCAGATCTTGAGGATGCAAGGCATTCATGTGCCGCCCGAATTGGTCGGTGGCAAACCGGTTTCGGAAATTGAATTGTGGTCCCTCATCGACAAAAGGATTCCAAACTAATTATGGCGCGCGGCAAATCACAGGTTTTTGAAGGGGCCCCCGTGGATATCGCCATCATTGGGATGGGGGCGATGTTTCCCGATGCGGAGAATTTGACCGAGTATTGGCAGAATCTCTTGAGCGGCCACGATTCGATTCGCGATATCCCGCTCTCACATTGGCGACCCTCGGATTATCATGCAAAGGCGCGCGATGCCGAGGATATGACCTATGGCTCAAAAGGCGGCTTTCTCAACTCCTATCGTTTTGATCCTCTGAAATTTGGAATCACACCGCAGGCAATCCAGGCTACCGATACCAGTCAGCTGCTCGGAATGGTCGTGGCTCACGAGGCTCTCGTTGATGCGGGGTACGGCCCTGAACGGGAATTCGACCGAGATCGGGTGAGCTGCATCGTGGGAGTTACCGGTGCGCTTGAGCTAGTCGTGCCGCTCGGGGCGCGCCTTGGTCATCCGATCTGGCGCCGTGCTTTGCAGGACGCGGGTGTAGCCGATGATGTTGCGCAGGATGTGATTGAACGGATCAAGGATTCGTATGTTGGGTGGCAAGAGGCATCTTTTCCTGGGCTCTTAGGTAATGTCGTGGCTGGCAGGATCGCAAACCGCCTGAATTTGGGCGGGACCAATGCTGTCGCCGATGCCGCCTGTGGGAGTTCACTCGCCGCCGTTAAGAACGCAGTGCTTGAGCTCGTGACCGGGCAGGCAGATATGGTGCTCACGGGCGGCGTTGACACCTTTAACGACATATTCATGTACATGTGTTTTTCAAAAACACCGGCCCTGTCGCCTTCGGGTCACGCTCATCCCTACGATGCCACAGGCGATGGAACGACGCTGGGCGAAGGTATCGGGATCGTGGTGTTAAAACGCCTCGCCGATGCCAAGCGCGACGGCGACCGGATTTATGCGGTAATTAAAGGCATTGGGTCATCGTCAGATGGTTTGGGCAAGGCCATCTATG
The DNA here is from genome assembly GCA_964582405.1 of uncultured Oligoflexales bacterium. Lineage (GTDB taxonomy): Bacteria > Bdellovibrionota_B > Oligoflexia > Oligoflexales > Oligoflexaceae > CAZOSN01. The sequence goes on along the minus strand of CAZOSN010000120.1, from coordinate 10,581 downwards.
CGCCTAAAAGCGAAGGTCAGGCCAAGGCTATCCAACGTTGCTATACTCAGGCAGGCATCGATCCGGGTTCGGTCGGCCTGATCGAGGGTCATGGCACGGGTACTAAGGTTGGCGATGGGGTTGAGGTTGATGGACTCAAAATCGTGTTCGGCTCCAAGGTTAAGCCGACCTGTGCTCTGGGCTCCGTAAAATCGCAGATCGGACACACCAAGGCTGCGGCAGGTGCGGCAGGTTTGATCAAAGCGGCGCTCGCTTTGTATCACCGGGTTCTGCCGCCCACGATCAAAGTCTCTGAGGCGCATCCCGCACTGGCCGGTAGTCCTTTCTATCTGAACGGGACCGGTCGGCCTTGGATAAGCAACGGTCATTTAAGGCGCGCAGGCGTGAGCGCGTTTGGTTTTGGCGGAAGTAATTTTCATTGCGTGCTAGAAGAAGGGCCCAGCGAACCTACGCCTATGGCGGGCGAGGTCGAAATCATTCCTTTTATGGCTGATTCGCGCGAGGCTTTGATGAACGAGGTCCGCGGGATTCCCGATGGTATCCATTGGGGTGATGTTGCGGCTTTTGCGCAGGCAAAAAGGCGCCAATTTCAGGCAGGCGTTGCAGAGCGGCGAACTGGACCGCGGCTTGTGATCTGTGCGGAGCGCTGGCAGCGGTCGCTCGGTGAGTGGCGTGAAAAAGCATTGCGCTTGTTAGAGCAGGTGGATACGCCAACCTTTTTGCCAGAAGGGATGAGCTATGCCCCTAGGCCACATGAGGCCGCAGGTCAGATAGCCGTTGTGTTTCCAGGACAGGGCAGCCAATACCCAGGAATGCTGCGCGATTTGGTATTACACAGACCCGAACCCAAGGCGGTCCTTGAGGCTTTTAGCCTCCTTGCCCCAGGCCTGGGGGACCGGATCTTTCCTCCGGTCTTGCATGAGGGCGAGCTTTCGGCGTTTGAAAAAGATTTGACAAGGACCGAATGCGCACAGCCTGCGATCGGGGCACTTTCCGCCGGCGCCTACCTTGTGCTGCAGGCCATGGGTCTTAAGGCTGACATGCTTGCGGGTCACAGCTTTGGTGAGCTAACAGCATTGTGGGCCGCCGGGGTGCTGACCCTGGATGATTTTGCGGCCTTGGCTCTCGAAAGGGGCAAGCTGATGGGATCTCGCGCCTCGTCGGACCTGGGTGGCATGATTGCCGTGCGGGCGAGCCGAGAGACGATCGAGTCCATGTTAGCCGAACACAAGCTCGATCTCGTGGTTGCGAACCACAATAGCCCGACTCAAGTGATCCTCTCCGGCCCAAGTGAAGCCGTCGAAGAAGGCTTGAGTTTTTTTGCGGCTCATTCAATCAAAGTCCAGCGTCTGCCTGTGGGAGCTGCCTTTCACAGCCGTTTGGTGGAGCATGCGGTCGAACCGTTCCGGGCCGCAGTATCCAAAGTTGCGTTATCCAAGCCCATGCTGCCTGTGTACGCAAATTCTACGGGCCGAGCCTACCCAAGCGCAGCGTCCAAGGTGCGCGCTATTATTTCTGAACAGCTTGCCAACCCCGTGGAGTTTACCAAGCAGATCAAGGCAATGGCCGACGATGGCGCAACGTTATTCATAGAAGTCGGGCCGAATTCCAATATGGCGCCTTTGATCCGCCAAACCTTGGGCGATTCCGCAACCGTCTTTAGCCTCGACCAACAAAAGGGTTCAAGAGGGAATGCAAATCTGGCAAAACTAATCGGGCAGCTCGTATGCAGCGGTGTTTCCTTGGATCTCGAGCAGTGGGCTCCGTCACTCAAAGTAGTCGATGAGCCAGCCCGATTCACGATGGAACTAACCGGAGCAAACTATTTCCCAAGCAAACCACCTAAGCCTCCAAGTCGACAAAAGGATACGATCACCGTGAAAGAATCTGAACCAATTCAACCCGTGTCTCCAGCCCAACCAAAGATGGCGCCTGAGACGCTTCAGCTTTTGCAAGAGAGTCTGATCGCGTTGCAAAGGCTTTCGGTCGAAAATGCAAGATTGCATGAGAAATACCTCGATGGCCAAAAGCACACTCAAGAGCTATTCGGTCAGCTTTTGAATTCGCTCGTTGGCGCATCGTCGGGCGCGCCGGCCTCGCGACCTTCCGTAGGAATCGGAAGATCAGAGGTCGCGGCTGGAACACCGATCTTGTCGGGACTCAGAGCTTTTTCGGGCGAACAGACTAGTCCGATTGCCTCGGGTCAAATTGAGACTCACCCTGGTTTTGATCGGGCCGTCAGCCGTGCTCCAGCATTGGAGCCAGCTTTACCCCCTGAAAAAATGCCTGAGCGCGGAGCTGGTGCTGCGACGGCAACCATCACGCCACCCGATTACGGCCTGCTTAACAAAGCCGCCGTCCCGCTTCCGGCTTCGACTCCTGGCGCCATGGGCCAGGATACGGTCTCTAAGACGGTGGTCCGGGTGATCGCGGACAAGACAGGATATCCCGAGGCCATGATACAGCATGAAATGAGCTTAGAAGCCGACCTCGGAATCGACTCAATCAAGCGGGTTGAAATTATGTCCGCACTTCAGGAGGTTTTACCTGAGGTTGCTGAGTCTCATGCCGAAAAGCTTGCCGGTCTCGACTCGGTTGGGGCGATTGTCAGATTTTTTGCGAAGGTAGAGACTCCCTCAGTTGGTAAAGCCAACGACAGCGCCAGCATTCCAGCGAAAGTACTCACCATTATCGCGGAGAAGACCGGTTATCCGGTCTCAATGCTAACTCTTTCCATGAATTTGGAGAGCGATTTAGGGATCGATTCCATTAAACGAGTTGAGATTTTCTCACAAATTTCGGAATCCTTTGCCGGGCTCGGGGCCAAAGCATTCTCTCCCGAGCAGAGTGCCAAGCTTCATACAATCGCGGATGTGATTGATTTTGTGACTTTATCCGAGGCGCCGCAGCCAAAAAAATCTTTGACTGAAACAAGGCCGACGGAGGAGCAGCACGATGAAAGTCTGCTCGCGCGGCTGATCGCCATTGTCGCCGAAAAAACGGGTTATCCCGCAGCGATGATTGATCCGGCCATGTCGCTCGAGGCGGATTTAGGCATTGATTCGATCAAGCGCGTGGAAATCATGTCGGCATTCCGCGAGGCAAACCCGGAGGGCCTGGATTTTGAAACCACCGACCTCAATCAAGCTGCGACGCTTGCGGAGGTGTTGCGCCTGGCAAAAAAGACCTGGGCTCCGGAACGCGAAGCGGCTCCGGAGCTACTTTCAGCTATGCCCTCGGGACTCGTGAAAAAGAACGCTCGTTTGCCGAGCTGAACCTTGACCGGATGATAGTCCGCAGTTTGCCGCGTGCTGCAAGCAGCAAGCAAGCGCGGGTTTCGCTGCGGGCAAAAGCTCTAATATGGATCGGGGGCACCGATGCCTTGGCCCAGAATCTTGCAAAGATTCTCGCGGCGCGTGGCTACCGGACCAAGGTAATCCGCGATTTTAGACCAAGCACGCTCACGCTAAAGTTGCCTAAAAAACTGGACGGTTTGATTCTTGCCGCACCCGATGAGTTGGATGCCGAAGGCGGCGAACACTTTTTGCGCACCGCGTTTGAGCTTATGCAGTTTGCGGGCCCTGCGTTGATTGAAAATGCTAAGACCGAACCCACTGTTCTTGTCACCGTGACCCGCAATGGAGGAGACTTTGGCTTAACCGGGCTTCGCAAACTCGCCGACTGCTACGCCGGCGGACTTGCGGGATTAAGTAAAACCGCTGGTCATGAATGGCCAGCGGTTAAATGCAAGGCCGTGGACTTGTCCTCGAACTTTTTATCTGCTGAAATGGCTGCCGAAAGCGTTGTTGATGAAATCCTGCTCACGGGGATTCCTGAAATTGGCATCACGGCAGATGGGTTGACCATGCCAACGACTGAGTCAGCTCCTTTTGAAGCAAGCGATGGCGCCTCTGCGCAATCGGTGTTGGCACCGGACGATTTTGTGATCGTGACAGGCGGTGCTCGCGGTGTAACCAGCGAGATCGCAATCGAGGTCGCGGCGCGGTTTCGTCCTCGGCTGCTGCTTTTGGGTCGCAGCGGCTGGCCTAAGCCATTGCCCGCCTGGCTAAAAGACACCGATACCGAAAAAGACATCAAACTTGCCCTATTCCGCCAAAACCCCACGTTTAAACCAGCCGATCTTGCGAAGGAGTGTCAGGCACTCCTCAACGATCGCGAGCTTTGGCAGACTTTCGCCAGACTTAAGGCATCGGGCGCGACGTTTGCCTATGAATCCTGCGATGTTCGGGACGGAGTCGCGGTGAAAGAACTCGTCCAGCGCTATGTGGCCAAATGGGGTGCAGTGCGCGGTATTATTCACGGAGCCGGCGTTATCCAAGACCGGCTGATTTTAGACAAAACGATGGAGCAGTTTGATCTGGTCTTCGCCACCAAAGTGAAAAGCCTTGGCTTTATCATGGAAGCAGTCGATCCCAACGAGCTCAAGCTGCTTGCGCTATTTTCGTCATCGACTGGCCGATTTGGGCGAAAGGGTCAGGCGGACTATGCTGTGGCGAACGAGGTATTAAACAAGCTTGCGCAGTACTATCAGACGATACTTCCCCGATGCCGCGCCGTTGCTCTCGGCTGGGGACCTTGGGACGGCGGCATGGTAGACCAGTCGCTCAAAGCGGTCTTTGAAAAAGAAGGGGTAAGCTGCATTGCCCTTGACGCAGGTCGAGAATATTTTGTTCGCGAGCTCATGGCGACAAAGGATGCATCGGCGGAAATCGTGATCCTTGCAAAACCTCAGAGCTTAGCCGGCGAGCTTCACCCAGGCACCCGAGCTGATCTGGGAATTTCCGGCTATCCCGCCAGAGTTTCTTGTGATTTGTTTCCCATTCTCAACGATCACAGGATCAACGGTCGCGCCGTGGTTCCAGTCGCTCTGGTTATGGAGTGGATGGCTCAGCTTGGTTTAGATTTTGCGCCTGGGATGTGCTTTTCGGGGATTTCCGGTTTTCAAGTTTTGAACGGGATTAAGCTTGAGGGCGACGATGAGTTTGCGCTTGAGTACCGACGGGGTAATCCCGAGCGTTTGCAGAAGAGCTTGTCTTTACCGATCGAAATTCATGGCCGCGGCCCAGATGACCGCAGCGTCCCATGCTACCGCGGGGTCGTGCATCTAGCTCAGGAGCTTAAAGCTGGTTTTGCCAGCGAGATCAAACCCGAGCGAGATTTGTATGGCAAAGACTCTGCTCAGGTATATAGAGAAGCGTTATTCCATGGCCCAGCCCTTTGGGGTATAGATCGGGTACAGGGGATGTCGCAACTTGGGATATCGGCGCTGGTTGCCTCAGCGAGCGAGCCGCGGTCATGGTGCAGGGCTCCCGGAGCTGACCGATGGATTTCAGAGCCGCTTGCGATCGACTGCGCGTTCCAGCTACTCGTCTTATGGAGTCAGGAACATTGGCTGCGGCCGAGCTTGCCGCTTAGTTTCAAGAAATATGAGCAGAATGTTTCGGAGTTTCCGCGCTCAGGACTCGAGGTCCGCATCGCCATCCTGAATCAAACTGAGCCCAAGGTAACCGCAAATATTGAGTTTGTTGATACCGCGGCAAAGGTTGTGGTAGCCCGCGTGCAAGGCTATGAAGGCATCGCTACCGACATTTCAGCGGCAGCACGTAAAGCCAAATCCGAACCTGTGCTGGGCGGGGGAGCATGACGCGCGAACCGATAGCAATCGTGGGAATCGGAGGGGCTTTTCCGGGAAGCGCGGACCTCGATGAATTTTTTCAGCGAACTTTGTTTGGCGATGTTCCGGTAAAATCCAGCCCGCGGCAACCTTGGCTTTTGGACGATCGGTTTATTGAAAAGCCTAAGGCGCCTATTGATCGCATGGTTCATCATCGGGGGTTTTGGCTCGACGAGCTGCCACACTTTCCCGAAGATTGTCTTGCGGGTCACAGTAAACTCTTTGAACTCGATCCATTGTTTGCGCTGGTAGCAAGCATTGGCACCCAGGTTTTCCGAACCGCGCACCCTGTGGACAAAGCCCGCACGGGGATCATCATCGGCAACATTGCGCTGCCAACGAGCGCATCGGCGCAGCTGGCCCGCGAGATTCTTGTGGGCGGATTTCATGGCTCGCCTAAAAAAATTACTACCGATCCGCGCAATCATCGATTGGCCTCGCTTCCCGCACAAATCCTTGCCGACATCCTGGGTATTTCAGGAATCGTTTTCACCCTGGATGCGGCCTGTGCTTCTTCATTATATGCGATAAAGCTTGCTTGCCTTGAGCTTCAGGAGGGGCGGGCGGACCTTATGATTTCGGGCGGAGTTTCTTTACCGGACTCGCTGTATACGCAAATGGGTTTTTCTCAATTGATGGCCTTATCGCCCTCGGGACGGGCTCGGCCCTTTGATCGTTCAGCGGACGGACTTTTGGTGGGCGAAGGATGCGGATTTTTTGCGCTCAAGCGCCTCCGCGACGCGAGGAACCAAGGGGATCAGATCCTTGGAGTTATTCGCGGGGTCGGACTTAGTTCCGATCTTGACGGTTCGCTTATCGCCCCCCAATCGGAAGGGCAGCTTCGCGCGATGAGGGCGGCCTATACCGAAGCTGGTATTGATCCCGAGCAAATAGACTATATCGAATGCCATGCGACTGGTACTCCTTTGGGTGATGCCACTGAAGCGCGCAGCCTCTTAGCGCTGTGGGAAGGACGTCCTTGGCAAAAGACTTGTGTTCTTTCTTCGGTCAAAGCTAACGTCGGTCACCTACTGACGGCGGCGGGCGCGTCGGGGTTGATTCGAATCCTTGGCGCATTCCAACGAAAAACCCTGCCGAGTCAGGCTTCACTCAAAGAACCCATCGATCTATTCACCGGCGGACCATTTAGGCTCTTGACTGAGCCCGAGCCATGGATAGAGCGTGCGGAGGGCGTGCCACGCCGGGCGGCGATTTCAGGATTTGGCTTTGGAGGCATCAACGCTCATTTAATTATCGAGGAGTACAGCACCACTTTAGAGTCTACAGCGGATGCTCAAGGCGAAGCTGAAGTAGTTTTGGTAGGTTTGGGCGGGCTTTTAGGCTCCACCGATCAGATCCTGCATTTTGGTCAGGAAAATACCACGTTGAGTTTGGGATGCCCGAGGCTATTGAATTTTGCCGCGCTTGATGCGCATGCCAGCGATTTTCGCATTCCTCCCTCCGAGCTAAAAGAAATGCTACCTCAGCAGCTTGCCATGCTGAAGGCCGCGAAACTCGCGGTCAAAGATGCAGGTCTCTCGATGGAAAAAAAGCCGCGCGCAGGTGCTTTCGTTGGAGTTGAATTAGACGACAGCGCCAACTATTTTCACGCGCGTTGGCAGCTTTTAGCTGAAGGTGCGACAGAAGGTGTAACAAATGACGAACTTAATGATATCTGGCCGGGTCTTAATCCCAATCGGGTGATAGGCTCGCTGGGTGGAATTTGTGGCAGCCGGGTGGCGCGCGAGTTTCGGCTTGGCGGTGCGGGCTACACGGTTTCTCAAGGACAAGGCTCTGGCTTGGTGGCGTTAAAGATTGCCGCCGATGCCATTAGGCGAGGTGATCTCGACGAGGCCTTAGTTGGTGCCGTGGATATTGCAACTCAACCCCTGTCGGTGTTAGCGGAAGCCGGCCATGCTGAGCTTCAGGATGCAGCCGTCTGCGTCGTTTTAATGAATAAGGCGAAGGCGTTGGCCATGGGGTTTACCCCGTATCTCGCATTAGATAAATGCATTGCAGGTCAGGCAAAAAAAGCGGACAAATCTGGCCCTTACCGCGGCGCAGCGGACGGGCTTATCGCTTGGCTAGAGGCTGTGCTTCCACTCCAAGGACAATTTTATTATCAAGCGAGCGGGACAAATCTTGCGCTCATGGGCGAACGATTTACTCGCTTGCCCGAGATGGCCGCGAGTCAGCTGGCATCGCAAGACCTCGGAAACGCTTGGCATTCGGGACAGTCTAGCGAGACGGAGCCTCATAAAAGGTTCATGGCGAATGTGGCTCCTCGCATGCATCACGGCGAATTCCAGCCCGCGCGTAGAACCGCGAACCTGGAAGGAAGCATAGTAATCCCCGTCGGGCGTAGGGAACTTAGACTTTCTTCGGAGGGCAGACATGCCCCTCTTAAGCCTGGGTACAGTGATCTTGCAAGCTTTCTGCAAAAAGCGGCGCAGGATCTGAAACATCTGACTCCTAAAAAAGTTGAACAACCGCTTAACGCGCAGATGCCTTTTTTCGCTCGATCGGACTTAAACGATCAAGGATTCAATTTGGGTGGGACCCTTTTGGGTACTATGGTCCAGACCCTTGCGGCAGCCCCCGAGGTTCAGCATAGTTATCTTGATCTGACGGAATTGACCAATGCCAATGCCCAGACCTTGATAAAACTCATGCTGAGTGGTGAGAGCGCTTCTCCTCTCGATTCCATGACCGCAGCTTTGCCACGGCATAAGATAAGCAACACTATGGCCAGCGATCCTATGCTAGCCATAGATGACCAACTCTCTAATCACCAATCGCCTACTAGCTCACCGGAAGACTCGCACTTTCGTGATGAGGTCAAATGCCGAGATAGAGCGGCCTGGTTGAATTACGATTCCTGCCTGGAGTTTGCTCGTGGCAGCATCGCAGAAGCCTTGGGTCCTGAGTTTGCAGAGATCGATCACCACCCCACGCGGGTTCGCTTGCCCGACACCCCACTCATGCTGTGCCATCGAGTGATGAGCGTCACTGGTCGATCGCGCTCAATGTCAGCCGGCGAGCTTGTAACCGAGCATGATGTCTGGCCTGACTCCTGGTACCTCGATGCCGGCAAAATTCCAGTTTGCATCGCCGTTGAGGCCGGGCAGGCCGATTTACTGCTCTCCGGATACCTTGGGATCGACTTTATCACCAAAGGGCTCCGGGTCTATCGGCTGCTTGATGCGGAGGTTGAATTCTTCAGTGCCCTTCCCGCGGCGTATCAAACAATTCAATACCGAATCAAGATTCTTAATTTTTTTCAGCAGGGCCAGACGATACTTTTCCGTTTTGGGTTTGAAGCCACAGTTCAGGGAAAGCCCCTAATATCAATGACGGCGGGATGCGCAGGATTTTTTAGTCAGGCGGAATTGGACGAAGGCCGCGGAATTGTACAAACAAGCCTCAAATCCAAAAAGCGCCAAGGTCCGGTGATTGGTGGGTTTGAGTTTATTAATCAGGTGAGCACTCCGGAGTCCTATAGCGCTGAGGCACTTGATCGCCTGCGCCTAGGCGACTATGAAGGGTGCTTCGGCCCATGCTTTAAGAATCTCTCCTTTGAAAATCCCAAAGGGCTGCCTGGTGGACTCATGCGACTGGTTCATCGCATCACCGCTCTATCGACGGAGGGAGGGCAATTTAACCTGGGCTATGTGGTGGGTGAGGCCGATATTCATCCTGAAGATTGGTTTATTACTTGCCACTTTGTCGATGATCAGGTGATGCCCGGTACCTTGATGTTTGAATGCTGCCTCCATACCCTCCGCGTTTATCTCATGCGCATCGGCTGGGTAGGCGAAGCCCATGAGCTACCGACCGAACCAAAGATTGGAATAAAGAGTCGCCTGAAGTGTCGTGGGCAGGTTTTGGCGTCAACGAAGACTGTGCGCTACGAAATAGCGATCAAGGAGATTGGCTACGGTCCCGATGCTTATGTGATCTGCGATGCGCTGATGTTTGCCGACGGTAAGCCGATCGTTGAGATCAGTGATATGTCGCTCGTTCATACTGGGTATGACAAAGCTCGAACTGATGAAATATGGTCGGTCAAGGCAGCCCTCTATGATCGAAACGCTGTTCTTGAAATAGCTCAAGGTTCGATGGCCTCTGTTTTTCCAGACTACGCAAAGATGGCTGCAAAAGGCCTCAGGTGCCCACGCCTGCCAAGGCCGCCTTATATGTTTTTAGACTGTATTTCCGCTGTATCAACTGCGGTATCTGAGATGCGCGCCGGGGGTAGCATCACGGGGCATTATTATGCTGATGCCAACGCCTGGTATCGTGATCAGGGCACGATGCCTTTTGCCGTGTTGCTGGAGATTCCGCTACAGGTGTGCGGCTTTTATTCGACTTATATGGGCTCCGCGCTCAAGGTTCCTCACGAAGTGGTCTACCGCAATCTCGGCGGCAAAGCCAAGCAGCTCCGCGCCGTACATCCCGATACCCGACTCACAAGTGAAATACGATGCACCAAAGTTTCGGCATCGGGCGGGCTTATCATTCAAGGGTTTGAGTTTTTGACCCGCGATGAGTTGGGTGTCATCTACACCGGTTCCACCGAGTTTGGCTTTTTTAGTCACGACGCGATGGCTCAGCAGGTTGGGGTTAGAGGAACTGAGCGATACAAAGAATCAGGCCAGGGCTTGTCCCTTGAATCCAGGTTTGCTGTTGCCGGCATGCCGGCAGGCCGGATGCGCATGCTGGATCGCGCCAAGTTTTGGCCTGATCAGGGTCGCGGCGGCTTGGGTTTTGCGCGCGGTACAAAAGTGGTCGATCCCGACGAATGGTTTTTTGAGGCCCACTTCTATCAGGATCCTGTTATGCCTGGTTCGCTGGGGCTTGAGTCATTTCTGGAGCTACTCAAGGGA
>CAZOSN010000119.1:0-15096 GCA_964582405.1 uncultured Oligoflexales bacterium | reverse complement strand
ATATGTCGTTCCATCGATCAACAATGAAACGGGCCTTAGGATACCGCAAGCGAAGCCGACCAGGGAGTTCTCAGACGGAACCTAGCTCTGAACCAGTCGCTATAGCCCCTTCAGTGTGTCACCCATCAGGGCGAGCAGACGGTCGGGTGTTTCGCCCGAACTAAACCCTCCTTGAGCAAAGAGTGGCTTGCCCCCGCCTCGACCACCGAAGGGTTCGATCAGAGATTTTAGGATCACGCTCGCGTTTAGCTCGTCAGCGCGAGCTTTGGTGACAAATACGCTCACGGCATGCCTTTCGCCAGGAGTAAGGATGATCGCGAGATCTCGTTTGTCTTTTTCGAGCCACAGCTGTGCGGCATGGGTAAGCTCATCGCGCGCGAGTTCTGAGATCGCAAGACCGAATTTGGCCCGGCCGGTCTCGCCCACGACGGAGACGTTGAGGCCAGCTGCCGACGAGGGTTTGGCTCGTTGCGCGTCTTTGAGTTGCTTTTTGAGCTTGTCCAAGGCCTCAATCAGGCCTTCGGGTTTGATCCCCAAATATTCGGAGGCTCCCTTGAGCTGAGCGCGTTGGCTCTGCACATAGGATAGCGCCTGGGTACCGGTAATTGCTTCGATTCGGCGCACGCCTTTGGCAATCGAGCTTTCGGTGAGGATCAAGAACATCCCGATCTCTCCGGTTGAAGGGACATGACAGCCGCCGCATAGTTCGGTCGATGCCTGGCCAAACTTCACCACGCGGACCAAATCGCCGTAGTTTTCACCAAACAAAGCCATGGCACCGGATGCCACAGCATCAGGGTAGGCCATTTGCCGGGTATCGTTTTTGATGTCCTGCCAGATCCACTGGTTTACGGTAGTTTCGACCGCTTTGATCTCATCGTCGCTGAGTCCGCTTTTGTGCTGAAAGTCAAATCTAAGACGCCCTGGTTCAACCAAAGAACCTTTTTGCACCACCTGATTACCCAAGTGTTGGCGCAGAGCAGCATGCAGAAGATGCGTTGCGGAGTGGTTTTGCTGGACGAGCTGCCGGCGGGCATAGTCGACGGAAAGCTGCACTTTTTCTCCGCTCTTGAGCGATCCTTGAATCACTTTGACCCGATGGACAAAGACGTCACCGACTTTCTGACAATCAATAAGCTGGGCTTTGCCCTGGCTACTTTGAATTGTGCCGGTATCGGCGATCTGGCCGCCGCTTTCGGCATAAAAAGGCGTGCGATCGAAAACCAGAAACCCTTCTTCAGATTGTCCCAAGCTATCCTTGCGCGCTGATTCTGTGAGGATCATCAGGATCTTGGCGCTTGTGGCAAATTGGTCATAACCAACATACTCCGTGGCTTTGGTTTCGCTCAATGTGGAGGCAAAAAAATTGTTCTCATTGCCATGAAACTTGATCGAACCGGAGATGACCCGCGAGGTGTCTTGGTGTTTTTTGAATTCTCTCTCAAATTCGTCCTGATCCACCGTGAGGCCCTTGGACTGAGCGAGGCTTGCGATCACATCGAGAGGCAGTCCAAAGGTCGATGCGAGTTCAAACGCGACGGATCCCGGGACCGTGTCACCTTTGACTTGGGCAATCTTGCTGTCAAAAATCTTGATGCCGGAACGAATCACCGGCGCAAATTCGGCAATCTCTTGTTTGAGGCTTGAGACGATATGGTCTTTGCTTCGGACAAGTTCGGGATAAGCCTCGCCCAAGATTTTAGCGACCGCATAATAAACTTCGACAAGCTTATCAAGGTCGCGGCCAGAGCGAAATACCGCAGCGATGCATTTGCGCAGCAGGCGGCGAGGGATATAACCTTGGCCCTCGTTGGATGGAATGACGCCGGCCGACAGGATGAAGCTTGAGGCCCTCATATGGTCGCTCATGATCCGGTAATCGACCTCGGTCAGGCCGGAAAAGGCATCGCGCACGATCGCCATGAGCGGCGCAAAAAGGTCGGTTTCGTACACTGAATCGACGCCATTCATCACCATGCTCATGCGCTCCAAGCCCGAGCCTGTATCGACGCTTTTAAAGGGTAGGGGATCATAACCTCCGTCGGCCCGTTTATTGAATTCCATGAACACGCCGGCATTCCAGATCTCGATGTAACGCCGCTTGCTGTCAAATTCCATGCCGGGTTTAAAAGCAGGTCCATAAGCCTCGCCGCAGTCGAAGAAAACCTCCGTGCAGGGGCCACAGGGGCCGGTGTCGCCGGCCGACCAGAAATTGTCTTCGCCAAGCATGACGATTCTATCGGTGGGAATGCCGCATTTTTCCCATGCTCGGTACGATTCAAGATCGGGCTCGAGATTTAATGCCGGATTTCCTTGGTAGACTGAGGCGAAGAGTCGGTTCTTGTCGAAACCAAAGACATCGACCAGAAGCTCATAGGCGAGCTCAACCGCCTTGGTTTTGAAATAATCGCCGATCGACCAGCTGCCAAGCATTTCAAACATGGTCAGGTGGTGGCGGTCACCGACATCGGCGATATCCTTGGTTCGAATACAGGGTTGCACATTGGCCATGCGCGGGTTGGTCGGAATTTTGTGTCCTAGGAAATAGGGTTTGAGAGGGGCCATGCCTGCATTGATAAAAAGAAGGGATGGGTCGTCTTTGGGTAAGACCGATGATCCCTCAATTACTTGGTGTTTGTTCCGCCGGAAAAATTCCAAAAAGCCGGAGCGGATTTCGTTGCTAGAAAGCTTCTTCATAAGGTTGCTAACCCCTGGATCTATTCGTTTGTGTTGGCATAGCGGGCCACAAAAGCGCGCTCAAATTGCCCGATTGTTATGGCATCGTTGCTTTTTTAAAGGCTTGTGCGTAAAAACAAAAGGCTTATTCGTAACGTGCCGATCAATATCCTAAAAATTGACCACCGTCACCCGTATTATACATGTTGAGGACGCCAGATGAACAAAAAAGCCAACGCGATTTCGCCAACCCGAGAGGAAGATTATCCTGAATGGTATCAGCAGGTTATTAAAGCCGCGGATCTTTCGGAAAATTCGCCGGTGCGCGGATGCATGGTGATCAAGCCTTGGGGGTACGCTCTTTGGGAAAATATGCAGAAGGTGCTCGACCGAATGTTCAAGGAGACCGGTCATGTGAACGCCTATTTTCCTCTCTTTATCCCACTAAGTTTTCTTGAAAAAGAGGCGGAGCATATTGAAGGCTTTGCTAAGGAGTGCGCGGTCGTCACCCATCACAGGCTTGAGGCCGGGCCGGGTGGCAAACTCGTGCCTGCGGGGCCACTTGAGGAGCCGCTCATCGTGCGACCGACTAGCGAGATGATTATCGGCGCAAGCTATGCGAAATGGGTGCAGTCTTACCGAGATTTGCCCATTTTAATCAACCAATGGGCCAATGTCGTGCGTTGGGAGATGCGCACACGGCTGTTTCTTCGCACAGCGGAATTCCTTTGGCAGGAAGGCCACACGGCCCATGCTAATTCCAAGGAGGCGATTGAAGAGACCCATAAGATGCTCGAAGTCTACCGCACCTTTGCCGAGGACTATATGGCGATGCCTGTGATCAAAGGCGAGAAGGCTGCGCATGAACGGTTTCCGGGAGCGGTTGACACCTACACGATTGAGGCCATGATGCAGGACCGCAAGGCTTTGCAGTCGGGGACTTCGCATTTTCTAGGGCAAAATTTTGCAAAGGCCATGGGTATCCGTTTTCAGGATGAGGCGGGGAGCGATCAGTTGGCCTACACCACATCCTGGGGTGTTTCGACTCGTCTGATTGGGGGCCTGATCATGGCCCATGGGGATGACGACGGCCTCATCCTCCCGCCCCGGCTTGCTCCCAAGCATGTGGTTCTGATCCCGATTATCCGCAACAATCCGGACGATGCGGCGACGCTCGCCTACTGCCGAAAGCTCAAGGCCGAACTCGAAACCCAGAGCTTCTGGGAGCATCGGGTCGAGGTTGAGATCGATGCGCGAGACTCTCGGGGCAAAGCTTGGGATCAAATCAAACGTGGCGTGCCGCTTAGAATTGAGATCGGTCCGCGCGATATCGAAAAAGACACGCTTTGCGTTAGCCGGCGTGACCAGGCACCGGGCGAGAAGGCTTTTGTCCCGCGCGCCGAGTTTGTGGGACGAGTTGGTGGTTTGCTTCAGGAGATTCAGTCCAACTTATTTAAGCGCGCGCAAGCTTTCCGCGATGAGCATATGCACAGGATTGATTCCCTGGCTGAGTTTAAGAAATTCTTCACGCCGCAGAATGAGGACAAGCCCGAAATCCACGGTGGATTTGCGCTTGCGCACTGGAGTGAAGGCCCAGAGGTCGAAGCCGTGCTTAAGGATCTAAAAGTAACACACCGCTGCATTCCGCTCGATGGACCCACTGAATCTGGGAAATGCATTTTTACGGGCAGACCGAGCACCAAGCGGGCGATTTTCGCCAAATCGTATTAGAGCCTGTTTAAAAAGGGTCAGTTTTTGATTTTCTCTGAGTTGACCCTGCGCTTCCGATGCTCATTTATGCGCAAGTAAACTGCGCTTCGGTTCACGGGTCGCCTTGATAAAATCAAAAACTGGCCCTTTTTAAACAGGCTATTAGAGTAGAGTGTGTCTTCAGAGTCTCGATTCAGGTCTGAGAGCCTTTTATAGTGGAACAAATCAGGGTCTGAGGCACGCAAATACAAATATGAGGATGGACGCTAGATTATGGTTTGGATTGATCCCATCGATACCACAAAACAACGCGCTGCGATCGCGGGGCTCGCTCCCCCAATGCGTCAGATTTTGGCGGGCCTTCTCCCGCGTGGAGGGGTGGTTGAGGCCCATGAGGTGTCGGATCT
This sequence comes from uncultured Oligoflexales bacterium, assembly GCA_964582405.1. Lineage (GTDB taxonomy): Bacteria > Bdellovibrionota_B > Oligoflexia > Oligoflexales > Oligoflexaceae > CAZOSN01. The sequence goes on along the minus strand of CAZOSN010000119.1, from coordinate 10,303 downwards.
TCTCAAACATGAAGGGATTCAGCGGGCGGAGCTTGCACGCGGACTTGCTGAATTGGCCAAATCATTTGCGCGGCCTCAGGTATCGAATTTTCGAGTAGGTGCTGTGTGTGAGGGCGAGTCGGGTGCGTTGTATCTTGGTGCAAACCTCGAGTTCGGTGCTTTGTCTTTGAACCAGACGATCCATGCCGAGCAGGCTGCGATTATCAGCGCACTTCCTCATGAGTCCGGGATCAAGGCGATTACGGTCACTGCGGCTCCATGTGGGCATTGTCGGCAGTTCATGACCGAGTTTGATCCCGACGAAAAACTTACCATAACCACAAGCGGTTGGACGGAGACGCGGGCAGGCTTGTTGCCCAAGGCGTTCGGTCCATTGGCGTTGGGGATAACCGATTCACCCTTTGCTCCGCCGAGGCGCGAGGTATCTATAAACAGCGGTACCGACCGGTATGTGCGGCTTGCTTGCGAAGCGGCAGCTCGCGCGTATGCGCCGTACTCTAAAGCTCCAGCGGGAGCGGTGCTGGTGTTGCGGGATGGACAAAGCTTCGCGGGGAGCTACTGCGAAAACGCGGCGTTCAACCCGTCGGTTGGTCCGATGCAGGCTGCCCTGATCGAGGTTGCGATGAGCGGGGCTTCGGTTCGCCATGTGGTCAGGGCAATTTTGGTGACGCCCGAGGGCGCGGCGGTTGACCATGCCGCGCAGGCTGAATTGCTACTTGCGGCTCTTGTGCCGGTTAAGTTGGAAGAGTATTTTTTTTAGGTCGCCGAACACGATAGGGTGGTTGAACGTTCCTTTTCGCCGAACCTCTGGGAGCCGGTCGGGCAGGGGATAGCATGGGAATCGCCATGCCTGCTGCGTAATTTGCCTAAAGTCTAATGTAATCTCTACCGATGAAACTGAAGAAAATTATAGCGAAATAAAATTAGGGCGTGTTGTCATGATCGACGCGCGGAGAGACAGAATCACGAAAAAATTTTTCTCAGTCCAGAATTGTTACACGACGTCTTTCCTTTTTGTTGAAGGTGACTGACATGAAGAATCAAGGTGCATCGAGCTCTTTGATACTGTCCGTATTTCTTTGCATGGGGATGCTGATATCGTGCGGCAAGGAAGAGGCTACAGTTAAGGTCGTGTTTGACTATAGTTCCATGGTCTGTAATGGACAGATACAAGGCGACCGCTATAGCTTTTTAGCAACTCTTGTTATGCTAAAGTATACCTGCACGGAAACAATTGCGAAGACCGGAAAATCGAGCGGTCGCAAACTTTACACGTATGGAGGATCTGGATGCAACCTGGCGGGATTGGAGCCATCTTCGAACAACCAATCCGTTCCTCTATCAACCCTTAACAGCCTTGGTACCCTAGATTTATGTACCCACAAAGGAACTTTAGAAAATAGATACGATTTTACTATCGATAGCACGAACTTGACTGCAAATGTTTCTTCTTCTTTCACGGATACATCCGTATCGAATTTTTCCCTAGCGCTGGATTGCCCGACAATTCAGAGAGGAAGCGAACTCACAACTGACACCTGTCAAGCGATCGCTGAGAAAAACTCGTTCACTTGGGCGACAGTAGAATCCCTTTAGAAACGGTTTCAAAACCCAAAAAGTTTCCAAATTTGGAATCGCAATCGATCCTATCGAAATGATGCGAGGTCAAGCTCGACCCAGCAGCATTTGCCATCACGGCCTATGATCTGGGCCCCGCGGCCTGTGTAGTAATCGATAGTGGCATTATCGGGGTTGATCAACCCCCTAAGGCGCTTGATGCCAAACTCGTGGCTGCGGGTGGCTAGGAACAGAGCAAACCATTCGATTGCCCGGAATGCTGTTTTTAGACCACTTGCAGGGCTTTCGTAGCGGCAGAGGAGAACGGCCTCTGGGTCATCTTCGGGGACTCGAAAGACAATTTCCGAACCAAACATCTGAAAATGGCTGCCTTCGGTCCCGTCGGTGAAGAAATCTTTGCGCGAAACCTTGAGGCCGTGTTTGACTAGGGCTTGATCTATCCGATTCATGCATTACCCCTGAGTCTTAAACAACGTATCAAAGCCTTGATTGGTTTGCGTCGTGATTTTGCTTGCGGCTTCCACTTCAAAGGAAAAAAGTGTCAAATCCAGCTGGGCTTGCAGACATTCCTGTGGTCCGATCGTTTTGCTGCTGACAGTTTCCTTGAGGTGGTCGAGGCGATGTGAAAACTTATCCCGGAGGGATTGAATTTTGCCCATTGCCTCGCTGCCAAGAGTCGGGCTTTCGACTACCTTGATAATTCCTGTTTCTTGGGGGCGATTGAGCGCCTGCTGAAACCTGATCTGATCGGATATCGACACCGGTGCCTGCCCAACCTTGTTCGGAAGTGCTTTGGCGAGGTTGAGAGCTTTACCAAATACGGCTGCCATGCCTCACTCCTTGTTAGGATTTTTGGATGATCGATCGGCAAAGTTCGCGAAAATCTTTGAGGATCGTGCTGTTTAGATCCCCGATCATCGACCACTCGGCCATGGCTTTCTGAAACTTGATCAGATCGGCCGGATTGTTCGGATCGATTGTTTTGGCTAGTTCTTCGAGTTGCTTGCCCGAGGCTGCCATCGAATCGCTCATCTTGCCGTAGATCTCTTCAAGACGTGCACCGACTTGTGCTGAATTTGCTGTTTGAGCCATACTCTGTTCCTTTCGAAAATTGACACCTAAAATTCTGCGATCACTTTTTAAAGTTATCGTCCAGATTGTAATTTATGAGTTCCCCTTGGCGCTCAAGCACGATACGGTCCCTCAGGATCTCGCGGATCGTGTAATTATTCTCAAGTTCCGCACCTGCTACCAGAATGTCTCCAGAAGCCAACGTTATGTATGGGATCGCACCCAACGTGATCGAGCGAATCTTGAGTTCTTTGATGTCGGGTTTTGCTGCCAAAAGAGCAGGTTCCGAGAATTTTGCGGAAAACTCGGCTTGGACCTGGTTCCATATTTGTTGTTCAGCTGGCCCAAGATTCCCGCGGACCTCGACATTGAGGTTCGAGCCGATTGTGATCGCCATGGCTTTGTCAAGCCCATAAGTCGCGATCATCGCTCGCAAGATCTCGACGCGTGATTCCAGGGTTTCGACGGTGTCATCCCAGAATATTGGCGCGGGAACATCTTGAAATAACCTGAACCTGGCGCGCTCCCAACGGTTTGTATCTTTGACATAACCAGAAAGCAGAACATAGCCGGCCTTGGATGATGCCGAAACTGTAACCTCGCTGATTCCCAGGTTGGAAAGCGTGGCTTGAGCCAGCCGAATCTGATCGTCTAGGAGGATGAGCTGGCTTGCATCCTTGTTGATACCATGTTCTTTGAGCTTTGCCACAAGCATCGCTTTGGTCGCAGCATCCTTGACCACGCCCGACAATTCTCGACCAGACTTGCTGGCGGATACTGTCGTGATGCCAAGGTCAGAAAGGATCTGAGCGAGCACAAGCTTTGGTCGCTGGACCTCAGTTTTTTGGCTACCGCTGTGGCTGGGTTTGCTCCCAGGGCCATAGGCCCAAAAAAGGCCGGCGGCAACCAGGACTGTGAGCACGAGTGGCACCCACATGCGCTTGGGTTGGCTGACTGTGGAATCAAGTGACTTTGGGGGCGCTGGCCGCCATTCTTCGCCTTCCCTAAAGAAACCGAGCGCCAAATCATCGATAACCACCGTGCTTTGACTCGTCACGGTGATCACATTTTCGGTCCGCACCCTGCCATCCACTGTGACCCGGCTTGCCGGCTGCGCGAGCGACAGGGTGACTGCATCGTCCGAAGTATCAAGGTGCATGAGGACGTCCGGCAGCGCTTCGTCCCAGAGGACGATATCGCAGTTTTCGCCTCGCCCAAGCGACTGATGACCATCATGAAGTTTGATCGTAGCACCGCTGTGGCTCCCCATAAGCACCCGGGCAAGCCACGGAATTGCCGGGCTAATCTGTTCTTCGGATTCTATGCGCAAGCTGTCCACAGTGTACTCCCTTGGATTTGGCTTTCCTGGTCAAAATGCGTCTAAAAGCGCATCCTCCAAGCCAACGACAAACAAGATATTATGATTAAATACAAACAAAATCAAGTTTAATCGTCAATGGCTAATATTTAAAAATAGTTTAAACAAAACAAGCCCTTTCATTAGGCTTGGCCGACTAAACATGCGCTACCGTCGACCTTCCGGTTTCGATCGTAGCGGAAACCACCTGCTTCAGGGTGCCGTAGGCAGCTTGGGCGGTATCCTGAGCCTGATCGTTGCGGCCTCGTTCAAATTTGGAATTGAATTCGGCTGCAGTTTCCAAGCCTTCCTCCGCTTTGGCCTGGGCATGGAGCACGCCACCCTGGTAGCGATAGACACCCCCGACAGCGTCACCTACCCCGTGCCCCCCTTGCGAGGTGGCTTTTGCGATATTAAGAGCGGCTCGGGTGTTGCTGAAAAACTTGGCCGTGGCCTTTAGAACCTTGTGGAGCCTCGTTCCCTCCTTGATGTACTTCGATCCCGCCTGAAGCATTTTGCCGAGACCGCTCATACCGAGCCCTGCTAGCGCAAGCACACCCGTGGCGCAACTAAAGCCACCTGAAATCCTCATGGCTGTTCGGTTCTTTTTGGCTGCTTCGAGCTTGAGATCAGCCTGGCGGATCATGGCCCCGACGATTTCGCGATCTTCGTCGGCCTTGGCGCCCTTGGCGCTCTTAGCAATCAAGGTTTCGAGCTCGAAGACCGCTTCTGCAAGATGAGACAGATTTGCCTCGACCGAGGCCGGAGCCTCAAGCGAGGTCGGTTTGCCACTTCGCGCGATGTTGAGGGTCGAGCTTGTATCCACCACCGAGGTCGAATCGACTGCCGTGGATAAATCGGGAGTTGCTCTTAATTGAACCCCGGAGTCAACGCTTGAATCATACGTGCCAGTTCGTAACTTGGTATCTAAAGCATCCATAAATCACCTCATCAGTTTACACATTGTGTGCCACGTCGCGGTTAGTTTGGTTTGTGTTGGCGACGGCGGAGCTCATGTATGATGTCACATTGCGCTCGTTGTCGCGGATCGAATTCAGGAAGTCTTCAGTTTCGGAAACATTAAAGCGTGCTTGATCCATGTGGCCTTCTGCTTCTTTAGCTTTTGCTTTGAACTCGCCCTGGAGGTAGCGCGGTATGGCGCTCAATGCGGAAAAGCCACCGTCAATACCTTGGCCCCAGGCATAGGCCATGTTCTGCGGATGAATTCTGCGCGCCTCGCTCGCGATATCGATTTCAGATGGCGGCTTGCCCGCGGCCTTGAGTGCCTCGGCTTTTTGGGTTTCCGCTAGGTCAGCTGCCTTATTGCCTTTGATTGCGATAGCTGTCATGCCAACTGCGGCAATGGTTCGTCCGACCCCTTGCACTAAGTCCGCTGCTAACCCGCATGTGGCATCATCGAGCATCTTTTCCACCTGGTCTCTATTCGCCTCGAGGACCGAATCTTTGCAGCTGCGCAGGTAAATTCGCGAGGTTTGCTCAATTAAGACCATGGTTTTGGCGGAAGTGGTCTGTATTTCGCAGAGTGCGTCAATGATAGAAAAATGTTTTCCCTCGTCCAAGCGAGGGTAGTTGACGTTTGAAGAGATCTTATTCGACCAAACTTCGCCTTTGGAGTACGTAGCCTCATCGGTCACAAGCATTGTCTTGGTGTCGCCTGGGATCGTGCCTTCGGGCGTGATGATTCCTTTATCGACAACTTTCGGATCTTTGACTGAATTTGTATTCATGAGTCGTCCTTTATCTAAATAGTCTTAAGAAAAAATTTCTGCGCTTTGGTTTTTGGGTCGCGAATCAATCCCAAAGCGGATCTTCTTTGAAACCGGCTCTATGCCTTTGACCACGCACTTCCGAGAGCCTCAGTCGAACGGTTGAGAGCTTCCAGAATACCAAAGGCTCCTCGCGCTATGCCATCGCAGGCTTGAAAATCCTGTTCGCTGCCGCGAACCCCCACCTGAGCAACTGAATTCATGCTGGCGTAAGTTTCTGCAAGCGTGCGGTCGCCGGTCTTGGTTAATTCAAAGGAACTGCTTGTCAACCGCTCCATGCTGAGTGAGGCATCGCTTGCTCCTACGCTCCGCTTGTGGGTGAGCCAGGCATCTTTTTCTGATTTTGCTCCTAGCATGCCCTCCGAAATCGAGGCGGATTTAGCCTGCAATCCAACCTTGCTTGCGCCGGATATTCCACCTTGAAGGAACTCTTGGTTTGCACCGTCGCGCGTCGATGAGACTTCAGCACCGCGCAGAGTATTGGCTAGTTTTTTCTCAACGATAGCAAGTTCTTTCTGGTACTTGCGCCGTTCGATACCGATCTCCTCGATAAGTACGGAAAAATCTTCCAGAGTCCTGCGCATCACCGCATGATCTCCCGTAGGTTTGGCGAGTTCGATGATTTTTGCTCCGTTCTGAGCCGGAGGTATCTTGGCGACAGCGGCTTCAAAGCTGTCTGTTATCCTGTTAAAATCAGAACCAAGACGAATTTGGACCGTCTGGGTGCTGGTTTTTGGCTGCGAAGCGGCGCCATTGATTTCTGAAACCATGGGTTCCCCCTTAAGCATTGGCCGCACTAAGGCTAGCAAGTTTTTGATTCGTCTTGTATTCGTCGCTACCAATTTCAATTGCGGTCTCGGTAGCTTCGTCAAGGCTTTTGATCATCTTTTCGATCAGCTCGGAGTTGTTTTCGATGGCGATTTCCAGTGCCTTAAGAAAAGCTGCTAACTGATCAGCCTTGATTTGAAGCTCTTGAGCATCGTATTCGATCTCGCCTTGGGCGATCGTGGAGGCGCCCGAGCCAACCTGGGCCGTGGCATCGATGGCGGTAGCGATAAGTGCGACCTTTTCAGGAAAATCAGCGATCTTAGCGACACCGATACCACCGCCAATACTGAGCAACATGGTCAGGACGGACCATGTGATCATGGCAGCAAGCCTAGACTCCTTGGAATCGCCAAAGGCATTGGCCATCCTGTCCGGTATTGCTTGCTGCAATACCATCAGGGTTCCTGCCGAGAACATCGCGACGATCGATGCCGCGGCAACGGGCGTCGCCGTTCCCCATGTTACGATGGTCGCCGTGATCGCCACAGCGAAAGTGACCGCAATCGCTACCCAGCCAAAGATTTTGTTGGCAACGCCAGCTTTTTTTGCGTCCTCATGCTTTTTGAGCGATTCCTTGATATTCTTGATCCTTTCATCGAATGTCAGCTTTTGGTTGTCGCGATCAATTTCGATGCCTTGGGCTGCGGATTCGCTGATCAAATCCGAAAGGACCGCTCTGAGTTCAAGCAGAGCGCCAGCCCAATCGCTTTGTGAAACATGGGCTAGATCGAAGTTGGGATTGTCGAGTCCGATTTTTGAAAAGGCGCGGTCTAGCCTGTCCAATTTTTCAGGATCGTTGGTGATCATCTCCATGTAATCCAGGGTTCGGTCTAAAATCCCAACCGTATTGGCTGTGGTCGCCTTGATTTGGCCGGAGTTCGCCTGAACAGAAGATGCGCTGCTCGGGTTACTTTGGCTAATAGTTGCCTCGCTCATACCGCCCGTCCTCCTTTGATGCGGTTTTGGACCAACTCCAACATCCGCGTTGATTCCTGGTAGATGTCTTGATGCTTTGGTGATTTCTTCGCCCATCCTTGCGCCGCAAAAAAACCACTCTCAGCTTTCGTTAGCTGTCCCAGTGACAGGTAGCATTTTGCAGCATGAAAAGGCGGTCTGGGATCTTCGGCATCCAAAAGCGAGGCGCGCGAATAAAGCTCGATGGCATGATCGTACTTGCGCGACAGTTGGTAGCAGGCGGCAAGTCCAAGGACGTACTTCAGATTCAGGTGATCATAGATGCACAAGAATCTGAATAGCTCGGTTGCCTTGGCAATATTATGCGCCATGTAAAACCGATAGGCCGTGGCATAGACCGCTTCCATCGTCTTGTCACTCAACTTTCGGATATCCTTGAGGGCCATGCCGCGCATCATCAGTTCGATTTCAGGAGATTGCTGTTTCATGGGGATCCTTCCCTTAGCGCATGTTGTTGACAACTTTTTCGGAGGTACCGAATAGCTTCGCCACGAATTGACTCAGAAGCTCAACCCCGAGGTTGTACTTGTTTAGCATCGATTGAAGCTTGACCATGTCGAGCTGCGACTGGCTGCTTTTGTTCTGGACCTCGGCATCTACCTTCGCGATTTTGTCATCCCAATCAGATGCAATTGCGGCCTTGTCTTTCTCACTAGCACCTGCCAGTGCCTTGGCTTTTTCGGCGCGCAATCCGTTGAGTTCAGACTGCTTTTTGGCGAGCTGTTGGTTTCCTTCCTCAACGACGTGCATAAAGTCTTCGAGCTGACTACCAAGCAAGGTCACATAGTTGTAAAAAGAGTCGAAGCCAATGGTTGCGAGATCCAGGTTCGCGCCGCTGGTAGAACTGAATTTGGCAGCAGCAAGTTTGGCATCATCTTCAATCTTCTTGAGTATGGCCATGCGATCCTTAGCGTTGTGATAAACGTCTAGGACCTCTTGCAGGCTTGTCACCATTCCATCGCCAAAAGGGACGTTTTTGTAGGTCTCTATAAGCCTCTGGTACAACGCCTCGTTCTCAGGATGATCCAAGATGTCTTTGACTCGTTTGGTCAATTCAGGATCGCTTGAGATGTACATGTCGTTTGATCCTGCCATGTTTGAAACTGGCATAATGCCTCCTCGTTTGGGTTTTGTAGGTTTCCTTAGATTCTATTTCTTTTGTTAGCCAGCATCCGAACGAGCTTATTGCCCTTATCGCTGCTCAGTTCTTGTTCTTTCGTGTAAAAATCTCGGATGTCCAAGGGCTTGACGCGGTCTGCCTTTATAAATCGCGACTTCGCAACAAGCTGCGGTGGGAGCCGATCAATTTCTTCCATGACTTGCTTACCCCGATTGAGCGCTGCTTTGACTGCATCGACCAATCGAATCCCCTCGGCCAAGACTTCTTCGGGGCTGAGCTTTTGGGTTTTCTGCTTGTTTTGATCCATGGGAGACCCTTATTTCTCTGAAATTACTTGAAAATTCGTCAACCTGTGAAATAAACACATTTTTATTTTCACAGATACGTAACTAACACCCCGAGACAATAAATGTCAATTTGTTTATAAAATGGCTAGTTTTTGAGGGAGGGTCGGTGTTGAATTAAGTAGGCTAAATTATAGGAGAAAAGTTGCTAATTTCCAGCCAAGACATTTTCCATCTTGGGGGGTAGTTTTTGGCCAAATGGGAGCGGGATTGATTCCCTCGGGGGCAAGAACATGGGGCAAGCAAGAGGCAGGTCAGGGCATCCCCATTGGGAGTGTAAACACAATGGGGATGCCGCCTTACTTAATTTCCCAAGCCAGTGTCGGTTTGAGCTGGAGCAGCTTCACCAGTTGTTGGCTGAGCGGCTTCTTCTTTCTTCTTTGCAGTGTCAACTTCGGTCAGTTCACACTTCTTGTCTTTCTTGTTCCAGGTGCCGCCTTTTGCGGTGCAAGCTTTTTCGCTCTTTGGAGCTTTAGCCTTGTGGCCTGCTGCCATTGCTGGTGATGCCAAAAGTGCTGCTGCTGCCAAACCGCTGAATAATTTCATTTTCATCTCTAAGACTCCCTAAAAAATTTTTTTGTTAAAAAATAATCGTCTCAAAATCAACGATGTCTTTCGAATGAGGATAATTTCTGTAGTTTTTTTTCCCTCCTTGCAACAGTTTTCGTAAAAATCTATCCGATTTCTGAAAATTTTAGTTCGCCTACGAAATACACCCGTTCAAAGGCCATCGTAAGCTCACGGCTTTCGTAGGCATCACGGACTTTTGTAACCTCGCAACCGACTCTGTCATCGATTTGCGGCGGCGCGCTTTCGGTTGCAATCCAGAATTGCGCGCCCTGGTCATTGAGCAAGACATACGTAAAATGACGATCCTGCAGCACCTTGCGCACAACGCCGTGCAATGCCTGCGGAACCGCCTCGGGTTCTAGGCTCTTGCCCTTGCGGCCGCTTGAACCGGTGCGGCTCAGCACGAGAACCGCGACTGCCGCCATGGGCAGAATTTTAAACAAAGCTGCGGTTTTCACTGTTCACCTTCTCTCAAATTCATCATTGCAAATTGCCAGTCTCTGGCGCCAGAGTGCCTGCGACCTGTCCTGAGGACTCAAGCGCCGAAAGATCACGCACGAGCAAACTGCTTGCAGGCTCTCCATGTAGCTCGCTCACCCATGAATTTGCAGGTCTAGGCGACACCAACCCATTTAGGTTCCGTCTGAGAACTCCCTGGTCGATCTCTGTCTGC
>CAZOSN010000118.1:0-15221 GCA_964582405.1 uncultured Oligoflexales bacterium | reverse complement strand
CTTCTCCATCACCTGGAGTTCAATTATGTAGGAAATTACTGATTCACCACACTAGCGAACGAGGTGAAGGTGATGAACAGGTTTGGGCTGGACTATTTCGCACCCGACTTTTTTCTCCAAGCCAATAGCAATCGCGTTCCACAAATCGATGCGTTTTGCCATGATCTGCTCGGCGGCCTCTTCGGCTTCTCGGTTGAGCTTCGGATCATCCATGCACAGAACCTCCACAAGACGCCCGGCTGTGCTAAAACCTGGTCGTTTCAGACCCTCGATATGCCGCTCCCAGTAATCGATCAGCTTGTCGGTATGGGATTTGGTCGATATTCGTTCGAGCTGCTGTAAAAAAAAGTCGGGGACAAAAGGCTCGCCCTCGTAGAACAAAATCGTTGCCCGCTGATGCATGGGCCTATCGAAACAACTGATCAAAAACTCGGCAAACTTGCTAACTTCTACCGGAAACTCGACGGACCGAAGGGCAAGTTTCGGTTTCATTCCCGATTCCAAGCAATCAAAAAAAGTAAAAACCGAATCCATGTTGCAATCCAGTTCCTCCATCACTTCAAGATAGAGTTCCAAATGACTTACAATCCGGCCGTCGGGCAATTGATCAACCTGCTCGTCGAGAACAATTTCATTGATCAGCCTCAGAACTTGCTTGTAAGGTTCTGTGTTGATAGGTTGGGAACTTCGGACGATATCAGCCTGCAAACCTTTGATTAACTCGTGATAACCCCAAACACATAGCACATGGCGTTCCATGAAATACTGCAACGACGCGGGTCCATTGATCAAACCGTAAAGGCGGTGTTTATCAAGGATCTGAAAAAACCTTTCTGTCAGAAAGGACATCGACGCCTCCAACCTGTATGCCATGGAATACTACCGGATTTGTGAACTGGCCTATGGCTCTATTATATTACAGTAGGCAAGGATGACCCAAGGGCGGCCTATTGGTCAATTTGACGAAGAATCGCCCTTACTGGACTTCCATCAAAGCCTTTTAGCCGCAAAGGTAATGCGATCAACTCGTACTCTCCCTCCGTAACTTGGGACAAATCCAACCCTTCTAGGTTGCGAATCGACCAGCGGTACAGCTCCTGGTGAGCAAGAAGATCCTTGGAATCAAAGACATCTACGGACGGGGTATCAATTCCAATGAGTTTTACGCCCCGGACGCCCAAAGCATGAATCAGCGCAGGATCAAAATAGGCAAAAACCTCATTAAATGGTTTATTATGAACAAAACTCGAAGTTTTAAATAGAACGCGCTCTATATTTGATTTGAGCTTGCTTTCGACTGCAGCCCAGGTTATCGCGGCATGCGTTGGTATCTCGATAACTTGGCACAAGCCGCAGTATGCGTCCAAATCAACTTCATCTATGGTCGCTCCATCTTTGTGAAAATGACTCGGTGCATCAGCATGGGCTCCGATATGAACCGTCGTCTGAACGGATGAAAGGTCAATGTTTGACCCATCAGCAATGCGACACTGCCAGGTTTGAGTTAAAGACACATCACCAGGCCAAACCGGGGTGTCCGCCGAAATTAAGGGTGAGATATCAAGAATTCGCTGATTTTTTTTGATCTGATCCATCCCGCAACAAAACCCCCGTCTGCTCGACAATCTTTGCAGCGCTTACCATGTCATAGCATTTGATCGGTTGATCGCACGACTTTTTCCAGCAGGGCGAACACGAGACCTGCGCATAGAGTTTTATCCCAAGGTCGTACAAATCAATTTCTTGCGCACAGCTCACACCGAACCAAGTCAATGTTTTTTTCTTGAGCGCAATACTGATATGAAGGCCGAGTGAACAACCCGTCAATATCATATCTGCAGTATCCATCCAAAGGATACCCGATCTTAGCCCCCCCGTCGTGGGCGTCATGACCACTCGCGGGTCATCGGCAAACGCTTGTTTCATAGCAAGATTGCGATCGGAGTCCTCCTGACCGCCAAGCAGAGCCACAGCATAGTCTGGATAAGTTTCTCGAAACCCTCGAATAATCTCTATCGAGCGTTCTACCGTGAATTTCTTGTAGGGATAGAGTAGCGAACAACCGGTGGAATAGCCGATGATTCCTACCGCTCCCGTTTCGGCGAGAATTGTGGCGCGACGTTGTCTGACTTCAGACTTTTCATCATCGGACATCGCGAATAGGTAGGGATCCCGCTGCCAGGGTAACCCCATGGTCTCGGTGATCTGCTGGGTCTCAGGCTTTTGATTGACGAAGAATTTCAGGTTGTCGTCAAGACCCACCGCATACTGATAATCTGCCTCCGAACTAAGTGGTGCTATATTTCCTCGTTCATCGAGCCCAAAGCCGAATTTCTCACGGGCATGAACCCGCTCGCCAAGCGCACCTGCTAACATCGATTTATCAACCACATAGGCGACATCAAACTTCAGATGATCGAGTACCGGTAAGACGCGATCCGAGTAGGTCATGATCCGATCGATCTGCGGGTTGCAGTCAAGCAGCGGTCTGGCGTTGGCAAAAGTCAGCCATGTGATGTGTGAATTGGGGTAACGCCGCTTAATCGGTGCAAGCAAGCAGGTCGAACGCAGCACGGCACCTAATGCTTCAAGGCTTATGATGAGTATGCGCTGTTCAGCTCGGCTATAATGCGGACAACCGGCGCAAACCCGCTTGTACCTGCAAGGCTTGTAGCCGTTAAAGTAAACACAGTCTGTTCGGTATTCCATGAATAGCTCGTTCATCTCAGAACTTGTGGTCGGCTCATGCAAAAATTTAGTGTGGACCGCCGTTTGATCCTGTTACAATGACGTCTTACGTGGGTTTAAGCAACGTTAACGATCTTTGCTTGCATAGAGTTTCCAAGTCAGAATGTAAAGTGCTTTAGCCATTCTATAATATCGCCAGGGAGCCTTCGGGCAGGGAATGAATAAACAAATGTCTTTAAGTTATTGAGAGAGGCGCGCCTTGGCTATCCGAGTTATCGCTCCATTTAGTCTGCCGAGCCAGGTTCACCTTGAGCGCAACTTACTGGAACTTCAAGAAATTCTTGATATGCCAGTGGCCTGCGATGACCTTGCTATCTTCGATGAAGAGTCCGAATTTACCTCCCATAGCATGGCTATTCGTGGCGCACGCCTCAAAATATCTTTGGAATCCAATGACTTAAAAATTTTATGGGCCGGCCGAGGGGGCTATGGGGCGCAGGGGCTTCTTCCTTTTATAGACCTGGACCGCCTTAGGCATTGTCAGCCAAAAATTCTGGTGGGCTTTTCCGATATGACGGCCCTGCAGATGCACTTATGGGATAAACTACGGTGGCCTTCTCTCCATGGTCCGATGTTAGGCACCGCGTTCTGGCAAACTAGTCAAGCCGATGCCCAGCTGGTTATCGCGCTTCTCCGTAATGAAGCACCTGCTGAGGTCGCCTTAGATCTCGTGCCACTCAATGCCAAGGAGTCATCGTCCAAAGGAACCCTGTTAGGGGGGTGCTTTTCGGTTCTTACATCCATGATTGGAACCCCATATCAACCGAATCTAGCCAACTCGATCTTGTTTCTTGAGGAGATTGGTGAGCCTCCCGGTCGCATGCTACGGTGGCTGGATCAATGGAGGCAGGCAGGTCTATTTTCTGATGTTAAGGCCTTGGTATTAGGCAACTTTGCGCAATGCGAAGATGAACCTCGCGGAGTCGATGCCATGCGCCTCAAAGAATTCATGGCCTCGCGCCTTGAGATTCCTGTATTCTCGTGCGATCAGTTTGGACATACACCTTTCAATATGCCGCTTGGAATCGGCTGTCGCGCGGCGATCGATGGCGGTAAACTCATATGGACAACAGGGGATCTCTATGGCTGACAGGAAGTGCATTTATTTCATGGGAATCGGTGGTACGGGCATGGCCGCGGTCGCGGGTCTCGCGCAAGCAGCAGGACATCGGGTCGTGGGGAGCGATCTTGAAATCTACCCACCCATGTCGATCCTTCTCGATGAACTCGCAATCCCTGTGTATAAAGGTTATCGGCCGGAGCATATTCAAGAGGCGAAACCAGATCTCGTGGTAATTGCCAATGCTCTCAGCCGCGGCAACCCAGAACTCGAATATGTGCTTGCCAATCAGATACCTTACACAAGTTTCCCAGGCCTCCTCAAAGAGCTGTTTCTGACCCAAAAAACCCCCATCGTGGTCACCGGTACCCATGGCAAAACAACCACGACGAGCCTGATCGCCCATCTGTTGGTCGCGTTCAACGAAGACCCCTCGTATATGATCGGCGGAATTCCTAAAAACCTGCACAGAAGTTTCGCACTAGGCAATGGGCCGCTATTTGTGATCGAGGGAGACGAATACGACACGGCCTTCTTCGATAAGGGTCCAAAATTTCTCCATTATGCTCCACAATTTCTCTTAATCAACAACATCGAATTCGACCACGCTGATATCTACAAGGATCTCGACGAAATAAAATCTCGCTTTGTGGAACTGATCAAGCTTGTGCCAAACTCCAGCCATATTATCGCCAATAGTGATGATCCAGAGGTATGCGATTGTCTGAGGGAGGCGGGCGTCAAGGCAAAGCTGATTAGCCTTGCAGCTATCAACAGCAACTCAGCTTCAAAACCGAGCACCCCCTATCCAGAATCCGTGGAAATAGATAATTCTGGAAATACCCCAACCTGGATCGTGAGCTTTGAAACAACGTATTGGGGCAGCATCAAAGTTCGGATGCAATTAAGCGGAATCTACAACGTTTATAACATGACTCAAAGCCTGGCCTGCCTGGAAACTTTGATCGAAGCCAACGCGCTGGCAAAGATTCCATCTCAAGCCATGCTGATCGAAGGCTTGGAAAGCTTCGCAGGTGTGGCCCGAAGACTCGACTATCTCGGTGGAGTTGGAGGTATCCAGATTTACGAAGATTTTGCGCACCATCCGACGGCAGTCGCGCATGTGATCGCAAACCTGCGCAAGTCGCATCCGGAAAGCAGGCTGCTCGTTGCTTTTGAACCAAAAAATGCAACCAGCCGGCGCAGCGTGTTTGCTGATCGCTACATTGACGCTCTTAGCCATGCAGACGCCGCCTTTATTGGCGTCTGCCCTGAGGACAAGCGTATTCCTGCAGACCAGCGCATGGACACCTTCGCCCTTGCTGATAGAATTGGTGCCTCTGCGCAGGCATTCCATAGCAACGAGGATCTCCAGCACAAGATGGCGGAGGTCGCTAAACCCGGTGATATCTTGCTGTTCATGTCGGCAGGATCTTTTTCGGGAGTGCAGCATGCTATCAAAGCGGAGCTATCCTCCAGAACTGAAAAATAATCGTAAAACTGGGAAATCCTCGCATTTCGCCAAAGAAAAGTTCTACCAATTTTAAATTAAATGAGTATATTGGGCGAAGTCCGCCGGTCGTCTCATGAATGCGGGGACGGGACGTGGTTTGGTTTCACTTAATTTATCAAGAAGTTGTTCAGGAGAATTTGACGATGATTCTAAAAAAGGGGTTGTCCATCGCAGCATTGGCATTGGCCTGCGGCTTTGGCATTACAGCTTGTGATGACGACGAAGTTCCAAAAGAGCCTGTTGTTGCAGTTCCGGAGGAAGTTCCTGCACCGCCACCCTCTGCAGCCGCAACTGCCGCAGCTAATGCTGCAGCGCTCGCCGCAGCGACCAAAGCGGTTTATTTCGCATTCGACGACTATACACTTAACAAAGAAGGTCAAGAGACTTTGAATACTCTTGGCGAAGTGATGAAGAAGTCGACTTCGACTGTTGTGCAGATCGAAGGTCATTGCGATGAGCGTGGCTCGATTGAGTACAATTTGGCTCTTGGTCAGCGCAGAGCGCAATCGGTAAAGAACTATTTGGTTCAGCTGGGACTCGACCCTGCTCGCCTTCCCACTATCAGCTTCGGAGAGGAAAAGCCGGCTGTTAAGGGAACTGGCGAAGCCGTTTGGTCAAAGAACCGCCGGGCAGAATTCGTGGTTTCTACACCCTAAGCTCGCAATCTGGCTTGTGGATCCTTGGATCTGCAAGCCAGAAGTACCCGATGCATGATCGATCTTGCCCCTTAGCCCGTCTTTTTTAGCTCCGCTTATACTCACCTATCTCTAAACTTGATCATATTTTACTTCTCGCGGCATCAAATCATTGCGAATCTATCGCGATCCAGTTACCATCCTGAGGCGAAACGATAAGTTAGGAGGTTTTCTCGGTGAATTTTGTGTTTTTGGTAATTGCCCTTGTCCTTTTTGCAGGTGGCATCTTGATAGGCATAGTGCTTCATAAAAATAAATTAAAGACAACATTTGAGTCCGCCCAAAACGAGTCAGAATCAATCCTGGCCAAGGCTCAAAAAGAAAGTGAGCAGATCATCCGTGAGGCTCATGAAGAGGCTAAGACAGAAAGCCGTGAACGACGGAAACAAGCTGATATCGAAATGAACAAACGGCGCCAGGAAATTGCAAAACTCGAGACTAAATTGCGCAATCGCGAACAGGCGGTTGAGAAGAAGCTTTCTTTGCTCGAGAGCAAAGAGTCTGAACTCGAAAAAGCCTCGGATCAGATTGAGCAGGATGCGCAGCGGTACCGCAAACTCATCCATCAATGTGAGCTAGACGCGCAGCGCGCTCAGGAGGCTCTTGAGGGGATTGCGCAGATGTCCCGGGAAGAGGCGAAACAATCGCTGCTAAGGTCGCTTGAAGCCGAGGCTCGCAAAGCTGCCAGCGAAACCGTGCAACAAATCGAAGAGGATGCTCGCCGTGAAGGGATGATTCGCGCGCAGTCCACCGTAAGTCTTGCGGTTCAGAGAATCTCTAGTGAGTATGTCAACGATTCAACTATTACGGTCGTCGGCCTACCTAACGACGAAATGAAGGGGCGCATCATCGGACGTGAGGGGCGAAACATCAGGGCGATTGAGCAAGCAACTGGCGTCGATCTCATCATCGATGACACACCAGAGGCAATCATTCTATCGTGTTTCAATCCGATTCGCCGCGAGATTGCTAAGATCACCATCGAGCGACTTATCGCCGATGGCCGAATCCACCCAGCCCGAATTGATGAGACGGTAAAAAAGGTTGAGAGCGACTTTGACCAGATCATCCTTGAAAACGGTGAACAGGCTGCGTTTGATGCCGGGATCACAGACCTTCATCCGGATCTTCTCTACCATCTTGGTAAGCTAAAGTTTCGTACTTCTGGACAGCAAACTGTGCTTCAACACTCCGTTGAAGTCGCGCATATCTGCGGAATCATGGCTGGCGAAATGGGTGCCGACGTTAAAGAAGCAAAGCGCTGCGGCCTTTTGCATGACATCGGCAAAGCTGTAGACCAGGAGACCGAGGGTCATCACTCAACGGTCGGAGCCAATCTCTGCCGCAAATTTAACGAGTCGGCAGCGATCGTAGAGGCAGTCGAGGTTCATCATCGTGATAACCTTTCGGAAGCCCGTCCGCTTTCAGTTATCCTGCATGCCGCAAATATTTTGTCATCCAACAGACCTGGCGCGCGCAAAGAGATTCTTGAGACTTATGTCAAGCGCCTCAGTTCGATGGAGGAAATCATTACAAAATTCGACGAGATCGATGTTGCCTATGTGATTCAAGCTGGTCGTGAAATCAGAGCCATGGTCAAGCCCCATGGGACCTCAGATGCCAACGTTACGACGCTTTCAAACGATATCGCTTATAAGTTACGCAAGGAGCTGACATTCCCAGGCCAGGTGAAGGTTACGGTACTGCGTGAAAGCAAATACGTGGACTATGCTAAGTAAATCTCATAAAATTACCACGGGCCTCTTTAAGGTATCTCGCCTAACCAATCACGGGATCAAGGGCAACGAGTGGGTTTATCGTGAATAGAATGATCGAGGAATAACGCGGAGATTCCCACTGGATTGGCGATCTCACCCTTCACCGGGAAGAATTTACCTGTCGGGGTATAGGGTCTGAGCACGGTTTTAAACATAGGTGGTCTCTATGGAAACCAATATCGACTGGAAGCTGTTCTATCGGTTGGATCTCGGCATTCTACTCGATTTTTTGAGTTCCACAGCTGGGGTTCTGCTGCAAAATAACATTATTGCGCAATCAGACGCTGACGAATTGCGGGTTAATATCCGTAATATCCAAAACCAGGTGATCCTGCAAGACCAGTCTATCCTAAGTCTGTTTAATGCCGAGGAAAACCGATTTGTCAGAATTCTACAGCACCGCTACGGTAATATTGGGCTTAACTTAAATGTTGCCCGGGTCAGCCTGAGGCCCATTGTTCATGAAATGAAGCAGACTTTGGCTGAACTCGGGGATGTTCTACTCGCGAAATCGCAGCTGCTTTTCAACCGGACTATCAATGTCCATACAGGTGGTGTTTTCCAGCGTCAGACTCTCTTGGCATCTTTAATAGTCGATATTTGCGAAGAAATTCATCAGGCCGTGAGAACCGTCGAGGGGATCGAGCAAATACTTTATCAGATGTTGCCCGCAGATTTGAGCCCCTATACGGAAACCGATGAAGAGTTGGATCTTACTATGGTCAGGGCCTTAGGATTTAGAACGATTGTGGCTGAGCCGACTCCCTATACCGGCGAGCGCAAGATTAATCAGGCCATGTCTCAACTCCTTTTGGGCCTTACCGACCAGCTTAGTAGCTTTCTTCAGGTTTGCCAGTCAAGCGACCTAAAATTTGTAAAACCCACAGTCGCATCAACATGTGGCTGGCTCAGAGCGGAAGCGACGAGGTTGTCACTGATTTCATACCCTGACACGGACGATTTTGATGCCTGGGAGCTTCGTCGGCAAAATTATAATTCTACCGTTACGATCATCAATTTAACTTTGAAAAAGCTGAGCCATGATTTGACCGAAGGTATGGTGGTAGGTGCCATGGCCGCGACCGGTCATAGCTATATGGCAAAATCGATGCTTCGCTGCATTATCTCAGACCTGGTCGCGCGCGGAATGCATGTAAACGAGGCTGAGTCGGCCGCCCAACTTCTCAATCGGTATTGCCAGGACAATAAAATCACTCCAACAGACATTTTGCCCGAAGAATTTTCGCACATCCACCCCAGGCTCTCCAAGGAGTGCCTGGCTCAGGCGGCCCAGGGGTTGAAAGGTTCAGAACACAAGTCTTCCCACGAAAAGCACCGCCTCAATACACGCATCAAGGCACTCAAGCAGTCCTTTCAGTCGGTTCTCAATCAGAATCTCCTCGCGCTGCTGCTACTCATAATCACCCAAGTCAGTTGTGGCCTTAAAACGATGCCAAAATCAGACGAGCCTGACCTCAGACCCGAACTTCCACTCAAGCCTGAGGCCATCAAATTATCCGCTGTTCCCCCGAAACCTGGCGAAAAGCCTACCCGGGGAAAGCGCGACGTTCCTCAGAAAGACTCAGCTGACGATGCCAACGACGAAACAGAAAAACCAAAAGAAGACAAAGGCCCAGCACAGCTTATTCCGCGGCTCGGCATGCCTTTGCAATAGGCCCAAAAATCAGCTGTCCGTTTTAGGCCAGCTAGCCAAATTTGGGTTGAATTCTTTGCGCGTTTCTATTCCGCGCTGAACCTAAAGAGTATTTTGGCTCATATCAGAACTCTCGATCGCGGGTGATTCTTCGATTGGAAGATCTGCCTCAGAGCGAGAGTCATCGACTAACGACGGCATAACTTGGGTGCTGGCGACGGCCCTCTGCTGCGGTGAATTATTCTTAAATTGGCGACCTAACCGGACGAGCGATGTGGTTTCGAAATCGACGGCGATCGTCTGCATCGCCAGCCATTGATCAGTATCCGACGCAACCATCACCGTGTAAATCCCCGGTTGAAGGTTAAAGAAAACGGCTTTGGTAACGTCCGGGCTATCTCCATAGTACCAACCAGAGTCGAGCTCACGCCCGATACTATCAACAACCTTAACGGCGACATTCTTGCCCCCGAGGCTTGCGGGATGACCAAAATCAACCAGCAGAGTACCTAGAGATTCATCGTAGGCGATCGGTACATTATCTTGCGCTTGAACCAGAGATGTATAGAGGTCCTCGACAAAACCTCGTGGGATCAAAGTCGTTACTGAATCGTCGCTATCCTCGTCATAGGAGTAGAGTACCTGCTCAAACTCAGCTGCTCGAGACAACCCATAGAGCCTGCCTCGGTAAAAGTTGGCTCCCTCGCTGAGTCCCATGATCCCGCTATCAAAGTATTCCATGGGATCTGAATCACCAATTACCAGAAGATCGACCGAATCGACGGTTCGGAGTGGAGCTTCCTCGCCAGAGGTTCCGTAGATCTGCTCATGAGCAGTCGGTGCCACCGTCAGATAAGTCCGAAGCTCCGATCCGGCGCTGAGAGGAAATTCCTCTTCAAGGTGCGCCCCGCCCACCAGGGGCATGGTAAAGGTACCAAGGTATTCTTGGTTGCGATAAAAGTCGACCTGAGTCAATCCTGGAGAAACATTGAGGAAACAAAACCGACCATTGGCGCTGGTCACTGTCCCGTTGCGATCAGGTCCGTAGTTACCAAAATAAAGTGGGCCGTCCGCTGCCACGCTAAGCCTCACGTTGACACCAGACAGTGCCTGATGTTCTCGATTCATTGCCTGGCCGCAGAACGATGCCAGCTGCATATCTTGGGCTCGCTGAAGAACCAGCCCATAAGCCTGGAAAATCGGCTCACGGATCATCTTTACTCGAACGACCTCATTGCCTTCATCTGACCCAGCATAGACTTCTGTGTAGGTGGGCATATAACGGCCAGCGGGATCGGTGGCCTGAACCATGAACCTGGCACCGATGGGCACATCTTTTAAACTCACATGACCGGTGCCGTTGGTCGTCATAACGAAAGATGTGCCTACAACCTTGATCTGGGCCCCGACAACTGGATAAATGATCGATTCAGCAGGTACCGACCGGTCATCAATCATCTGAATTGTGAGATTTTTCCAGCCCGCAATCTCACCTTCACGCGCAAATCGACTGGACGCCTGCCTTGCGCGCTCGAGCGTGCGAGCCACCTCAGCTTCGCTCTGGGCCAACCCAATTTTGCCGTCCTGACTTGAACGGAGCGCAGCATGCTCAGCCTTGTAGGGTTTGTCCAAGGCAACTAATTCTGGCGGAATCGAAAAATCGTTTTCATCGAGCGAGCCTATTTCGATGGGCACGATGGACATGTGCCCCTTTTGAAAGACGTAGAGTTCAGTCTTGCCCAATTTGGCCGCCGTGAGTACCTGCTTCTTGTCATCCCAAACCAAATACTGCTCGTCTCTGACAAAGAGCGAAGTCTCGCGCAACGCTTGATCTTGAAATCCGACGAAGACAACCGAAACCTTATCCCCTATGTCTGCAAGGGAAAGCCTGGCAGGGGAGAGGGAGTATGGTTTGTCTGCATCAGCGCGGATCGTCAGCGTTTGATTTCCGGCCGCAAGCAGCTGCTTTAACGAACTCTCCTGAGGCGCCGGCGACGCCACGCGAGGCTTGACCTGGGGTTTGATCAAAGGCTTTGGAGGTATCGGCTTAGCTGCACTCAATGCCAATTCCGGTGTGCGGTTCACCGGAGTTGATACCTTGGGCGGGCCATTTGCCGCTACACTATCCTGCTTCATATATTTGGGAATCTTAGGTAATTTTTTGGGGAAACCTTGAGTCGCCTTCGGCTCGGAATCCTCGTAGCGTGCAACAAAGTCGTTCACGACAAATTCGCGATTCCCCATGAGGTCTGACACCTTCGTGGCCCGCGCAGTCGTGCTGGATGTGCTTTGCTGCTGATCCGATCCAATCGATTCGTCACCTGCTTCAGACTTGGGCAAGGCTTGATAGCGCGCCACAAACTCACTCACCGAGCCCTCGCCATCGTCAAGCCAATCACGCACGGAGTGCTGATCGCTGCCGGCAAAGCTCGCGGAGCTTGTCACCGCAAGAACCAAACCTGGTATGAAGACCCATTGCTTCATTCGCGTCCCTAACCTAAGTGTGATCATGACAGCAGGTATTGTTTCGGCATGCCGTAAGATTTCTTGAGAGGTCAAATCAGAAAATGGAGCTGTCATGCACACTACCAGTATACAATTTTTTGTTAGTCACGTCGATGGCAGCTCTGTGACTCGGGAAGCTGATGATCTAACCCACCAGACGTGAAGAGAAGCTAAGAGCCTGTTTAAAACCAGGGCCAGTTTTTATCAAGGCGACCCGAAAACCGAAGCGCAGTTTATTTGCGCATAAAATGAGCATCGGAAGCGCAGGGTCAACGCAGAGAAAATCAAAAACTGACCCTTTTTAAACAGGCTCTAAGATAGCCAGCTTAGGCGAGGGAGTACATATGATTCTGCAGAGCCGAAGGAAGCTTTGAAAAGATCAACAAATGAAAAAGAGATTCTTGACAACGCGTTCTTTGATTAAACCCAAGTTTCTTTTGATAGGATTCTAACACATCACGGGGCGTTGATTTAAATTCCTGGCGAACCTCGAATTCAACGCATGCGATTTTTGCGTCCTCGGAGGAGGCCTCGTAATAGACAATCTCAACTTCGGGGAAATAGAAAACTTCCACGGACTTGGCAATTTTAGCCTCAAACTCGATCTCGAGAACCGACAAAAACGCCCTTGCAGCGCTGAGGCCCAACCGACGATCAAGGTCGAGATTGACCTCGGTGCGCTGCTCTGAATCACGCACGAGACTCTTTACTGTGAGCTGATTGTACTGGTGGTCCCTTCTAAATCGGTAGATAAATCCGGGAACCTTGGCTACCAGAAAATAATGATCTTCAACATCGACATGATAGGCCTTGCTCGGCGCCATTGATTGTAAATTACTAATAATACTATTCTTTTCGTCAACACTCACCAAAAACTTATGCTCAAATTCAACAAATTCGTTTGCATCCACCATACCCAAAGTCCGCTAAAAATTGTAAGCAAGTTGCAACATATTTAGCATACGAACCTCGGGGAGCCTAGCCTCGGCCCTGTAGAATCCTTCATAAAGCTGATAGAAATCATTGCGAACAAAAAGGTGTGGGCTGATTTTAAACGCGCCTCTAAGCCGCAACCGCGAAAGGCGCTTTGTTTTGTACTCACTTCTAATTCGATCGGGATCTTCACCCTCGCCTTCGACCGTATAATAAAAGGGGTAATGATGATTGTCGTAGATCATCATGATTTCGGCAAAAAATCGCCTGATATAGTTGGGTGACCAATAGCCGCCGAATCTGATCTGATCATCAATGGTCATAACCTTATCTTCAACTTCCTCTGATTCAACTTTTTTGACGAGGTCAAAATCCGCACCGTCAACATCGTTGGCATCTAGGGCTTGTGCCCTGCTATACAAACGCGTCCAAAGATCGCCTCCAAGTCTCAAGGCCAGTGGCCCACCATTAGCATTAAATTCATAACTCAGGGTCGGTGAGAACCCTAGGGTAATAATTGCCCCCTGTTTGTGCGGATCCTTGGCCTCTTCATCGACCTTGGCTTCGCTGAATGGCAGATCAATTTGGGTATAGAACTGGATTTCTCCTAGCTCTCCTGATGCTGGGTAGTAGGATGCCCCGAGCCTCGATCTTTTTTGCTCAACTTTTTGAGTTTCGGCAAATTTTACCATGCCGACTTCGGCAAATGTGTCCAATATTCCCCTGTATAGCCTGAGGCCAAACCGCCCTTTGGTCTCAAATGACGGTGTTTGACTTGCCCTGTAGTCGTTTGCGTCATAGAAGGTTGCCGTATAGTGCGTCATGCCCAGCGTCGCATACTTGCCGGCCTCCTGGCTAAATGGCTGATCGATTTTGAGTTCAACTGGCTCGCGCAGCGCTGCATGAGCTTGCGCAGCAAAAAAAATCACCCCCAACGCGAAACCTGAGTCACGTCTACAAACCATCATTCCCCCCCAGAGCTACTTAAGGGTTTGGATCGTAAAAAGATTGCTTGCTTTTTCGCCAACCGATGACAAACTCACCGATACAAAGACAATTTTATCATGAGCTTTGAGCCAAGTGTCGCTCACAATGCGTTCATTAATGATGGGAAGAACTGATTCGATATTAGGGGCCTCCTCTAGCAAAATTCCGCTTACGCCACGCACAAGACCCACGCGACGCAAGATGTCTTTACTCAAGGTAACCGCGAAAATCGGGATATTCGATCGAAACGATGACAGGAGCAGCGACGTGTTGCCTTGATTGGTGAGGCAAACTATAGCCTTAACTTTGTTCCGATGCGCGGTTCGATAGGCAGCAAAGGTAACTGCTGACAGAGTATTGGACACCTCGGGGGCATGTCGGAGCCAATTGAGTTCATGGACTTCCGCACGTTTTTCGATATCCTCGATCGCACGCCTGGCCAGCATCAAACCGCGTCGCGCATGACGACCGAGCGCAAGCTCCTCGGACAAAACCACACCATCGGCTCCATCCATCGATGCGTTAGCGATATCTGAAACCTCGGCACGCGTAGGCGTTGCATTGGTGCGCATTGAACGCAGGATATCGCTCGCAACCAACACGATCTTGGCGTGATCGTTGCACATCTGCACGATTTCTTTCGTAATCATAGGCACCCGAGCTGGCTCGGTGCACATGGCGATCTCAACGCGAGAAATCAAAACACCGTGAATATAAGGCAGCATATCTTTGAGACTACGATAGATCCGCTCCGAATCCACTTTAAGAATAAGCCAAGGCGGCGATTTTGAATGAGAACGCAGGAGTTTTTTGAGTTTATTTAATTCCTCGGGATCTTCGATCCCCGGGATTACGAGATAGTCAACCTCACAGCTTACCGATTTTTCGACGAGGTCCTTATCAACATGCTCGAGGGTAACGGGCTGCCTCGTCAAGGGGCAGTGGACTTCCATACCCACTTCAACCAAGCCGGCGCGTGTTACGCGCATCATGACAAATCTTGCGCCGAGGCTTTCTGGAACCAGAACCACATCGCCCGTACCGAGGTAGACCGGAACTCCCACCTCAAAAAAACCCGACCAGTTGGCTGTGCTTATTTCGAGATCACCGCCCTGGCCATCTTCGGTTATACGAACCTCTTGGCTTAGCTCAAGACTAGCCGAACCCGAAATCTTAGCGACAAAACCCCGGGCTTTCCGCACCGTATCGACGATGATGGGAACCGCGACACCCTTGGCCTCAAACCCTGCGCGCAATTTAACCAACCGCTCCAACAGACCATCGATTGCCTCGCCACGCCCCACAAGCCGCACCGCATCGACATCCGTATCAACGATCTGCTTGATCA
>CAZOSN010000117.1:245-15237 GCA_964582405.1 uncultured Oligoflexales bacterium | reverse complement strand
GGCCTTGGCCAAGAGGCAAAGCTTGTGGGGCTCTTATACTTGGAGAGTCGGGTAGCGGCCGGAACTTTTACCGCCCAACGAACTGAGATTCTGGAAATCATTTGCCTTGCTGCCGCTGGTAGGCTTGAATTGTCACTCAAGGCTGCCACAGATGGCTTGACTGGTCTCTACAATCATGAATATTTTGAGAGCATGCTAGTCAAAGAGTTTCTTCGTGCTCGCAGGCAGATACGAGATTTGTCGATCATAATGGTCGATATTGACCACTTTAAGGATTTTAATGATCGCTGGGGGCATCAGGTGGGCGATCTTGTCTTGAAGAAGACCGCTGCAACGATCCAAAATGTCTGCAGGGGATCTGACGTGGTTGCACGTTATGGCGGTGAGGAGATCAGTATTATTTTGCCCGAAACCGATCCCGACCGAGCCCTGTTGGTCGCAACCAGGATTTTGACGAGCATTGCCGAGTCTCAGATCAACATTGATGGGCAGGTTCTGGGTGTTACCGTGAGCATCGGGGTCGCAAGCTTAAATGACAGCACATTTGATGTTGAATCCTTGGTGAAGGCGGCAGACAATGCGCTTTATGAGTCCAAGCGTTCAGGACGCAATTGCGTGACTCAGGCGCCGAGTCAGCCGGTTTTTGTCAGCGCGTTACCATCACAGAATTTTGAATAGCGAATGACCATGGAAGAGTCGAAGCATGAAGATATTGATCGTTGATGATGAACCGCTCCTATGCGAGATAATCAAACAATATTTGGAGCTTGAGGGATTCAGTTGCCTCACGGCAACATCGGTCGATGACGCTTTGGCTGTGGTTGATCAGGAGACGGTCCAGTGGGTCATTAGCGACCTTCGCATGATTGGCGGAACAGGCCTCGATCTATTGAAAGTTCTTCGTGAGCGAGACAGGAAATCGCCGGCTTTTCTCCTGATGAGCGCTTTTGCCGAGGTTAGTGACGAAGACGTCAGACAAATGGGCGGTCAAGCCTTGCTCGCCAAACCGCTCGATTTCGAGCTCTTGGTCGAGACGATCAGAAGTGTCCAGCCTTAATCATAACGTATCGTATTAGTTGGTATATTTTTTCGTTGTTCGAGTTTTTCTCAATTTTGAAATCAACCTTCCGACATGCTGTTTGATCGTTAGGATCCCCCCTCGGTGGATTTTTGATCGATAGCTGGAAGGACCTCCTGATGACTGCGACAAAGGAAGATAATTTTTCTCTTAAATCCAACTTTCTAGCCAGCTTTTGGCAGCGCGTGACGTGGCACCCGGATCGAATAGCGTTTCGGTTTCTCGAGCATGGCGAAGAGGAGACGGCCTCAGTCACGTATGGCGAGCTCGACAAAAGAGCACGCACGGTCGCGGCCTACCTCCAAAGGCAATGCGTTCCAGGAGACCGGGTGGTTCTGGTATTTCTTTCTGGGATCGATTTTGCGGCCTCGCTTCTAGGGTGTTTTTATGCCGGTCTAATTGCCGTACCAACTTACCCACCGCGCCCCAACCGGGGTTCGGGGAGGTTGTTTCATCTCATCAAAGATTCTTGCCCTCGGGCGATTCTCACAACAACCGAAGTATTTGAGACGCTACGGTTTTCGTTGAACGGCCGCGAGGTGGATTGTGAGATGATCGCAGTCGAAAACTTGCCAGATTTCTGGGCTTCGGAATGGCGCGAGGTGCCGGTTGATCCGGATTCCCTTGCTATGCTTCAGTATACATCCGGATCAACCGGCACCCCCAAAGGTGTTATGGTCTCCCACGGAAATATTGCCGCAAACCTACGTATGATTCGTGATGCGCTTGGATTCACCGAATCCGACGTTCAGGTGAGTTGGTTGCCGGTGTTTCATGATTTAGGTCTTGTGGGGGCAATTCTTGAGCCGCTTTTTGTGGGTGCGACTGTTATCCTTATGCCACCCACAGCTTTTCTCGAAAGGCCAGTGAGATGGCTCATGGCGATAACGAAATACCGAGCCACGATCAGCGGCGGCCCAAATTTTGCTTTCGATTTGTGCGTTCGCAAGATTAGGGATTTTCAGAAACTCGGCCTAGATCTAACCTCGCTGCGGCTTCTTGTTAATGCCGCTGAGCCTGTCCGGCAGGAAACAATGCTCAAATTTGCCCATGCATTTGCTAGCAGTGGCTTTGTGCTGAACAGGTTTTTAGTCTCCTATGGTTTAGCCGAATCAACTCTGTTGGTAAGCTGTGGAAATCTTGGTTTGACTCCGAAAGAATGCTTGATCGATAAAGCCGCGATGGAGAACAATCAGGTCGCGCTCCAATCGCACAGATCCTCCAGAACAATGAGTGTGCCGAGCTGCGGCCGCATCGCTGTGCAGGAGGAACTTGTTGTGGTTGACCCGGAAACTGGGTCGAAGACCAATGCTCTTGAAATTGGTGAAATTTGGCTACGAGGAACCAATATTGCGAAAGGCTATTGGAATCGATCGGAAGATACCCAGAAAGCGTTTCAGTGCAAACTCAGGGAGGCATCGCAGGGTGTTTATTTTCGCACCGGCGATCTTGGGTTCGTTCATGAGGGCGAGCTTTATCTGGTCGGTAGACTTAAGGATTTGATCATCATCAATGGACGCAACCTCGTCCCACACGATATCGAGCATGTCGTGGAGCAATGCCATCCTGCGATCAGACCAGGTTTTTGTGCTGCTTTTTCTGCCGAGGGGGAGGCGAGTGAAAAGATCGCGATCGCATGCGAGTTAAAAGACATCACCGAGGCAAAAGATTTTTTAAAGATATCCGAGGCGATACTGGAAGCGATTGCACGGGAATATGAGGTCGGTATCGCGATCATTTCTTTTTTAGCCCATGGCGAGATTAGAAAAACATCGAGTGGCAAAATTCAGAGAAGGGCTACACAAAAAGCTCTGATGTCCGGCAAAATTGTCGTGGTTTTCCGATGGATTCAGGGCGAACCGATCCTAAATTTTGGTCAACCGCGCAATGACGCTGATGCACTGGTCGATTCGCGGGATAGCATGGGCGAGATCGCCCCAAAAAGAATTCAAGAGGCTGCGAAGTTTGCACTCGAGCGTGATATATCGTTGAAGAGTATCGCTTCTTTTGCGGGAATTGTATCTCATGACATTTCGCCTCGGGAAGAGCTCTTGCATAATGTTGTGCCATTTCATACGCAACCTAAAACAATACCGAACAAC
Source organism: uncultured Oligoflexales bacterium (assembly GCA_964582405.1). Lineage (GTDB taxonomy): Bacteria > Bdellovibrionota_B > Oligoflexia > Oligoflexales > Oligoflexaceae > CAZOSN01. The sequence goes on along the minus strand of CAZOSN010000117.1, from coordinate 12,057 downwards.
TCAGAACCAGAATATTGTGAGATCCCGAGCAGCACTTTTGCTTTTCTCGCCACTTGGCTTGAGGTCAACCACAATATTCCCGAGGAGCATGTATCGCGGCATCGCCCGCTCACAAGTTATGGACTGGATTCGTTGAGCGTTATCGAACTAAGTGGGGCAATTCAGGATCAGTTTGGTGTATCGATTCCACCCAGTCGATTCTGGGAATGCCGCAGCCTCGGTGATCTTGAGCAGCAGATCGTGGCTGATGGGCGGCTTCGCAAAAAAGCTGGGTGATGTCTTGGCCAATTTTATGTTGCCTTCGACGCGAGCGGTTACATGGTTCTCTTAACCTTCCTGCCAGCCCACTTTAGGTCGTAGGCGACGAGGGTGAAGCTTGCGAGGGTTTGGGATTTAATTCTTGCACAAGAACTTTGTCTACGCGGTGTCCGTCCATATCGACGACCTCGATTCGATAGCCTCGCCATTTGAAATGCTCGCTGGCACGAGGGATGCGTCCTAGCTGCATCATCACAAAACCACCGAGAGTTTGAAAATCGCCATCGATGGCTTCTTTGAGTTCTTCCATCTGTAAGAACTCTGTGAACTCCTGGATCGGCAGCATCCCGTCGATCAGCCAAGAACCGTCCGTGCGCCTGACAATACTCGCCGAACCCTGGTCATCTTCGTCGGGGAGTTCGCCCACGATGGCTTCGAGTACGTCGGTCTGCGTGATTAGTCCAGCGGTGCTACCGTATTCGTCGATCACCAGCGCCAAATGCTTTCCTGTACGCTTGAAACGCTCCAGGAGTTTTAGGGTGGAAAGGCTTTCTGAGACAAAAAGCGGCTCCTGAAGGCAGGATCTGAGATCGCGATTTTGGTCATGACTCAGGCATTTGAGGACGCATTTTACCGACACGATCCCGATGAGGTGATCGGGGCTGGTTTCGTAGATTGGAAAATACGAATGTGAGGCGTTGAGCACGATGTGAAGATTTTCCTCGAACGAGGCGTTGACATCAAGGAGAACCAGTTGCACACGCTGCGTCATGAGTTCGGAAACCATGCTGTCTCCGAATTGGAGAGCCCGACGCATGATGGTCTCTTCTTCCTTGGCAAACACTCCCGCCTCGGTGCCCTGGGCGATCATGATCTTGACTTCTTCTTCGGTGACTGGCGATTCACCTTGGCTTTCGGCTCCAATGATTTTGAGTATGCCCTCGGTTATGTAGTTGATTGCCACAACGGCGGGAAGCGCGACCGTGGACATCAAGCGGACGGGCTTAGCCACCAATGCGGCGACGGCCTCGGCTTTGGCTAGAGCTAGGCGCTTGGGTACCAGTTCGCCAATGATGAGAGTCAGCAGGGTGACGGACACAACCACGATTCCAAACGCCACGGGATGACTGTATTTTCCAATAAACGGGAAGTCGATTAAATGCTTCGCCAGCTCATCGGCAACCGTCGCACCGCCAAAGGCACCCGCAAAAACTCCAACGAGGGTGATGCCTATTTGAATGGCGGCCAAAAAATGCGACGGAGAGTTGGCGAGATCGAGAGCGGTCTGTGCTCCTTTGTTGCCGTTAGAGGCAAGTTGCTGCAGCCGCGCCTTGCGCGACGAAACAATCGCCATCTCCGACATGGCCAGAAGTCCATTGAGCACGATCAACAAAACGATGATCGTCGCTTCAAGACCGATGGAGTTGATATGAATGAGGTTTGATTCGTCTACCATCGTCTACCATCGTCTACCAAAAGTGCGCTTTCTTGTCTCGAAATGGGTCGTTTGTGAGAATATGTTTAAAATGGGTCAAATTTTGGCACATGCGCCGGATTAGCAATACCAAGAACTAGATCTTTTAAACAAGTTCCGATTATTGTTGTCAAACCGACGCAACAAAACTGCCTGAAATCATGCCATGAGGGGGAATTTTTCTCTACTATCTTTTCGACATAGGTAAATGCGTCGTGGGTCGTGATTTTCCTGGGCGAGGTTGGTAAGTTTGGCTAAGTATAATGCCGAACCAGAAAGAACACGGAGAAACCTGCCATGGAAATTAGCACGCTGACCTACACTGACAAATCGCAGACCTTAATTGGGAGGTACCTCAAAGCTGCTCCCGGTCGCCCCGCAATTCTTGTCGCACCCGATTGGAGCGGGGTGAACGATTTTGCTATCAATGCAGCCTCGAGGCTTCACGCTTCGGGATATCATGCCCTAGTGATGGACATCTATGGCAATGGAAAAACGGGCGCGACCAAAGAAGAGAAAAATGCGCTCATGACTCCCTTTGTTGAGGATCGGCTGCTGCTTCGAGGACGGTTGCTGGCGGCATTGTCGGCGCTAAAGAATCAACCTGGTGTCGATCCTTCGCGAATCGGTGCCGTGGGATTTTGCTTTGGTGGCCTTGCTGTTCTCGATCTGGCGAGATCTGGCGCTGCTTTGAGCGGGGTTGCAAGCTTCCATGGACTGCTGTTTGCGCCTCAGATTCCCTGCGAGCCCGTGAAAGCCAAGGTTCTGGCGCTGCATGGCAGCGATGATCCGATGGCAACGATGCCTCAGGTTATTGATTTCCAGAATGAAATGACCGAACTCAAAGCTGACTGGCAGCTTCACACCTTTGGGAATACGGTGCACGCTTTTGCCAACCCCGCTGCGAATGACCCTGAATTTGGCACGGTTTACAACGAGCGGTCGGCAAACCGCGCCTGGGCAATCGCTCTGCAATTTTTTGGAGAAGTGTTCGCTTGACCGGCTTGCCAGAAAAAAAAGGCATCTTGTCTCAACTTAATTGGGATCCGTGGGCGAAGGGATGGCTTTTGGTCCGCCACGAGTTTGGAGAGCCGGTGTTGTGCACTCCGCGCGACGGCCGCCTGAACGAGCAAGGTATTGCACCGCTTGCTACTTTGCCCTATCAGAGCCGGAGCTATGATGCCGGATGTCGGTGGTTTTGTTATGTTGCGGCGCGTGACGGCGACCTGATTTTTCATGATCGCAAAACCGGTGCTGAGCATCGGGCAGGATTGGCTCCAATGAGGCTGGGTTGGCCTCTCGTCGTTGGGTTGGATTCCGGTGAACCTAGGGCTCTCGTGGTCGCTAGCTCTGCTCCAGGCATCCTGGATATCTTGCTTGTTGGCCTTGATTCTGGGCTACCTGCGCCACGATCCCAAGGCGAGTGGCGCTTTGAAACGAAACTCTTGTATCAGAGCGCCTCCTGGATATCTCAGCTTCAGCTTTCTCCGGACCATAGACTCCTGGCTTTTGCTGAGGGGGAGTCGCTCCCGTCTTGCATCAAGTACATAAACTTGGAAGATCTATCCGTGGTCCAGGTCTTGAACGGCGTGATTTGCGCAAGCCCGCAATTCTCTTGGGATGGAAGCACGCTCGGGTTTGTGTCAGAGTATGAATTAGGAACCGTGTTCCACCGGTATCGCCTAGATTGCGGCGAGCAAGAACGATTTGAATTGCAACTTCGCGATTTCAATGACTTCGTCGATCTCCGCCATAGCCTTTGGGGTTATGTTGACCAGGATCACATTTTTTATGTGGCACGCAATGCGGGTCGGAGCTATCTATACGAGCTGAAGCTCGGCGGGACGGGGAAGCAACACCACTGGCCTCAGCAGCACATCGAAGATCTCAGGATTGCTCCGGCAGTTGAGTCTCATAAAAGTCGTTGTGATCTAGAATCGAGTCTTCAGTCGTGGTACCCAGAAATGGATTCGATGCTGGCGACTTTAGGATCAAGCTCCGACAGACGGCCCTTTGTCTGGGTAACCCCTTTGAAACAAATTAGATCTGCGGCTAATGATTCGTCCTCAGCTTCCCTTCCGCCGCGCTTTATCGGCAATGAGATTCTTGCTTGTTCTAGAGAAGCGCCGAACGATGGAGATGCCCTTTCCTGCTCAACGAGCGCGCCTTTTTTTTGTCACGACGTCCATTGGGAGCATGCCGGGAAACGGATTCATGGATTGCTTTATTGGCCTAAGATCGCCAAATCAGCAGTGCCGCTCATTGTTCCCATTCATGATGGGCCACATTCTCAGGTCTTTGCCGGCTGGCAAGCAAAAGCAAACTACTTCTGCCGGCAGGGGTATGCGGTATTTTATGTCAATTACCGCGGCAGCACCGGCTACGGCCGGGAGTTTAGGGAGGACGATTATCCCGGCCTTCAGGCGCAAGATATTGTGGAGGGGCTCAAACAAATTCGTTCAAATTGGCCGATTTCTGGGATTGCGCTTTGGGGAGGGAGGTATGGCGGCAGGCTCGCTTTGAGGGTTGTGGCGCTGGAACGCGGTTTCATCGACCTTGTTGTGGCCGTGTTTGTCCAGACCTCGCCCGATGAGGTCTGGCTCGACCTCCCTGCAAACCTTGGGTCTCATGTTGGGTTATTTCTAAGAACGAGCGATAACCCGCAAAAGATCGTGGATCTTCTCAAATCTCGGAACATTTCCTTTAGCTTACAGTTTGCTGATGAGGCCAAGGAGGTTTTTTCTGATCTTCGCCATTACCGGGACTATTATGATCAGATCGAGGCTATGTTGAGCCGCTGGCGTGAATGAGCCACTGGCGTGAATGAGCCGCTGGTGCAAAGGTGCCAGCGGCGTGTTCTGAGGAGTAAAACGACGAAGGATCTCCCGCGTGTTGATTAGATCTTAAGGAGAATATCCTAGTATTTTCTATGGATTACAGTTCATTCGGATGGTCGAGGCGGAGTTTGCTGATTTTGGCTGTGACTTGGACTATGATAGGTGTCTCGATACTCTGCTAGAGCAGCATCCTTTGAAAAGGGTTGTCGATGAATCAGAGGCGGCAAATTCGCAATCTCGATAAAAAAACGCTTGAGCCTTTTTTACTCAAGTCTGATTTTCTTGCCTGGCGCATGGTGGTCGTCAATTTCGGGATTATCCTTGGGGCATTGCTCGTGCCTGTGTGGCTTGGAAGTGTTTACGCTTATATCATTAGCCTCGTGATCCTTGCCAACCGCCAGCTGGGGCTTGCGATTTTGATGCATGATGCGTCCCATCAGGCCCTCTTCCACAGTAAAAAATTGAACGAGGTTTTGGGGCGCTGGCTATTTGGAGCGCCGATCTTTGCTGATTTGGATCGCTACCGTACCTATCACCTTGAGCATCACCGCACCGCTGGTTCGTCTCGCGATCCTGATCGTTCGAACTATATCAGCTACCCGGTTGGCCGCGAAAGCATGGTGCGAAAAATTCTGCGCGATATTTCGGGTATAACGGGAATAAAAACACTTATCCTTTTGTGGAAAATGAATTCAGGTGAGATAGCGTACCAGCTTTCCTATGCCCAGCATTCAACCGATGCCAAGCTTTCCCAACGCGAAAAAATCGGTAACGCTCTATGGGGGCTGAGGCGATCAATCGCCTTCTACCTCGTGTTTTTCTATCTCTGCTACCAACTCAATCTGCTCGAATGCTTTGTACTGTGGGGAGCCGCCTTCTTGAGCCCCTATATGCTGATCAGTCGAATCCGCAATGCGGCGGAACATGCTGTCACCGAAAATGTTCATAGCCTCGATCCCATGCTGAATACCCGCACGACGCGAACAGGGATTCTGGGCCGCATGACCTTTGCACCAAATTATGTGAACTACCATCTTGAGCATCACCTGCTCCCACAAATACCTCCCTATCACCTCAAAGAGCTTCATCACCATTTGCACCAGGTTGGTTTTCTGGGGCCTGAGCATTTCACGCCGGGCTATACCGAGGTATTTCGCAAGCTGATCGGTGAGACGCCGATCAAGGCCTATGGTGGTGTAACGGCTTGACGGCAGATTTGAGGTTTCGGCAGCTGGCCTCTGTTCCACATCTAAACCAGCGCAGCCCGCTTGTCAGGGGACCCGACCTGCGCAGGCGCCGATGGTCGCTTCATAAAAATCCTATCATATCAGTACCATGCGAAGATTCTGCATCATTTCGAAATTATTAACTAATTCAAGATTCGGCCCAAACCCAAAAACCTCGAAAAAAAATACCGAGGGGAGCGCCTGTGTAAGTTTTTGTTTTAAAAAACAAAAATGGGTCACTTTATCTTTGTATAAAGTTTTTTAAACCAAACCCGATAGGAGTCTTGTTACCCCTTTGGGAGGGGCACCTCGATCATCTTGGAGCGTGCTATGAAAAGGCGAATTTTCCACAAACGGCTCTTTGCAGTGTCAGCGTCAGTAGTCGCTATGCTGGCGAGCTGTGAGCAGACTTCAAAAATGAAGACGCGCAGCATCGGAGTTAAGAGCACAGACTCTGTTAAAACGGTCAGTAGTCTGGCTTTGTCGTTCAAGGTGGTCGAGGATATCGAGCTTGCCTTGGTCGAGTCTGGCATGTCGTCGGACAATGCGAAGGTGGTTTCGGGGGGAGCGCTCGCGGGGCTAAGCAGTGCGTCCACTACTCAGCTCAAACTTGCCGATCAAACTTCGAGCGAAGTAAGCCTTGATGTGCTTCTTCCTCTCGCCGTGGGGGGGGCTGTCAAAACCCTGAATGATCCGGCGGCGGGGCAAGATAGCGGTAGCAAAAAGATGGGTTCGCTGTCTTTGATTACCAAAACTACATTTACCTCATTAAACGGTCATCTCGATAACGTCGGTCCAGAGGTTAAGAGCGTGATTCCGGGTAAAGTGACCAAGGCTGCGATGACCAACCTCGAAGGCCTAGGGCTTTCGGATGAGGATTTTTCAAGCAGTGTGGGTGCGGTTATGGACAGCGCTGTCTCAAATCTTACGACGGCAGGCTACTCGAATACCGAAATCAAAGATGTCATGGTCTACACGATGAAGTCGGGTCTTGAAGGGTTGAAGTCTTCGAATGTCGCGACAGGCAATGTCGCATCATCGGTGACGAACATGATCTCAAACGCCGTTGGAGCCTTGGGGAAGAGTGGAATCTCAGGGGCTGAACTTAACACTGTCGTAGGTCCTATGATGACCGAGACTGTCGGTAGCTTGCCTTCCCTCGGTCTATCCAGCAGTGCCCAGATGCAGAGCGCCGTTGGCGATGTGATGGGTGGCGCGGTCAAGGCGCTCAAAAAGGCTGGGGTCAGCGAGGCCAAAGATGTGGATGCCATCGTCAAGGACTGCGTGCAGGGTGCTATGACTGGCGCAAGCCGAGCAGGATTGCCGCCCGAAAAAATTCCGCCACTGATGACGGATATTATGAAAGGTGCCGTGACGCCGCTAGCCGAAATTGGTGTCACAAACGCGGGCGATATCCAGACCCTCACGGCTTCGTGGTCATCGAGCGCGATCTCGATGTTCGATAAATTTGGCTTAAAAGACGCGTCGGTCGTCTCGAGTGCGGCAAAGGCCGTGGCGACAGGTACCATGGCTGGTCTCGGTGCGTTGAAAGATTCTGGCGTGTTCGATCAGACTGCCTTGCAGAAAACCTCGCAGGCGGTCTCGCAGAGCAGCATAAACGCACTGTATCAGCAGGCGACGGGCAATGGTTTTGCGGGCGAGATCAACTCTTTGGCCTCGGGATTTACCACAGGGATGGTGAATGGCCTTGCGCAGGCGGGGATCAAAGCCACCGATATTTATAATGTTACCGCCTCAATTGCCGAAGGCTGCCGGGATGCTCTTGTTGGTCAAACCAGCTTTGATCAAAGCAAACTTGGGGCCGTGGTGTCGGTGGTGCAAAGCAGCACCACGTCGTTTGTTAACAATATGCGGATCGACTGCTTGCAGCAAAAAGGGATTTGGCTCGACGATGGGCGCTGCCAATACCCGAGTTCAAAACCAGTGGCTGGCGCCACGGGACCCACGGCAGACGAACGTGATCGCTGTGCGGCCGATGGGGGGGCGATCGCCTATAAATCAACAGGCGCATGGTTCTGTAACACCTCCGGTGGGTCAACGGCCTTGGCGGATCGCACCGGTTGCGAGGGAAAGGGCTATGTATGGGCACGCGGACCAAGCGGTGAATATTGTGAAGTTGCCGGCCTGCCCTCTAGCTGCTGGAAAATGCTTGAATAGGGAACATGCGCCTCTCAGGGCAGTTCCTGCTCCTGGACAGGATCCTACTGCGAAGCAGCCAGCTTTGTCACCTGCGCGTCCTACAATGGCAATCAAAGCGTTTGCGAGAGCAAGAGCGATGTCTGCCAATGGACCAACAGTATGTGCTCGGATAAGAGTTACTGCCCACCCGGACAGGCGGGTTGCGGTACCGGTGGTATAGTTTCGGCGACAACGGCCAAGACGCTGCCAAATCCTACCAATATCGCAGCGACAGCCATCATGCCTACGGAGCTAACGCTAACCTGGGTGTCGGGTGGCGCCGCGACTCCGCGATTCCGCGTTGCTTTCCGCGAAGGCGTGGTTCCTCCGGATAGCTGCTTTCAGGAGCCGGTCATCAAAGAAGACCAATTTATGGGCACAAGTGTCGTTGTCCGCGGCCTTAACCCCGGCCGCAGCTATGCATTCCGTGTTTGCGGCGTGGATAAAGCTGAGCCTGGGTTTACGGCTTCGGGCGGTACTACTTTCTTGACGGCGACGGTTGTTGATCCATTGGCTCTAGCACCGAACGATCCGATTGGGGTTTCTCCCACCGTAGATTCGTCGAGCCGAATCACCTTGAATTGGACTTCGGGTGGTGGCACCACGGCAGGCTTTAGAATAGCATACAAACCTGGCCCCTCAGCTCCAGTGAATTGCGCATCCGACTCGCAGATCGGCCCAGGATCGATTGGGGGCTCAAGTCATGCTATAACCGGCTTGGTATCGAACCAGCAGTATAGCTTTAGGGTCTGCGCCACCAATGCCAATCCAACGCCGGTTGTCTCGGGAGGGGTGACGACAACGGCCACAACTGCGCCGCAAGCAGCTCCGAGCGAACCGACTGCGCCAAGTGCCACCGCGGACACATATAATCAGATCACGGTCGCTTGGACCTCTGGCGGGGGAACCACCGCGGGGTATAGAATCTCTTATCAAACCGGTGCCACAGCTCCGGCAACCTGTGCCTTGGGTACACCGATTTCGGAAAACTCGATCACGGGTACCTCGCGTGCCGTGACGGGATTAACTCACGAAACGCAGTATAGCTTTAGGATTTGCTCGATTAATGGCAATGCCACACCGGATGCTTCGAATGGTGTGACAGCCACCGCCACGACGCTGGGTCAGCCAACGCCGAATAATCCGACTTCACCAAATGCGACCGCAGATTCCGCTGTGCAGATCACACTCAGTTGGACATCAGGTGGGGGGACAACTGCAGACTATCGCATTGCGTATCAATCGGGAGCCACAGCTCCGGTAGACTGCGCCTCGGGCACTCAGATCGGGGAGGGCTCGATTTCAGGTACCTCGCATGCCGTGTCGGGATTAACACACGAGACGCAGTATAGCTTTAGAATCTGTGCTATCAACGCCAACGCCACGCCGAATGTATCTTCGGGGGTAACAGCCACGGCCACGACGCAGGGTCAAGCGGCTCCGAGCGAGCCAACCTCACCAAGCGCGACCGCAAATTCCGATGTGCAGATCACCTTGGCTTGGACATCTGGCGGGGGGACAACGGCGGGCTATCGGATCGCGCATCAAACGGGAGCCACGGCTCCAGTAGACTGCGCGTCTGGCACGCAGATCCCGTCAGGCTCGATCTCCGGTACCTCGCATGCCGTGTCGGGATTAACTCACGAGACGCAGTATAGCTTTAGAATCTGTGCAATAAATGCGAATGCCACACCGAATGTTTCTGCGGGTGTGACAACGTCAGCCACGACGCAGAGTCAGGCTGCTCCGAATGAACCAACCTCGCCGACCGCGACGCCAAATTCGTCTTCGCAGATGACGCTGGATTGGACGTCTGGTGGCGGAACTACCGCAGGCTATCGGATCGCTTATTCAACGGGCGCCACGGCCCCAACTAACTGTGCGTCTGGCATACAGATTCCGGCGGGATCGATCACTGGTACCTCGCATGTACTGTCTAGTTTGACCCACGAGACCCAGTATAGTTTTCGAATCTGCGCCGTCAACGCTAATGCCACTCCCAATGTATCAACAGGGGTTACCTTTAGCGGCACGACGAATAGTCAGGATGCACCCTTCGATCCATCGACGCCAGTAGCGACGCCCGATTCAACGTCTCAGATCACACTTAATTGGGCTTCTGGCGGAGGCACCACAGCGGGCTATCGCATTGCTTATCAAACGGGAGCCACGGCTCCAGCAAACTGCGCTATAGGTAACCAGATTGCTTCGGGCTCGATTTCGGGTACCTCGCATGCCGTGTCTGGACTTACGATTGATACCCAGTACAGCTTTAGAATATGTGCTATCAATGCCAATGCCACTCCTAACGTATCGACGGGAGTGACTGCGTCGGCATACACCGACGGTCAGGCTGTGCCTAACGACCCGACTTCGCCGACCGCCACCGCGAATTCAGCCACGCAGGTCACGGTTGCTTGGACTTCTGGCGGCGGGACCACGGTAGGTTTTCGCATCGCTTATCTGTCTGGGGGCACGGCGCCTGCAAATTGCGCGACGGGGACGACAATCCCTGAGGGCACAATCGGTGGCTACTCGCATGCCGTGACGGGATTGACAGCTACAACTCAGTACAGCTTTAGAGTCTGCGCCATCAATGGCGACACTATACCAGACCCGTCAGGCGGGGTTACAGTCTCGGCCACGACTCTTCAGGCGCCACCACCTGATCCAACTGGGCTGACGGCGAATGCTATCAACTCGAGCCAAATTTCGCTTGCCTGGACCTCAGGCGGTGGATCGACCAATGACTACCGCATTTCGTACTTCGCTGGAGCTACTGCTCCTGGTGATTGCAGTACCACCGGTACCCTAATAAGCGACACCGCAGTTAATGGAACAGGCCATACTGTGGGCTCGCTCACGGACAACACTCAATACACTTTTAGGATCTGCGCAATCAATGGTAACACAACCCCCGATGTATCCAGTGGGATAACCGCCTCGGCGACAACTTTGTTGGTCGCTCCTCCCAATCCCACGATTCTTGCGTGGTCATCGACCTCTAGCACGGTGGATCTGTCTTGGACCTCGGGGGGCGGCACGACTTCGGGCTACCTAATCAGCTACAAAGCGGGATCCTCGGCTCCTGTCGACTGCTCGACCGATACGACGATCGCCTCAGGGAGCATTGCGGGCACAAGTCACACGGTGATAGGCCTTTCAGCTGGCACCATGTACACGTTCTTGGTGTGCGCGATCAATGCGAATTCGTCGCCGGACATGTCTTCAGGAGTAAGCTATACGATAAGCACTTTATCGAGGGAGCAGTTTGTCTCGATTGCTGGTGGGGCTACAGCAAATCACAGCTGCGGAATCGTGGCGAATGGCAGCGCCTACTGTTGGGGCCAGAACTCCAGTGGCCAGTTGGGTGATGTATCTACCGCTCCTAGAACTGAACCTACCGCTGTAAATCAGGGGGCTCTTAGCGCAAACGGGAGTTTTGTGAGCTTGAACCTTGGGCAGACGCACAGCTGCGGACTCACGAACACCGGTAAGGCGTATTGATGGGGGCAGGACTCATATGGTCAGCTCGGTGATGCCGGTTTAGATACAAGCTCTACCCAACCTTCGGCTGTCAATCAATTGAATCTAACCTCGGGCGAAAGCTTTGTAACCCTCGGCCTAGGGGGTAACCACACCTGCGGATTAACAAATACGGGCAAAGCATACTGCTGGGGTTATGATTTCAACGGCCAGTTGGGCGATGCTGGCACGGACACCATTAAGACGCTGCCAACAGCGGTGAACCAACTAAATCTAACCTCGGGTGAGAGCTTTATCGACCTTGGTCTTGGTACCTCGCATACCTGCGGTTT
>CAZOSN010000117.1:0-235 GCA_964582405.1 uncultured Oligoflexales bacterium | reverse complement strand
AAAGCCTACTGCTGGGGTCAGAATGTTATGGGGCAGCTGGGTGACTCCTCGCCAGGTACAGATCGACTTTTGCCGGTATCAGTATATTCATCGAACCTGCCGTCTGGAGAGAGTTTCGTTAGCCTAAGTGTAGGAGGCATGCACAACTGCGGCGTGACTAATACAGGCAAAGCTTACTGCTGGGGTAGCGACAGCTATGGCCAGTTAGGGGACGCCGGTTCTGATACCAATCAAT
>CAZOSN010000116.1:0-15244 GCA_964582405.1 uncultured Oligoflexales bacterium | reverse complement strand
TTTTTTTAGTCGAAAGCAATTTTTAGATATCGGCGCGGATTGATTCGGGCTCGTAGTTGGGTGCAAAGCGCTTGATAGGATTGCCATCCTTGTCGATCAGAAATTTGGTAAAGTTCCATTTCACGGCCTTAGTTCCCAAAATGCCTGGTTGGGCTTCGGTAAGAAAATTGTAGAGAGGGTGGGCGTCTTTGCCATTGACATCTATTTTCGAAAACATAGGGAATGTCGTCTTAAAAGTCAGGTCGCAAAATGAAGCAATCTCGCTGTCACTCCCCGGTTCCTGCCCACCAAACTGATTGCAAGGGAATCCTAGCACCTCAAAACCCTTACCCTTAAGTTCCTGATGCAGGTCCTCGAGTCCTTTGTATTGTGGCGTGAATCCGCATTTGCTCGCCGTGTTGACGATCAAAAGAACTTTATTGCGAAATTTTTCGAGGGGAACTTCACTGCCTTTGATATCATTGACGGTAAAATCGTAGACTGTTGTCATGGTCTGAATCTCCTAGGCATCCAAATAAACGTCAAACACCTGAGTTTATACCACTCAGGCTGTTCAAATTGAACGTTTTTCGAGTCCAACACGAGGAGCTACCGATACGATGGTAAAATTTAGGTTAATTATTAAGCAGTTGTGGATCCTCCTGGGCGCAGTTCTCCTTCAGTGTCAAACTCGGGATCATGGGGTCCTCGTTCGATCCGATGTGTCTTTTCCGAAACAGAAAAAGGCATGGTCTGATCCCGAACGCCAGGACTTTCACAATCAATGCAAGGCAAACATCAGTCTTGAGCAAAAATTTACAAGCCCAAAAGATGGCTGTCTCTGCCTTGAACGACTGTTAGAGGCTGAACTCAGCTATCCTGAATTCCTTGAAGCCCCGGAGGAGAGTTTAGCTTCGCTGGAGCGCGACGCTCTGAATGCGTGCCGACAAATGACGCAATCATCACCGTGGACCAATGATGAGATTAAACTCAGTATAAGTATTTGTCAGGAACAGTTCCGTTCAGAGCAGAGATTAAACTCTGAGAACTTTGAGATAATCTGTGCCTGTCTGATCGAGAAGCAAGCTGCCAAATTGAGTTATGCTGATTTTATAGGACAAAAATTTACAGCGAGTGCTCTCTACTCCTTACCCGAGTCACAGGTCTGTCCCAGGCTTACCGCTTCTATGCTTCCTGCGCTGGGACAGGTTCAAACTGTCCATGTCCCCACTTATAATCAGGCCTTTGACGCAACCGAAGTTGGTTCCGATCAGCTGGTTGTGACTTCTGATGGTCATTCGATTTTTGCAGCGCTGGTTTCGGGTGGTAATATTGAGCAACATACAATCCTCACGACTAAAAATCCGGACGAAACGATAAAATCCCCCGTTGCGATTCGACTCGGTGAGAATCTCAAAATTATGTGGAGCAGCGAGGATTCAAACCTTGGAGCAAGCATCTGGCTCGCAACGATCAGAGATTGGAAGGCATTTCAACCGAGCATGGTCCTCCGTGGGACAAGTTCTCTGTTGCCAGATGGACAAGAGCCCTCGACTGCGGCCACAGGAATTGCTGAACCGAAGATAGTGCGCATTTCTGGGGATATCGCCGTGGCACTGATGAAGATTGGTACTGATACTCGCGCGTCTAATCTCTATAGTCTAATGATCAGGTCAAATTCATATGATCCCCCGATCCTGATTCCCGCAACAGATGGTGTATGGGAGTTTGAACTAGCCGAAACAAATGGAACCTTAGGGCTTGCGTTAAGCCGGCTCGATAGGATCGGAGACTATTTTGCACCCACTGCGCTACGTCGTGGCGCGTCAGGAGAATGGCAGAATATTTCCCTCACACCCCAACCTGGGCGAAATCCTATGCTTGCCATCACCAAGTCGGGAGAGGTTTGGCAAGCATTCCGGTCGCACAATCCGACTCTTAAGCGATGGCAAATCCATGCTGGTCCATTGCCCAATGAGCCTTCGGTTATAGCATCAGGCGAGGTCCCTTTGACCTTTCCTCTGATAGCGCGGGGGACAAAAAATCAGATATTGGTTTTTTGGGTAGAGCAGGCAAATATCCCCGTGTTGAAAATGATGAACCTCCCTGGAGGCCACTCGGAAACCGTCCATACAAGCCCCCATGGCTTTGCAAATCTCGGGCTTGCAACGGACTCCAGCGGCCGAGGGTACATTTATTGGCAGGCAAAGACGGATCTCACTTATGGTCAATTCGCGGTGCTTGGCTGCTCATTCACCGTGGATGAGGCCAGATTTGGAGCAGTAACCACGCTCCTAACCTCCGATCAGCCTATTAACCATTTCAAGGCCCTCCCCACCATGCTTTTCGTAGGTGAGAGGGACAAGCTGAACATCATTCCTTTCGGGCAATAGCGCCCGGAGGTGCGATGCATGGATTACTGGTGGTTCTACCTTGGTTTCACCACCTTTGTACTTACGATGCTATTGCTGGATCTTGGAGTGTTTCATAAGAAGGCTCATGCAGTATCTATCAAGGAGTCAACGACCACAGGTTGCAAATTCCTCAATCTGCTCGTTCTGCTCCAGTTTGAGCCTAAGCGCGCAGCGCACGGGCCAAGGTAACCCACGCGGCAAAAATCAAGAAAAGCCCCGCAATAATTCGAAGTTTCGCTAAATTTCGAGAGAAACGCAAAACTCCTGGCATGGCAGGTGCAACGGTCATGACGGGGAGCGTTCCCAAAAAGAAAAATATCATCATTATGGCGCCCGAGCTTGCTCGCCCCGAGGCAACTGCCATACTATAGATAGGGCTAAGTGTCATGCAAGGTAATAAGCCGGTGATTAGCCCCAGCCCAATCGCCTTTCGGGTGGCGGAGATTGGCCATCGGACGAAGAGTCCATTGAACGGAATATAAGGTATTCTCATGGCACGGATCAGAGATCGCAATCGCGAGACTAACCTCGGGTATGCGGACGGCGCTAAAAACTTTAAGCTCGCAATGAGGCAAATAGCGGATGCAAAAAAGGATAAAAGCTTCCCCATCATTTCGGTAGAACGCCCTAAGACATGGCCCCCCAGACCCAGAATCGCCCCAAGAGCAGCATATGAGGCAACGCGTCCGAGATTATACAAGAGAATTCGGAATAGTGCGCCTCGTGTGCCCGTAACAACGGGAATAACCAACGGAACACACATAAACGTGCAATGCCAACTGCTGAAAAACCCAAAGCTCAATACGGCAACAAAGGTAAGCCATTGATATGGATTTTGTAAATCAATTAACTCACCATGCAAGAGACCCATCACATGCCCGGGTGCGCATAATAACTCATCCATGAGGTCTCCTTGCTGCAAACTTTACCGATTCAGCCCGTGATTGAACCAATGCGATGCTTGCATTGTTTGACTCCTATTGAACAATCAAGTCGCTTCTGCTGCCATGGCTGCGCCAAAGCCTACGAACTCATCCATAAACTGGGACTAAACCAATTCTACAAGCTTAACCAGAAATTTCGGCAAAATCACGATTTCGTTCCCTATGATAAAGTCATCGACGAAATCATTGCCACACCTAAATTCTGCTCGCAACGAGGCTCCTCCTGCGCGAAAGACCTCAGTTTTCGGTTCAGCATCGATGGCTTGCAATGCTATGCCTGCGTTTGGCTACTCACTCATGCCATTCGTAAACTCGATCCTGCCGCTTGTCTTACGATCAATTTTGGTAATCAAAGTGCCGAGCTTGTTATCCCAATCAATGCCGACCCTCGACCGTTTCTCAATATGATCCTAGAACTAGGCTATCCATTAAGAACTTTCTCGTCAGAGGCTTTGACTGATGACGAACGCACACAAATGATCAATCTAGGGATCGCCTGGTTCTGTACGCTTAATGTGATGACCTTGGCATTAGCGGAGTATTTCGCAACCGAAAAACTTGATTTAGAGCTACTTGCCATGTTTCGTGCGGCCTCCGGACTTTTTACCATACTCAGTTTAAGTACAGCAGGCCTTAGCTTTTTCCGCAGTGCCTGGCGAAATGTTCAGCAAGGTAAATTTCACATCGACATTCCTATCGCATTGGCTCTCGCTATTGGCTTTGCCTCCTCGGTTTGGCAGGCCCTAGGCCAAACAGGAGAAGTCTACTTCGACTCAATCACGGCAATCATCGCGCTAATCTACTCAGGCCGACTCTTTCAGACTCGCATGCTCCGCCGTGCGGAGCGTAAGATCGCTCACGAGAGTCAGGGGAGTATGGACCCATGGCTAAGGGTCCACCGCGACCAGGTTTGGCAAATGACAAGAACGAGCTCACTCAAGGTCGATGAGGTTTTCGCCCTTCGCCCCCATGAGGTGTGCCCCGTCGATGCACAATGTCAAAGCCAAGCGACGATTACCCTAGAGCCGCTGACTGGAGAGCCTGAATCTATGGAGGTCAGTTCTGGAGATACACTTCCATCCGGTGCACTAAACGGCCACAAGCTCATGCTGCTGAAAGCCAAAGAAAATGCACAGGACAGCCGGTTAAGGCGGCTGTTCGACCTTAGGCAAAGACTGTTAAATTCGGGTGGTGAACTTACGACAACCGCAGATCGACTCGGCAAGACTTTTGCAATCTCCGTTCCGATTCTGGCTTTTGTGATTCTTGTTGTGACAGGCTGGTCCAATGCCACCACCGGTGTCTCAAGGATGGTCGCGTTTCTATTAACAGCTTGCCCTTGTGCCTTCGGCCTCTCAATTCCCATGATCTTTGGCCAAGCGACAGCCCGCGGCCTGGCCCACGGAATTACGTTGCGCAGCCAGTCAGGGTTAGAAAATCTCGCCCATGCCTCGCATATGATATTTGACAAAACTGGTACGCTTACCGAGGGCTCCATGCAGGTAGTCGCTGCAACTTGGCTCATTGATGCGAACGATACCAGACGCTCATTGATCATGAACCGGTTGGCCGCCGTAAGCGATGCCTCAGCCCACCCCGCGAGTGAGGCCATTGCGCGCTGGGCAAAGTCCCACGGTGGCGAATTAGGTTTTGACCCTGCGATGAATGCCAGCGAGGAGCCTGGTGTTGGTGTTACCTTCACCGCCGGTGGCCATTCCATCTCAATCAAAAAATCCCTCTTTGCCACCGGATCTTCCGGGAGTCGCATTTGCCTCGATGATTGCCCTATCGTCGATATTGAGTTCGACGATACCCCCAGACCGGAGTCCCAGGATGTTATAAAAAGGCTTCATGATTCGGGACTTACCCTGAGCATTCTAAGCGGCGACCATACAGATCGCACGAACGCTGTGGCCCACAAACTCGGGATAAACGCATTCTGTGGCAACCTTTCTCCAGAAGACAAGGCACAGATGCTCGACAAGCAACGCGCCAGTTCGCGAGGAATCGCGTATGTAGGTAATGGCTTCAACGATATGCTTGCAATGGCAAAAGCCGACGTTGCGATCGCAACCCACGACGCACCGGCTGGGATCCAAGGTCAGGCAGCGATTGTCCTAAACTCGGGATCGCTAGACACCATCCTCCTAGCTCGACAACTTGCTAAACGAGTCATAACACGCTCAAAATTATGTTTTGGTTTTGCGTGCCTCTATAATGGGACGTTCGGTTTACTCGCAGCACTGGGCTATATCGGCCCGCTCGAAGCCGCCATACTGATGCCGATCAATTCGCTCATTCAGGTTATCATTAGTCTGGGAGGTAAAGAAGTCTCGTGACCGCCATATTTATTTTGGTACCCATTAGTCTTTTGATCGCAACCGGAGCCTTGCTAACCTATATCGTGGCATGCCGCACAGGACAATTCGATGACCTCGAAGGCCCCGGCGAGCGCTTGATTTTTGATGATAAAGTTGTTCATTCGGTTGAAGAATTTGAAATAATAGGAGGTGGCTGTAATGAAAGGTGAAGCGACGAACGAACATGTCTACTATGACGACAAAACCACACGAGCGTTCTTATGGGCAACTCTCGTGTGGGGCATTGTCGGCATGCTGGTCGGGGCCTTGGCCGCCTTGCAGCTTGCTTATTGGCCGGCCAACACTCATTTACCTTTCTTGTCCTTCGGCAGAATAAGGCCTCTGCATACGAATGCTGTGGTCTTTGCCTTTGCCGGGAATGCCGTTTTTACGGCGATCTACTACACGACACAGCGCCTGCTTAAAACGAGGATGTGGTCAGATTTGCTCTCCAAAATCCACTTTTGGGGATGGCAAGCAATCATCGTGATCGTCGCGTTAACAGTGCCGTTTGGAATTACCCAATCCAAAGAATATGCGGAGATGGAATGGTGGGTCGATATCTTGATCGCACTAGTCTGGGTGATCATGACCGTTAACTTCTTTGGTACCTTGGCGGTCCGGCGTGTCAAGCACCTGTATGTTTCGCTTTGGTTTTACATAGGCTCAATCATCACGGTGGCGATACTTCACGTTGTGAATGCCCTTGCTATACCTGTTGATTTCTTCAAAAGCTATCCACTCTATGCAGGGGTCCAGGACGCCCTCGTCCAGTGGTGGTATGGTCATAACGCTGTCGGATTCCTGCTTACAACGCCTTTTTTAGGACTCATGTACTACTTTGTTCCAAAGGCCTGCGACAGGCCAGTTTACTCTTACCGCTTGTCAATCATTCACTTCTGGTCTTTGGTTTTTTTATACATTTGGGCCGGACCGCACCATCTCCTCTACACGGCCTTACCAGAATGGTGTCAGTCACTGGGCATGGTATTTTCGATCATGCTGATTGCGCCCTCGTGGGGTGGTATGATCAATGGCCTCATGACGATGCGAGGAGCATGGCATAAACTACGCGATGACCCGGTGCTCAAATTCTTCGTTGTGGCAATCACCTTTTACGGCATGGCAACCCTCGAGGGCCCGCTGATGTCGATCAAGACGTTTAACCTTTATACCCATTACACCGACTATACGATAGCTCATGTGCATGGCGGCGCCCTAGGTTGGGTAGGCGGGATGGTTTTTGGTATGGCCTATTGGTTGGCGCCTCGCCTGTTTAAGCGACCGCTCCATAGCACGGCACTCGCGAATACGCACTTTTGGATCGCAACCATTGGTATCCTCCTCTATGTGCTCTCCATGTGGGTCGCTGGCATCACACAGGGTCTAATGTGGTTTGCGAAGGGCCAGGACGGTTTGTTGAAGTACCCTCAGTTTATGGAAACAGTACTAGCTCTCATTCCTCTTTACTGGGTACGCCTTGTCGGTGGCTCGCTTTACCTTTTTGGAGCACTCCTCTGCCTTTACAACCTACTTAAAACTGCCCAAGGTAGCGGGGAATTGGCCGACGAGCATGTGGTTGTCCAGAGAGAATTTGGGCATGAGCCACGCACGTGGCACGAGCGTCTCGAAAACAAAGCGCTCATGATGACAGCATTGGCGACCCTTTTGGTACTGATCGGTGGAATCATCGAATTCGTCCCCACCTTTATGATCGATAGCAACGTACCTACCCTAGCATCCGTGAAACCATATACTCCCCTTGAGCTTGAAGGCCGAGATGTTTATGTCAAGGAAGGCTGCCACAACTGCCACTCGCAGATGATAAGGACTTACGGACCTGAAGAGCAGCGCTACGGTCAAGTTTCCTTAGCGGGGGAGTTTGTCTACGACCATCCGTTTCAATGGGGTTCCAAACGAACGGGTCCTGACCTTCACCGCATCGGGGGAAAATATCCAGACCTCTGGCACTACAAACATCTGATAGACCCTCGCTCAACCTCAGCTGACTCAATCATGCCAAGCTATCCATGGCTGGAGTCAGAAAAAATCAACGAAAGCCGCCTCGTTGCAAAGATCAAGGTAATGCAACGACTTGGAGTACCTTATGCAGGAGCTGATGCCAGCGATCCTGTCGGCCAAGCCAAAGCTCAAGCGGCCGCCGTCCAAGAACGACTTAATCAGGATGGCATCAAAACCGATGCCAATTCATCGCTGATTGCCTTGATTGCCTACCTCCAGAGGCTTGGCACTGATGTCAAGGCATCCCCAACTTCCAAGGAGACACCCTAATGCTGCGCACCGTCTTAAGTTCCAATATATTTGCTCTGTGGCCCATGATCGCCCTGATCCTGTTTGCGCTTATCGGATTAGCGGTCATCCTTTGGATATTCCGCCGAGATGCCTCCGCCAAATACGAAGCCATGAGCTTGTCGCTATGGGAGAAGGCACCCGCCCAGTATACAAATCCAAAAGACGCAACCCATTCGACTAGGAGATCGCCATGACCAAGTTATCGGTCCCAAACGGTAAGGACGTTCTACGAGATGTTTCGGCAGATGGGATTCAAGAATACGACAACCCAATGCCACCTTGGTGGTTGATGCTATTTTACGCAACGATCGCTTTTTCGTTGATCTATTTGCTTTATATGCACGTTGCGGGTGGCCGTTCTCTGCAGGATGAACTGGCAGGCCAACGGAAAGAGCTTGCGGCGATGACACAGGCTGTTCAGTCGATACCAGGCAGCGGGACTCAGAGCCAGAATTCATCAGGGGGTATGCATCCAGTCATGGACCATGATGCGATGCTGGCAGAAGGCAAGGGCTTATTCACCACCAACTGCTCACCGTGCCATGGACCAGAGGGACAGGGTACTATCGGCCCAAACCTTACGGATGAATTTTGGCTGCATGGCGGAACCTACGCCGATATTCTCAAAGTCATTTCGGACGGCGTCCCTGACAAAGGCATGATCGCCTGGAAATCAATCCTTGGCGACCAAAAGGTAGCTAGTCTCGCTGCCTATGTTGTTAGCCTCAAAGGCAGCAATCCGCCCAATCCCAAGGCGCCCCAGGGTACCAAAGCACCGTAATCCAAGCCCGAGGAGAATATCAGGATGAACGATCGCGGCCCCCAGGGACTTCCACTACCAACGGTCGAGCAAAGCGGCAAACGACGTTGGCTCTATCCTGATAGGCGCCCGGGTCCAAGAGCCCGGGTTCGTTTGAGGCTCGCCTTGGTGTTGATGGCTTTTTATATAGGATTGCCTTGGCTGACCCTTGGTGGCCAACCCTTGCTGCGCCTTGATATGCTGAATCAAAGGCTCTTTCTCGCCGGCTTGGTACTAAGTTTCAGTGAAATTCACTATATGGTTTTCGTAGCCTTGGCAGGAGCATTCGGACTTCTGCTCGCCACAAGCATAAAAGGACGCATCTGGTGCGGTTTTGCCTGCCCGCAAACGGTTTTCCTCGATTGGCTGATTCGGCCCATCGAGGAACTCCTTGAGGGCAAAGCCCATCATCGGAGGGTCATGGATCAGAGACCTTTAACAGGAATGAGACTGGTTAAAAAGATTATAAAACATGGAATCTATTTTGTTTTTGCAAGTGTGATCGCGAATACCTTGCTTGCCTATTTCATTGATCCCTTTACCCTTTGGCATTGGAATACTTCACCTCCTTGGGAACATCCCATAGGCTTTGGTGTGGCCAGTATTGCCGCATTGCTCTTGTACTTTGACTTTGCTTGGTTTCGCGAACAGTTCTGCACCTTCCTGTGTCCCTATGCGCGCTTTCAGTCTGTATTGATCGATAGTCGCACCCCAGTCATAAGCTATGACTTCAACCGGGGAGAACCTCGGGGTAAAAAAAACAGCGGCGATTGCATCGATTGCGGTCATTGCATACGTGTTTGTCCAACGGGAATCGATATCCGGCACGGCCTCCAGCTTGAGTGCATTCAATGCACACGCTGTGCCGATGCCTGCGATGCAATCATGGGCAACCTCGGTCGCAACAAAGGCCTCATTCGTTTTGCTTCCGAAATAGAACTAACGAGAGTTCCAAGCCCAAGGTCCAAAAGAGTGATCCTCTACGGCATCGGCCTAACGATCGCGTTCAGCACCCTGACTGCCCTAATTTACCTCCGCAAGCCGATGAGCTTGGTTTTCATACGCGCTCCAGGCCAGACTTATGTTGAGCTTGCCCCTGGAAAATTTAGCAATCAATTTAATGTGCACGCTATCAACAGAACCTCTCACGAGGCTATTTTAAACTTAACAACTGAGTTTCCGTTCACACTAATCTGTGGGGCATGCTCTGTTCCTTTTGCCCCATTTGAAGACCGAACAATTCCGGTAGTCATCGTCGCGAGCAACGGCACCGCCTCGGGGCTTCCGACTCACGCAATCTTACGGGATACCACTTCCGATGCCTCCTGGCAGGTGCCGATGATTCTTCCTTAGCGATTTGACTCCGTTACCTTAGTGCTTGTCGATGCCGTGAGGATCAAAGTCTGCTGTTTTGCTTGTTGGAACTGAGTCGGTCAGGCTTCTTGAGTATGGTCATGAGACCTTGCTTTGAAAAACATAAATGGAGGGTTCTCAAGTAGAATATCCCAGAACCCCGACTCAAACCCTTCCAGATCTTGTTTGAGGCTTGGCGCAAAAAGCTCGAGCTTGCCATAACCCGCTTCCCTGAACAAAACCCGCAGCGCGATCTCAGAGGCAATAAGATGGGGGTACTCCTTACCGTCTATGATGTAGCTTGAACGAGTGAAATCAATAATGTGATGAGGCACGGCCTTTGAAAATCCATAGCGGCTTATCGCCTGGTAATAGACCTTCGCTGTGTTAGGAAAATCAACGATACCCCAGAGTGGATCAACGCAGGTAGCTTTCATCTGACTGATAAATGCCAACAGATCCGTGCGCGAGGGAACACCATTAGGAACCAACGAGACGATCGGAGTTTTATTGTTTCTCGCAAGATCATCAAAATCCGAAATCAGCCGCGCAAGGGAATTTAAGCCCAAAAATTGCCCGATCCAATGAACGTCGCCTACTGGGATAAGGCTCCGGAGATTGGGAACAACGATCTTTGAAAAAACTGCGGCGCGCAACGCTTGATCCGACATTCTAGGTCGTTAGCCTCTGAGGTTATTTATGAGGGTGGTTTACGGACGATGATCCGGGTGCCCTTATCATACTGAAAGTAGCTCCATGCCCAGTTTATCAAGACGACGAGCCTGCTGCGAAATCCCACAAGCAGCAAAAGGTGGACCAACATCCAAGCAAACCACGCAACCATGCCAGAAAACCTCAGAAATGAAAGGTCAACAACAGCAAAATTCCGACCAATGGTCGCCATCGTTCCTTTATCGCGGTATTGGAATGGCTTGACCTCACCACCCCGGGCCTGCCGGCTGAGGCTTTGACCCAAGTATCGTCCTTGCTGCATAGCGACCGCACCCAGCATAGGATGGCCGCGGTCGAGCGTGGAAACCTGAGCAACATCGCCGATTGCATAGACCTGCTCGACGCCTTGGACGCGAAGGCGTGCGTCAGTCATTAGCCTACCGGATTTGGTTTCGCAGGACGATAGACCAGCGACGGGAGCACCGCGCACTCCGGCGGCCCAGATCAATGCGGAGGTCGCAAAACTTTGCTTGTCGGTCCATGCGGTCTTGCCATCATATTTTGCCAAATGAGTCGAAAGCCAGACCTCGACCCCCCGTTTGCGTAAGGCCTGCAAAGCTTTGGCCGACGCATGCTCGCTCATCGCTGCCAAGATACGCGGAGCAGCCTCGATGAGATGAATCTGCATTCTAGCGATATCAAGATCAGGAAAATCCTGAGGCAAGACATGCTGCTTGAGTTCTGCCAACGCGCCTGCCAACTCGACGCCGGTAGGTCCTCCGCCGACAATGACAAAATTCATCAGGTCCGCCTGATCTTTTTTGTCTGGCGAACTTGAGGCACGTTCAAAATGATCCAGGATCAGGCTTCTTAGATCGATCGCCTCGGTTAGGTTTTTCATCGGTCGCGCAAAACGTTCGACATCTGCCATGCCAAAAAAAGTTGAGGTCGCTCCGGTCGCTACCACAAGATAGTCATACCTAAGCGCTCCGATGCTGGTCTGAATCGATTTCGTCTGGGGATCAATGGAAACCACCTCGGTCATGCGAAAATGGAAATTGCGCTTGCCCTTGAAAATCTTACGAAGAGGATATGCGATCGAATCAGGCTCTAGCCCTGCGGTCGCAACCTGATACATAAGCGGCTGAAAGTTGTGGTAGTTGTTGCGGTCCAGCAGCACGATCTGGAAATAGTTGCTATCGAGTGCTTTTGCGCACTCGATCCCGCCAAAGCCACCGCCTATGATCACAACCCTCGGCAACTTAAGTTCGGGGATATTCAAGCGTGCCTCACTTTTAGCGCTCCAGATCGAACGCGAAAAAACCAAAGTTAAAACACATCTCGTCCATGCTTCCAAAGCCACCACGGACCGTTATGGATTTAAAATTGTAGAACGTGCAGCTTACGGTATTAGTCCAGCTCGCAAGTTCGCTTGCGGGGATTACCTTGGGCTCTTCAAAGGCAAAATCGCGCTGCCAGTGGAGATCCCATTCGCTGATACTAAGCAGTGTTTCCGAATGACCGCTTGGATTTTTCAGCGCCACAGCTCCGGAAGAGCCAATCGAGTGCATGTGCAGGTTTGCCGAATGAACCTCCATGTTTTTAATACTCAGGTTGGGAGGTAGATCCAGGATCTTGCGGCCATGGTCTAGGACTTGGCTCAATTTTGCCGATGCAGCATAGGTTTTTGTCGTGTTTGGCGGGATCACCATGTCGTTCAGAG
Organism: uncultured Oligoflexales bacterium; assembly: GCA_964582405.1. Classification (GTDB taxonomy): domain Bacteria; phylum Bdellovibrionota_B; class Oligoflexia; order Oligoflexales; family Oligoflexaceae; genus CAZOSN01. The sequence goes on along the minus strand of CAZOSN010000116.1, from coordinate 2,687 downwards.
GTCCGGGGACAAGCCATCTGCTGTTGGTGAGCGGGTAATAAAACGCTGGTTTTGCAACCTCGCTTGCGACCTTCAACTCCATCCGGGTGGTGCTATCGCTTTCGCCTTTGGCATCTGCCGTGTAGTAGTGCATCTGCACAACGAAGAGTCCGGAAGATGGCAATTTCACGCCAGTTCCTTCAGGGAAAATATAGCCGCCATCCATGCCTGGAGCCCAGTGCGCCAACCAATAGTGATGGTCATGCAGCAGGTTGATCAAGTCCGGGTATTTTGCTTCCCAGCGTTTTCTGACCGCCTCATCACTAAGCCTATCCGGCAAAGCGCCACCAAAGCAACGGTATCCTTTGCCAGGCTCTTCAGCATCAAGACCCTCAAGAATAGGAGCAATCGTCGAATCAGCAGCAAAGGCTACCAGATGGTGAACTATCCTTGAGTTGCCTGGGACCGCGTTGAATCCTGTAAGAAATTCCTGATTCCGTGGATTTTTTACCAAAAAGCAGCGGTATTCATCGGAGTTTCCCTGGTCGGGCTCATAGGATTCCCCATCGGTGAAGAGTGCAACCGTGCGATCGGCGTCAAAACGCTTGCGAGGGGGGGCCTTATAGTCTTTTGGATCACCCGCGACCAACCCATCGTCAAGCCATTTTACAAGCGTCGCGATCTCTCCATCGCTAAGCGACAGATCATCTCGGTAAACCTGATGCCCTCGGTCAGCAATCCATGGCGGCATGCTGTGATCGAGGACTGACCGCCTGATGCCTCGCTGATGAGCTTTGATATCGGCAAGCTCGACCAAGCTGAAAGGTGCTAGCCCGCCGGGGGTGTGACAACCCACGCACTTTTCTTCGATTAAAGGCTTGGTATCCTTGTAATAAGTAATTTCGCCCGCTTCCGGGTGACTTTGGGCAAAGCGCTTAAGCGAGGGCTGGCTTCCGCACGCCGCATTGAGAGCCATGAGGAGAATACTGAAATGCAATCGCGTCATAACAAAATCCTTTTCAGTTTATCCTGCTATTGTATGTCTTTACTGGCGCAAGGTAAATAGTTCTTGAGCTAAAGCTTGAAGGCTCGTTACGATGTCCAAAGCATTTCTGTGGGGAGAGGCTTTTGTGGGGAGAGGCTTTTGTGGGGAGAGGCTTTTGTGAAGCAATTGATCGTAAGTTTGGTTGGTCTCGGCTTGTGGGTGGGAGCCGGTGCAGTTGAGACTCAGGCTGGGTATGATTTTAGCCCCTATTGCCCCTTTGCCACCAATGGCTTCAACAAATTTGGTCGATCCATTTTAACTGACGAAGTCACGGGCTCGGTTGCCAAGCACCGCGAACTCAAAGCCGACCCTCGTCGCTACGACGTGATTTTTTTCGGCGACTCCATGGTCAACCTGTGGAATGAACAGGTGTGGCGCGAGTATTGGGAACCTCTGCGCGCCGGACGATTTGGTGTGGTTGGTGATCGCGTGGAACAGGCAATCTGGCGACTCAACCAGGGTGAACTCAAGGGCCAAGATCCTAAAGTCATCGTGGTATGGCTTGGCATCAATAACGCGGGCATCAATACCGACCGAGAAATCGCCGACGGCCTTGCAGAAATCAGTAGGATTCTGCACAGCCAGTTTCCGAAGGCTAACATTAAGCAGATGATGCTATTTCCTGCGGGGGAATTGCCTGACACGGGATACCGGCGGCAGATCCGATGCGTCAATGCCAAATTAAAGGCAGATTTTCCCGAGAGTGCCCTGATCGATTTGGGTGGGCTGATCCTAGACGACAAGGGGCATCTGTCAAAGAAATTTTCGAGCGACGCGCTTCACCTCACCGAGCCTGCCTATCGGGCAATTTCTGGACCGCTTAGAGACTGGCTTATTACCGCAGTGCCACAGCTGGGAGCGAAGCAAGGCTCGACCTCGGGGTCTCTCGGGACTTTTAAGAAGCAGTGATGCCAAAACAGCATATTATCGAGGCTCGTCGTACCAACCTTCTTGGACACGGCGCTCGTGAATGAGTGTCCAGGCGGCTCCAGCAAACACCTTGCCGTAGGAATTGAGCTCCTTGTTGTCCATATCGCCTTCGGCCCGGATCACAATATTTAACTGGTCCACCTGGCGCGCGCGTTCGAGTAAATCCCCGGCATTGAGCTTGGCTTCGTCTACCGTGTTAAAGAAAACCACCCCGTACCGTCGGGCGATATGCTCAACTTTGGGCGGCAATGGGGCTGATTTTGCCGGCTCTTGCGGGCGCGCCCCGCCATTGGGTCTTCCACCGCGCCTACGGCGGTTGTTTTTTCGGCCTCTTGCGTCTTCGTGATTACTCAAGCAAACATTCCTCGTGTCAGCGTCAAATTCTGCATCCTATCCCATGCATGAGCCCAGGGCAATCGAGCCTTGCCGCCAGTCGGCCGACCAGCAGCTCGCCCCATGGCCAGCTCCTAGTACCCCTTCAGCATTGATTTTGGGGATTCTGGATGCCATTCATCAAATTTTCATACCCACTTATATATTCTGAAGTTCTCAGAAGTTACAAGGTATCTCCTCGGTTCTTCCATGTTGGCCAACCCTCGCAATAGGGTTGGCTTTTTTTTTCTTTAACTGCGACTATAAGAGTGTGTGATCAATTTGTCGATTTCAGCGTGCCTCAACCTTGACATCGCTGCAAGAAAAGGTTTTCAAAAATGCGCGGTCCTGCTGGCGATAC
>CAZOSN010000115.1:0-15310 GCA_964582405.1 uncultured Oligoflexales bacterium | reverse complement strand
CATCAACGGAATCGACGTGTCTGTCTTATCTATCGCTATTCAGTTTTCAAAGAGCTTTCCGACACTTCGCCCGTTGGCCCGTTCAGGGCAAACTCTAAATCGATGCGACCGGAAAGAAGGGTATACGAGGATCAACAGGACTTGTCAAACGCTTATTATCAATTCTCTTAACTGTCTCCGCTCAACCTTTAATTGCAGCGTCGCCAAACAAAATCGCTGGGCTTGATGGTCCACTGGTCGATAGACACTTGGCTCGAGTTGGACCCTGCCCTGGACCTAATCGCCGCGGAGAGCTTGATGTTCATGGGTTTGTTCGAACCACAGGGAGACCATACCAAGTCGCTCGTCGAAAATTGATCTCGAATTACAAAAGAATCATCATACTTACCTCGAAGTACCGATGAATATTGCCCGCTTTCCGATGCAGAGAAGTAGACGTCGGTGCCTATCGTGGCCGAGGCTCCCGTTGGTAAAACAGCTTCACCCTCTAACCTTGTCTGCTTCAGCGCATAAGACCAGCCTCTGGGGACTTTAAGGCTCAATGTCATCTGACAGAATGCGCGAAACTTAGATCTAGGGATGCCAGGTCCGATTTCTGCGACAAAGTCTGGTAGTTCCAGATCAATTGGCTCCCAGCTCGGAAGATTTGGTGTTTCTATGGAACCCTGCGCGCATCCGGTACCACCGTAGCTGATATCCGCTATTTTGACGCCTACAGGTGCGGCGCTGGACGCCTCAACCGCGAGTCCCAAACAAGCCGACGAAAAAGCAGCCGTCACAACTTTTAATCTTCGCATTAGCATCTCTCCTTCCGTGTTGATTCATTCATTCGGGTGCTTTTACCCATACGGGAACAATAATTCCAAGCAATTCTTTTTGGAAGAGCTGTGATAGCGTTTGTTCCCTGAACGAGGTGTTCAGGGAACAACCTAGCGGGCTGTCAGGGCTGATTTTCGGGGTTGGCAGCCCACTATACGGACTCGCCGGACTAAGATGCTATGCCTGCTGATTTGTTGAGAAGCTTCTGAATTTCTTCTCTTGGAAATTTCCCCTCCTGCGACAGCACTTGGAGTCTCGAGGAAAGCGTGGACCGAGAGATACCTGAGCTTTTCGCAAAATTGCGTAACGACGAAGGACCATAGAGGCGATGATACAGCCTTATATGCTCGATCAGCAGAAGGTCACAGAGTTCTGCATGACTAGGAATCTCCTCCCCGGCCCAACTCAGAGTTAGGGCATTATTCTTGTCAGCCACAGAGTCATTTCCCTTGCCCGCCAAGATCCGACCAGGGATGGACAACGCTGTCAGCTCGGTACCCAGACTCATTGCGGTCATCGCTCGCAGGCAGTTTCGCAGCTCTCTTACGTTGCCGTCAGGCCAAGTATAGGATTCCAAGATTTTTCGAGCTGCAGGTTCGAGCCGAAAGGGACCAGATTCTAAGGTTCCGAGAAAATAGTCTATCAGCTCAGGAATCTCATCAGGGCGCTGGGCAAGCGGCTTGAGTTCAATTTCAACCTCGCATAAACGTTGCCAGAGATCTCGCCGAAACCTGCCTTGCTTGACCAACTCGGGCAACACTTCGTTTGTGGCGGAAATGATACGCACATCGACCTTTCGATCCGAAACCTCACCCACCCGTCGCACTGTTTTGTTTTCAAGAACCCTCAGCAAAGCGACCTGCGCCGCATCGCTCAAAGTCGCAACCTCGTCCAAAAAGATAAAGCCCCCATGAGCAACCTCGATCAGTCCGATTTTGGCTGATAGAGCTCCTGTGAATGCCCCCTTTGCATGCCCAAACAGCTCAGATTCAATCAGGGTTGCTGTTAACGCTCCGCAATGAACTCGAACAAAGGGAGTTTCAGGTGGCAAATGGCGAGCAAAGAGGTCGGCAACAGCCTCTTTTCCCGTACCGGATGGACCGCACACATGGATCGAAGACACAGACGACTGAATGAGCCGAGGAATCCGTGCCCCGATTTGTCGCATCGAAGCGCCAATCACATAACCCAGATCGTACCGACTATTAAAGCCACGCTCGCGAACAAAGTGCCGGTAAGTCTCAAATAGCCTAAGCCTAAGTTCTTTAGGGTCAACTGTTTTGGTTATAAAATCATAGGCACCTGCGGCTAGCGAAGCTCGGACCCTGCGAGGATCCGCATCTGAAGAGCACATCAAGACCAAAAGCCCAGGCCTTAGCCTTAGCGCTTTTTGAATCAATTCTAATCCCTGCTCATTGGAGGGCTCCTGATCGAGCATGATGTCAATCACGGCAATGTCAAAGGGCTTGCGCACTAACGCCTTCTGAAACTCTTCAGCTGTCGTGGTACTTGTTACATCGATTCTCTCTTCGCCCTCAACCTGAAGGCTTTCTTTAAGGCGATCAAGGAACAGCAAACTATCGTCAACATGCAACAAAGAAATCGCCACGGCCTGCTCCTTGTGATGCGATCAAAGTTTCATTCTATTCTAAACTCTACAACGTCTCAATCTGAGAGCCGGCTTAAAACAAGGTGCTCTCATGATATTTTGATTTCCGCCAAATCCTATTTGGTCGGCCGATCATGATAAGAGCTTGTTCAAACGAGGTCATTTTTTGATTTTTCTTGCTGTCTTCAACTCCAGATGAGCTATGGACCCTGAAAGTAGCGAAGCAAATCAGTCTGGCACCAGTATCGCATAGCCTGAGAATTGGTTGTACCGCTCTGGCACTTTCAAGGGAAATAAAGATCGGAGAATTTTTGACCATACCGGCATCGGGACCGCCCGCCCGAGTTTGATCGATTCCTCACTCAGGTATCGAATTTCATGCCGCGTCCAACCCTGTGCCGTAAAAAAACCGAACCAATCCTTGGGAAAAAATTTAAACGGCGCATGCCGCATTTGCTTGCGACGCTGGCGGGTCTGAAGGTATCTGTACATGAAAGTCGCAAAATAATCGACGATCCAATATTTGATATACGGCGAACCCTTGAGGCTCGCCGCCAGAGATGCAACCTCGGCTTCGGTCAAATAGGGAATAACACCTTCTGTGATGACCAGCGCCTTGTTAGCGGTCGTGCCTATGTTAGTCAGCAATTGTCGCATGGCGTCACGATCGCTCAGATCAAGCGCTAGGCGCTCTAGACGACAGTGCGGCTTCTGATTCTTAAGCTTGGCATTCTTGAGGTTGATGATCCCAGGAAAGTCAACTTCGACCCAACGAAGTTCCTCCGAAAGTTCTAGCCGGTAAGGCCTTGTATCCAGTCCAGCTCCAAGATTGATAATCGTATCGACACCATCATCACGAACTAGTTTCCGAACATAGTCGTCAATGATGCAGGTGCGAATAACAAGGGACCAGCCCGTATAGCGCGATCCTTTCATCCGGCGTGCGATCTCCTTGCCTCGCTCTGAGGCGAGTTCGGCGGCAAAAGAATCTTTAAACAACGCGTCAGGACGATCGGACTCCTCGGCTCTGTAGTAGGCAACCCAGAGTGCCGTATCCGATACATTTGAAATCAATGAATCTTCCAAAACAATTCTCCTTACCAATAGGCGGATGATAGGGATTCTATTCTCATCATGCGGCAAAATGCTGCTGAATGATTCGAGGTTTTATATTGACTCGTCAGCCGCCATTGATTCTAAATCAGATGCAATTTACTAAAGAGTCCTTCACTCGGGTCCGTCGCATAATAAAAAGTGCGATCTTGATTGGCAAATGGGTATAATTTAGCGTTGTTTTTTTTCAAATTCAAAGCGCGAGGTTCTTAAAATGAGATTGCTCTTTCTTTCTGTAGCACTGGGACTATCATCACTGGCCTACTCTAAAACAGTGGACACCATTTACTCATATGTCAACGATGAAGGTGTTCATCATTTGATTCGACTAGTTCAGTCGGGCGGTGGCGAAAATTTTGGCGTGACGCTGGTACCGATGAGCTTTGAAATTGGCCAAAGATTCAGCAATATGACCGAATCGAGTTATGATTGCAAGCAACTGGATACCTTTCAAACTACTTTGGTGGGGGTCGGCGGTTATTATGGGGCATTTGATTTGGTCTATCGGATGGAAGGCTGTGTCCCAAGTAAATTGAAACTAGATGTTTCGACGGTTCGAAACCTGGTCAACTAATTTGTAACCTCGCGGGTTTGGTGGGGCTGCCTATTGCACCGTCACGCAAGTACCTCAGCAAACCGAGCTACATCCTCAAAGCTGTTATAGAGCGGCACCGGAGCAACCCGGACAATGTCGGGTTCTCTAAAATCACAAATCATCCCCTGCTCCTCTAGATCCTGATGCCACCTTCGAGGATCTTTGAGAAACCTGAGTGAGAGCTGGCAGCCGCGATCTTGTTCGGGCGTTATGATCTCGACTATTTCGCGGTGTTTTTTGAGCAGATCAGCGAGAAAACCAGTCAGTCTAACGCTTTTCCTGCGCAATTCGGCCATTCCACCCGCTTCATCAAAAAGGGCGAGTGATGCGCGGAGCGCGGAGAGCTGAAGGATAGGCGGATTGCTGAGTTGCCAGCCCTCGGCGCCTCTGATTGGTACAAAATCAGGGCGCATGGCGAACCGATCAGCTTTGCGGTGACCCCACCATCCTTCAAAGCGCGGTCCGCTGAAATCGGCATGCCGCTCATGCACAAAAGCTCCAGCTATTGTCCCTGGGCCACCATTCATGTATTTGTAGTGGCACCAAACGGCAAAATCTACATCATCATCGTGCAGCCGCAGTTCTAAATTTCCTATGCCATGAGCAAGATCAAGTCCCATCACGCAGCCTTTGGCATGGGCCAACCTGGTGATTTCCCTGACGTCAAAGGCTTGGCCCGTCAAGTAGTTGACTTGCCCCAAGAGCACAAGGGCTACAGCTTGCCCGTTTTGTTCTATGGCATCCAGGAGGGTTGCACGGCTGATCGGGGTCTCGCCAGACCCAACCTCGATCAGCGTCGTGTTAGGATCAAATCCGTGAAAAGCGATCTGAGATTTTACCGCGTAAATGTCCGATGGAAATGCGCCTTTTTCGATCAGAATCTTGGATCGTTCAGGAGTTGGTCTATAAAATGACACCATAAGTAGGTGAAGGTTGGTTGTCAGGCTATTCATCGCAATGACTTCGGAAGGCTTCGCCCCAGCAATGCGCGCCAGCGGCTCAAGCACAAGTTCGTGGTAGGCGAGCCAGCCATTGGGTTTTTCGGTGTGACCTAGCACACCATACTGCGCCCAATCATTGAGTTCGGCGTTCACAAGACGCGCGGCATCTTTGGGGCTCAAGCCCAGCGAGTTGCCACAGAAATACCGGCAGGGTTTGCCATCTACCCTGGGAATATTAAACCTATCTTTAAACTCGCGGAGCGGGTCTTCACGATCGAGATTTTGCGCATAGGTAACCGATTGCTCAGTCAACGATCTTACCTCCAGAGAATTCAGGCAAATGAACCTTGATCTTTGTTCAGCCAGCGCAAGGCATTGAGGCCTAGGAGCTTGGCACGGGTTTCTGGACTTAGGCTCAAGGCTTTTCTGATCAAGGTTCCTGGGACTGCCTCTCCCAGAGGAAACGGGTAATCAGATCCCAAGAGCACGCTATCTTCGCCAAACAGACTTATGATTTGCAGCAGCGTTTGTTCATCATGGACAAGTGAATCAACAAAAAACTTCCCGAGATAATGGCGAGGGGCTTTGTCATTGTCTTTGGCGCAAAGATCAGGGCGGACCTCGAATCCATGTTGGATTCGCCCGAAGGTGCCGGCAAAAGATCCGCCGCCATGGGCAAAACAAACCCTGAGCCTCGGAAGCCTCTCCAAAACGCCGCCAAAGATCATAGAGCAAATGGCTACCGAGGTTTCAGCAGGCATCCCAACAAGCCATGGCAGCCAATAGTCAGGCATGCGATCTGCGCCCATCATATCCCAGGGATGAACCAACACAGCAGCATTCAGGCGTTCGCATTCCGCTAAAATAGGGAAAATCGCCGGACTATTCAGGTTGTGCTGTCCTATATGCGTCCCGATCTGGATTCCGCTCATCCCGAGCTGGGTCATCGCGCGCCGCAGTTCCAAAACCGCTAGCTCTGTATCCTGCATGGGAAGGGTGGCAAGACCGACCGTTCGGCGGGGGTTAGCGCGCACAAGTCCTGCTATGTGATCATTGAGAAAGCGCGCGACTTCGAGAGTATCGCGGGGTTTAGCCTGATAATTGAACATCACAGGAACCGTCGATAGAACCTGCACATCAACGCCATGTTGGTCGCACTCCCTTAGCCTTGCATCAGTTGACCAGCAGTTCTCCTGAATTGTACGAAAAAATGTCCCATCGTCTCTTTTCATATGGGCGCAACCAGGTTTGACATGATCCAGCCTGATGAAGCCGCCATAACCAAACTGAGCTTTAAAATCCGGAATCTCCTCGGGAAGGATATGGGTGTGAACATCTATCGTGAGCATTGGCGCCCCCTACTGCTTGAGAACTCTGGTACCACATTGCTGGCAGGTGCTGTGTTTTTCGTTCGCATAAAAACGCTCAAACAGAGGAGGCAACTGCTCGACTATGTTTTCAAGCCGAAAAAACTCCTCGTAAACCTTGGCATTGCATGGCGCGCAATACCACTGAAAACCATCAAGTCCCCCGTCAGGTCGCTTTTTCTCGATTACAAGCCCTACCGAACCTTCGGGACGTTGCGGGGAATGAGGAACCGAAGGCGGCAAAAGAAAAATCTCGCCGGCACGGATCGGAATATCGCGGGTTTGTCCGCTTTCACGGATCTTGAGAACGATATCTCCCTCAAGCTGATAGAAGAACTCTTCAGTCGGGTTCACATGATAATCTTTTCTTCTATTGGGTCCTCCCACGACCATAATCATAAAATCAGTATCCTTATACACCAATTGATTGCCAACGGGAGGCTTGAGCAGATGCCGGTTGTCAGCAATCCATCGCTGCAAATGAAATGGGGCTAGGATCGTCATGATATTCTTCCTTGCTATACGGTCGCGATACATTTGAGTTCGATGGCGATCGGTGTTGGCAGTTTGGTTATCTCAACTGTCGTGCGGCATGGGCGAACAGTCTTGAAATATTGCTCGTAGAGCTTGTTGTAAGTTGCAAAATCGCGGTCAATGTTGGTCAAAAATACCGTGACATCGACCAATTTTTCCCAGCTTGATCCAGATTCTTCAAGCACCTGCCTAACGTTTTGAAATACCGAATGGCATTGCGCTTCGATATCATAACTCAACACCTGACGCGTCCCCGGTACAAAGATGACTCCAGGAATCTCCGATGAGCCACGACGGCGAGGTCCGATTCCGGACAAAAAAAGCAGAGATCCCACTTGCTTCGCATGAGGGTAACACCCCACGGGTTCGGGGGCGGTCTCCGATAAGATTTCTGATCCTGTCATGGCAGCTCCAATTCTATGAAAGTTCGAGGCAAACGTTTTTGGGTTCGGTGAAAAACCTGAGGGCGTCAAGGCCCCCCTCGCGGCCAAGGCCGGACGACTTCATTCCTCCGAATGGCGTGCGCAAATCGCGCTTAAGCCAGGTGTTGACCCAGATGATGCCGCTATTCAATTCGCGCGCCAGCCGATGCGTTCTCTGCAAATTGTTGGTCCAGATGGTTGCGGAAAGACCATAGGCTGAATCATTGGCAAGCCTAATTGCATCCTCGTCGCTCGCAAATGGCTGCAGAGCAACAACTGGTCCGAAAATTTCGGCCTGATTGGTCGCGCAATGCGGCCCCAACCCTTCAATCACGGTCGGGGCCACAAAAAACCCACCTGCGCATCGGCCCTCGAGTTTTACCGCATGTCCTCCACACAGGACTTTGCCGCCTTCGCTTTTCGCCTGCTCTATCGCACCCAAGATCTTGGTAAAGTGTGCCTCGCTTACCAAAGCCCCCTGCTCGCAATCGGCAGCCAAGGGATCTTTAACCCGAAGTTGCGCCACCCTTGGGACAAACTGTTCCTTAAATTTGGCATAGATCGAGTCGTGCACCAAAATTCGCGAGGTGCATAAGCAAACCTCGCCCTGATTGGTAAACCCGCTCCGAACAGTTTCGGGTATCATCTTGTCAAATGCGCAGTCATCGAAAATCAGGCTTGGGTTTTTACCGCCAAGTTCCAGTGAAATTTTTTTAAGAGCCGGTGCGGCCATAGTCGCAATCTTTTTGCCAGTCTGAGTTCCACCCGTAAAAGTCACAACTTTGACATTGGGGTGCGAAACCAAGGCTGACCCTGTTGGCTCGCCCGGACCATGGATGATATTGAGGACCCCACGTGGGATGCCGGCCTCGCGCGCCAGCTGGCCAAGCAGATAGGCTGTTTGTGGTGTTACCTCGGATGGCTTCGCCACGACCGTGTTTCCGGTAGCCAGGGCGGGCGCAATTTTCCACGTCAACAGATAAATCGGCAAATTCCAGGGCGCAATGCAGCCAGAAACCCCGTGTGGAGCCCGTAGGGTATAGTTGAAGCCCGCCTGATCATGGTGACTTTCGCTCGACCAGTGCCGAGCCGCTTCGGCAAAAAATCGCAGATTTTGTATCGCACGCGGGATATCGATCGCGCGCGCAAGCGCAAGAGGCTTGCCCGTGTCACGACTCTCAGACTCGGCAAAGGCGTCGCTATTCTTAGCTAGAAGATCTGCGAGTGTTTGCAGCAGGTTTGAACGTTGAGTTTGCGAAATGCTAGACCAGCCGGGGAAAGCCTCGCTTGCTGCGGCTACGGCGTGATCCACATCGGCAGATCCGGAAACGGGGACCTTAGCTACCACCTGCCCTGTTGCGGGATCAACTTTGTCGATCCACTCGCCCCCCGTCGGCTTGATGAATTCGCCATTCACAAAATTTTCGATGGTTACCACGCCACACCCCTCCGAGCTTCTACAAACAACGTGTCCGGCCGCCATCGACTGGAATCGACACACCCGTGATATAAGATGCCGCATCGGAAGCCAAAAAAGTCACAACCTGCGCAATCTCGTCAGGACGCGCGAACCGACGCGCGGGGATTTCGCTCCTCATTTCTTCTTCGATGGCCTGTTCGGATTTGCCGGAAACGTTCGCCTTGTTTGCGATGATCGCGGCAAGACGCTCGGTCATGGTTGCCCCAGGAAGCACATTGTTGACCGTTATTCCCCAAGGAGCAACCTCTTCGGCTAGAGTTTTAGCCCAGGAAGCCACGGCCCCGCGCGTCGTGTTGCTCACGCCGAGGCCTGTGATGGGAACTTTTACCGAGGTCGATATAATGTTGATAATGCGTCCATGACTCAAGGACTGCATGCCTGGTAGCACAAGCTGCGCAAGTTGGGCATTGGCAAGCAGATGCTGAGAGTATGCATCAAGGAATTCCTGCGCCGAGGCCTTGATGATCGGACCAGCAGGAGGGCCTCCTGAATTATTGACAAGGATTGAAAACGGTCCCTCGCGTGCGACGACGGCGCCGACTTTTTCCGCAAGTTTAACGTGATCTCGCATATCAACCGCGATGGCCTCGCCGCGCTGGGCTTTGGGCAGGTCAGACAGGATTCTATCCAAAAGATCCGCCGAGCGAGCCAAAGGGTATACCCTTGCCCCAGAAGCCGCAAGCGCGCGAACCGTCGCAAGTCCGATGCCTTTCGAAGCGCCACAAACCAAAGCCCGCTGGCCGGATAAACTCAGGTGCATAATTACCCCGCACAAATAAAACTCCACTTTAGCAGCCGTGTCTTAGCTAGGCAATCTTAGGGTTTACACCTAGCCTGCAAAGGCTAATAATGCCCCCTCCAATTAGGGAGGTAATGTATGAATCTATGGCATGACAAGATTACAAATCCTACGGATCTCCTCGGACCGCTGGATCTCGCCGCAGGTCAACTTGGTATCGAACTCATCGAGATTTCCCAGGACGCCGTGAAAGGCCGCATGCCGGTTGATCAGCGCACCGTTCAGCCGCACGGGATTCTTCATGGGGGAGCCTCGTGTTTGTTCGCGGAAACTCTAGGAAGCATCGCGGCAAATCTTACCCTTGATCTCAAAGAATCGATCGCTGTGGGTCAAAGTCTCAACGCTTCCCATGTTCGACCCGTAACTGGCGGCTATGTCTATGCCACCGCCCGCCCGCGTCACCGTGGCCGAAAATCTCAGGTGTGGGAGATTGATATCGTCAACGAAGCTCAAGACCTGGTTTGTCTGGTAACGCTGACCATGGCCGTCATTCCTGCCAGGGCAGCGCCATGAAATTTAATTTTTGACTTAGGGGCTGTTGACGTTTGGCTCTTAACATATTGGGAACTTAAGAAGGTTCAGCAATATTTACCATCTTTTCAATGCGTTATCGCTCAATCGTCAATACACTCTACCAATAAATGCCGATGCAATTTAGGTCCCCCAACGATCTCTTGCCGACTTACAGTTGCCCAGCTGCTCATCACCTCTCAAGGGGGGCTTTTGTTAGACTATAAGTAGACTATAAGTAGACTACAAGTAGCTCGTGCTGGTATCGCGCGAGGTGTTGTGTCTGGTTTTTCATGCTCAATTTTCTGGGGCGCAGGTGAGATTCAAAGGCTCGCGCAGATGTATTTGTTGCGGCATCTTTTTTTGGATGCTCTGGGGCCTAGCTTTGCCAGCGAATTCTCAGACGCCTTCCATTGAAGGCCCAACAACTCCATCGATCGAATCCTCAACACCCCAAAGTTTGACCCCTTCCATCGAAGGTTCGTCACCGAAATCAACCACACCTTCGATTGAAAGCGCTCCCCTTGAGGGAGCAACGCCCTCGATCGAAGGTCCAAAACTCACGACGCCCTCAAGCGATAAGCCAACAACGGAAAGTGATCTAACAGCCCCCGCAGTTAAGCCTCCAGAATCCAATAGCTCGCAGCCCACTATCAAATTAAATGACCCTTCAGCACCGGATGCGCCCGATAATACAGATGAAGCCAAAACAGACGTCGATGCACCCAAGAACGGATCAGCCAAAAATTCGGCAGCTGTTAAAGGAGAATCAGATTATCCGATAATCACAACCCTGGAGCCTTCGGCCAAGTCCTATGTGCAGGCAAAGGAGAAAAAGGTTGCCGTATACTTCCGCTGGCAACCTCATGCGAAAATAGCCAAATACATTCTGGTCGTCGAAAATTTACTGACCAAGATCGTGCAAAAGCTACCTTTGGAAAAAACCTCGGTTAAGGTGAATCTCATAAACGAAACAACCTACCGTTGGCGGGTACTCCCCAACATTGCGCTGGAGCCTCCCAAAGATTACCCATGGAATACAATCATCGTGTCATCCAAGGCAGGGCTTAGTACTCCTCAATTCACGGAAGCGTCTTTTACCGAAGTCGCCTGGGATCCTGTGGAAGGAGCTAACGCGTATAGAATCATGCTGATCAAAAAAACAGGAAGCAAAAGTCAAACGGTTGTAAATCGTATGATCATAAATCCTACTTTTGATGTCAAAACATTTACGGCAAACCCTAAGGGAAAAACCTTTATTTTTCAAGTTCAGGCTGTTGGCGATGGGGGCATAAAATCAGGTATTGCCCGTCAAAAGCTCGAGAAAATTTCACGGATCAAGGGGAGACCTACCAAGAGCAAGTACGCTTTGCTTGCCGAAAAAATTCCGGATACCAATGTCAAGATTAGTCTTGATCTTGGCTATGGCGGCGAGACGGTCGAAGCATCGGGGTTGATCGGTGAATTTTCTGGAGGGGGATCGGTAACAAGTGCATCGCTATCGATGGAACTGCTTCCCAAACCCGAAAGCAATATGATGTTCTTTCTTATTTCGGTAGAAGGGGATTCCTTCAAGTCCACCTCAGAGATACAAAACGAAACCTCTGGCGAGATCGAAAAGACGACGACTAAAGACTCACGCAGTGGCGGGATGTTTGCGGTTACTGGCCGCAGTGATTTAGCTGAGGACTTCTGGGGCCTTGGTGCCTCAGTCTACTCTTTGCCCATGGCAATTTTTGAAGCCGAAAGCGAAGAATCCGGAAAAGGAGCTTTAAGTTCGGTGAGCCTCCGCGGCGCTGCGCTGTTTTTTCATGTTAGGCACAAATTCATCGGTGGAAGACTCAATCATAATATAGATTTCTCACCAATCTCCGCTCAGACAAAATCGCTGATTCTTGCAAATTATTTTGTCCGGTGGCGACTTAAGCTAAGTTCGAGCCTTGAGTTCGATGCAAGCTTCAAGGCTCGCTACACCAAGGCCACAGCCCTTGGTGTCTGTTCTCGAAATCAGCCTGACCTTTGCTCATCGCCGCATTCGAAACAGACCATGACGATGGGTTTGCTTGGCGTTAACCTTAATTTTTAGCAGGCTCTCAGGCACGAAATCTTATGCCATGACCTCGGAGGGCATGGGCGATTTGGTCAGGCGCAGCGCCAGGAAAAGTCCGAATCCATTTATTGCTGCGCCCAAAACAAAGGGCGAATGAGCTCCCATGATCTGGTACAGCAACCCACCGAGCGCTGGACCAAACACACGAGCTAAAGCTGCAAAGGAGTGGTGGGTGCTCAGCATTTTGCCCTGTTCCAAATCAGACGATCGCCTCGAGACAAATCCCGAGAGACTGGGCTGAGTCAGGCCATTGCCGATAGCTAGAGCCGCGCAGGCGATCATGAGAGAGTGAACACCAATCTGAGAGGCTAAAACAATTCCGATAAAAGACAACATCTGAATGACGAGGCCTACCGTGATCAATTTGCCGTCGTGATGTCTGCGCCCCGCGCGGCGCATGAATCCACCCTGCACCAAAGCTGCCACGACTCCCATCAGCACGAATAAACCTCCCACTTCGGCGAAATTTAGGCCGAACTTGTCCTGCGCATAGAAGGCAAAAGTCATCTCAAGTCCTGAGAAAGCGAGCGTGATGAGGAAGTTGACAAAGACAGCCTGCGCGACAAAAGACGAACGAAGCAACGCCTCGATTTGAGATGGATTGAGTGGAATCAGAGATCTTGGCTCCAAATTGCGTTTTTCCGGTGGTAATGACTCCGGAACCCCGCGCCAAACCCAGAGAAAGTTGATCAAACTGAGGCCTGCGGCTGCAAAGCAAGCCAAGGGCCCGTTCCGGCCACCGATCGGAAAACTTGCTAGGTAGCCTCCCACACCTGGGCCGATAATAAAACCCAGGCCAAAGGCCATTCCAATCAGTCCCATTCCCTTGACGCGATCTTCTTTTGACGTCACATCTGCAATATAAGCAGCGGCCGTTCCGAGGTTAGCAGTCGCGATTCCACCGAAAATCCGTGCGAGAAAAAGCCAGACAACATTGTCCGAATAGGCCAGAGATAGCCCTAAAAAAGCCATGGTGCAGGCTGAGAAAAAAACCGAAATCAACAAGACAGGCCGTCGGCCCAAACGATCGGACAAGCGCCCCCACATGGGAACAAAAAGAAATTGTGCTAACGAATACGATGCCCCCAGCAACGTGGCAACGCCTTCTGATACATGATAAATCTCGCGCGCCTGTAACGCCAAAAAAGGCATCACGATGCCAAAGCCAACCAGATCCAAAAATACGGTGAGGAATATAGCTCCCAACCCAGGTTTCTTTTGCTGCGTCATCCCAAGTCCTCTCCGAAGATCTTTTGCATCAATTTCGGCAAGCTACCAGTTGTTGCGGCCCTTGTCATCATCAGGGGCGATAACATGCTATGTTAAGCCGTTATGACCTGGAGCCTTGCGGAAATCTGCGAGCTGGCGAAGCATGCAGCGTAGGGGCTCGGCCGCTCCCCACAGCAATTGATCACCGACAGTAAACCCCAGAAGAACCCGATCGTCAAAGGTCGCTTTGCGAAGTCTCCCCAGAGCAATACTGAGCGATCTGGAGACCGCAGTTGGTGTGAGTTCGCGAATTGAGGCTTCAGGAGTATTGGGAACAATGCGCAGCCAGGGCCGTTTGAGCCGCTCCAGGATCTCCGAAAGCGGAACTGATTGCTTGAGCCTGATACTCACAGCCTGACTGTGGCAACGCAAAACTCCGACGCGGACGCAAAGTCCATCCATGGGAATTGGTGTCTTGCGCCCCAGGATACGCTGGGCTTCGACCTCAGCTTTCCACTCTTCGCGCGACTGCCCGAGTCCTGAAGCAATATCGATCCAGGGCAACAGACTTGAGGCAAGGGGCGCCCCAAAGCTTTGCGTGGGAGCACTGTCTGCCCGCAAGGCTTCGGTTATTCTCTGCTCTACTCCCAAGATATCGGTGGACGACGCCGTGCGATAAGCATCAACAACGACCGCCATCTGATCGAGGAGTTCCTTGATGTGCTGAGCCCCGGCCCCTGACGCCGCTTGGTAGGTCATCGCTGTGACGGATTCTACGAGATCGCTGTCGAACAATCCAGCAAAGGCCATAAGGAGTAAAGACACCGTGCAGTTGCCGCCGACGAAGGTTTTGCACCCCTCACGCAGCCTTCGATTGATCAATTGTTCATTCAGTGGCTGCAGAATGATCGTGCTATCAGGATCAAGCCTCAGCTCAGAAGCAGCATCAATCCAATACCCACGCCAGCCCCGTTCGCGCAAGGCCGGGTGAATCTGCTTGGAGTAAGCGGAACCCTGCATCGTGATGATAACATCCATGGCAGCAAGAGCCGCAAGATCATAGGCATCCAATAAGGGACCAGCGCCAAAGCCGGCAGGTCCCACGCTTCCCACTTGGGAAGTGGAAAAAAAACTGACCTCGGCACCAATCGCCTCAAGATCCCTCTCTTCTTTGAGACGACCAAGAAGCACACTTCCCACCATCCCTCGCCAACCAATGAGGCCGATACTAAAAGTCATGGCATCCTCGAATTCAACAGGCCCGGCAAACGCCGAAAAACTCCAAACTATGACTGACATCGGTAAAGCCGGCTTCGCTGAGTTCCGCTTTCCATGAATCGGGGACACAAATCGCAACCGACTGAACTTTTTGACATTTTCGACAAACGATGTGATGATGGTGCGCGCGTCCCGCGCCATAGGATTCGTAGCGCAATTGCCCATCGCGGAAATCGCAGCGCTGAACGAGGCGGGCGTTTTCTAAGATCTCGATCGTCCGGTAAACGGTGACCAAGTCGCAGAAACCATCCAATTTGACGTGAATTTCATCAACGGAAAAGGGCCCATGATTGGCAAGCAAAAACTCGAGAATCGCAACACGGTTTTTAGTCGGTTTGATTTGGCAGTCCTGCAGGAGAATTTTAGCTTTCAAAAGCGCCCTCGTCTGACTTGTCAAGTGAACGAGTTTTTATAGCGCGAATCAATTCGGGCCGCAACCTGCAACCAACCCCGAACCTTGGCTAACCCTACTGCGTTAAGTCGATGATTGCTGCGTTGCTTGCAGGGAAAAAATCCTCATTTAC
>CAZOSN010000114.1:0-15338 GCA_964582405.1 uncultured Oligoflexales bacterium | reverse complement strand
CTCACTTCGTTCGATCGGGACACGTCGCTGGCACGAAACGGAGTTTCGCGCCAGCAAAAGAGGCTAGCTGAAGTTCATGCCCTGACGGCCCACTAGCGAGTCCGCCAGGGGAGCTTTGTGGCTATTCATGAGATGGCATCAAAAAAGGAACGAGTCACCATGCAAAACACCTCAAGCCTATCAATTCAATCCCCATCAGCGGTGATTTCGTCGGCAAATGTGGAAAAGCCAAGGTCAATGCATCTCTTGGGTCCAAGGATCGATTCTTTGACGATCGGTGGACTGTCGCTGCTCTTCTTTAGTTTGAGTTACCTCTTAATCGACAAATCGGCCAATATCAACCAAATATCCTGGACCATGTTCTATCTAGCGTTTCTTGTTAACAACCCACACTTTATTGCATCCTATCAGCTGCTCTATTGGGACAACCGTCGATTTCTTCTCACCCAACCGCGATTTTTTTGGGCCGCATTCGTTGTCCCGACGCTCCTCTTGGCTTACCTGGTTTCCTCCATCATTGCAGAATCTCGCACGGCCCTCGGCTATATTCCGGTATTCATGTACATCACAGTCGGCTGGCACTACATCAAGCAAATTTATGGTACCGCTATCGTTTGCTCAGCCAGGACCGGATATTTCCTCTCAAAGAACGAAAGCCTCGTGCTCAGATACGCGCTGATGCCCCTCTGGGCACTTTCGTTCATCTCAGCCAACAGCTCAGCCCGAACACTGGAGCACTATGGAATACCTTATGCTTCGTTCGAGCTTGACCCGCTATTTCTAACCTCGGCTTACTGGTCCGTTGCCCTATCGGCGGTTGTAATCCTCGGTCTCTTCGCACGCAAATGGCTGATGACCGGAAAAATTCCCGCATTAGCGAGTGTCGTTGCAATCGTATCGATTTATGTCTGGTATATCCCAAGCCTGTATCATCCGATTTTCTGGTATGCCATTCCCTTTTTCCATTCGCTCCAATACCTACTGTTTGTAACGGCGCTCAAGCTGAACGAGAGCAAAGCGGCAGCCGCCGCGGTCTCAGATCCGATTGAACAACGCAAAATTTTGGCCACCAAATTTTTTGGTTTTATCGCGATCAGCGTCGTGGTCGCGTATTTTATGTTCAAGGGAGTCCCTGAGTTTCTTGATGCGTACGTGCCCTATGATACAGAACTAATGGGAAAGCAATTCTTCATGTTCAGCTTTATTACCTTGATCAACATTCACCATTATTTCATCGACAATGTCATCTGGCGCAAGGATAACGCTGCTGTTAGACAGTACCTTTAGAAATCCGTCCCGCTGCCCTATCCTTTTATCCCTTTACCCAATTTGTCGAAAAGCTGTTCGCTGGCGAGTTAATTGACTAGTACCTCGTCCAATAATCGACGGAAGCGCGACCCGCGCCGTGCACAAACAACCAAAAGAATACTAGAAAATAGGCCATTTCCGAAAGACCAAGCACATCGGTCCAAGATTCAAGGTCTGGCCACAACGCTGTGGCGATGGCGACAGCCATGACGCCCATCATTAAAAGCGAGGCAAGTCGCGTGGCTAATCCGGCCGCGATAAGAATCCCTGCTACCAACTCGATCGTCGCGACAAACGGCGCTTGAATCGAGGCAAACGGGATTTTCAACGACTCAAAGAACGATACGACCTGGTCGATACTATGAAGCTTCCCCCAACCCGATTGCGCAAATACAAAACCCAAACTCAAACGCATGAAAAGGGGTGGAAGCCAGTCAATTCTGGACAGGGTGGAAATCATCGCATCCCACAGTCTCAAAATACGATCTGCTGTAGCCCCCATGAACATCCTCCGGATTGATCCTCGCTCTTATTTGATCTCAGGAACAAGATAATTAACCAGCTTTACATACCCTTCATGAAGCCGCACTTTTCCTAATTTGAGCACGGGACCTTTAACATAAAATGACGCAACAAAAAAACGGCCCTTATCAACATGAGGCAGGCAGACGATCGCATTCACGATTTGCTCCTGACCGGTTGTCCAGTCGGCGGAACCAGTCTTCGAGAAAATACGCCATTCGCCATTCGTTCTCTTGTCGAGGTGGGCCTTGCCCCCAAGCGCTTTGCGAATCGGCTCTTCATAGGCAACCAGCATCCCACCCGGACTCTGATTCGGACTTCCGTAGAAAAGTATCCTCAAGTCATCGTCCGTTATGCCGGGAAACGGAACATTGTTCCAGCTGTCATTTTGGGTTGCAATGCGCTTCAGCGCCTCGGCAAATGTCAAAGTCGAAATCCTGCTTCGCCCCCCGCCGGCTCCCGAATGCTGTATCACGGCCGATTTATTGGTCTCAGCATCCCTAACAACCTCGCTGCCTGCTGGAATTTGAACACCGTAACCACTTAAAAACGATTCATCAGGTCGTTTCAGCCAGTCTTTGATGAGAGAGTCAGCATTTTGGCGCCCGCCATAGTCCTGAAACATCGTGCCTATGTAGTTTGATTCCAAATTCGACACGGTCGGGGTTCTGTGTCCGGTGTGAGACGTCGTGATCAGATCCCCGACATGGTAGGGTCCGATGTAGCTGTTGGCAGACAAGCCATTCGCATCAAATTTGCGGATCATATTGAGCGCTGCAAGCCACTTTGATGAACTCCAGGGCAGGACTGGCACATGCGATGCCCCATTGCCCAGGTAACGAAACGCATAATGCCCATTCACTCGCCTTATGTCGATCACGGTTACATGGTAGTACGAGGAAGGCAACAGCCCATCCAACACTTTGAGTTCGTTTTCAAACGGCAACCACCATTGAGGCGTACTGAAATCAAGATCCTTGTAGGTCAGCCATTTACCTGCAGTCCCCCCCACGAGCCCAGAATCAGATTGATCTTCGATAGGACAACCCAGAAAGCGGTCTAGATTGGCGGGAGGTTCGGCTTGTTCTCCCCAACCCCAGCACAAAGGCGCCCAAAGCAACGCCAGCAATCCAAGCCAATGCATGCCGTCCTCCCAAAGATTGCCCAGAATAGCAGGATCAATTGGTATTCGGCATGATTTACCTTGACTTGAGCGAAACTTGGGAGAGCCCTGAGCAGCAATTTAAGAAATCTATCTCACGGTACCAGCGCGAGGCCTTAGCCTGGTATCCCACCCAAATCGTGACGAAGAATGATTTAACTTCAACGTGTTGTTCTGGGGGACCTCAGCTATAAGTCGCGTTGCCAAATCCGTAAGCCACTTTTTGCGCTTTTCGCCTTCAGTTCGCCTCCAGGTCGATACATGCTCGGTCTGAGTAAGATCTTTTCCACCCAGCGCACCCTGTGCCTTCATCAGATCCTTCGCTGAGCGCTTAGGGGCAAGTCCTCCGCCGATCATCAAAGCTTCGGCAATTACAAGCGCCGTGGAGGTCCGACCTTTACCGGCCCGGCAATGAATAAAAAGATAACTCTTAGGATCTCTGACATGTCGATGAAGAGCCGGCATGAGCTGAGAAAGAGCTGCCTCGCTGAATTTGACATGGTCCTGGCATGGAATCCGCAAATAATCGATACCTTCGCTTGCGCAGAGGTGTTCCTCCGTGACCACCCCATTCAATGAAGCCGTCAATGCCACATCATCCATCATTATTTGGACTGACGACTTTCCCAGATTTTGATCGTTGCGATCGTTTTTCCAGCAAATCGGCCGATCTAATTCATCGATAGCATGATTTTCCTGGCGAAGATCAATGATCGTGATGCGCGAGTCCTTGGGAACCAGTTCCCTCAGATGATCAAGCCCTTTTCTATTGATCTGACCGCTGCCGATCATGCGAAGATGTGGCATGAATCGAACCGACCTTGGTCTTGTAGGCGTTTCCATGTTATCAAACGTAAGTGTGACATCGTTGGGAGTGGCTACTTGAGCCCTCAACTTTTGTAATCGCGGGGATCGCCTCACGGCGGTCAATTCTTCCTGACCATGCGCATGGCGCACAGATCGACGGGACGGGTGGATCATTTTAGACTCTCCCCTGGGGCCTATTCTCTTTTTGATTTTGGCAAAAACCTATGCAAGATCGGGTCCACCGAACCTAGAAATCCGCATTTTCGTGCGTAATAGCAGGGAATCTCTAAGTTGGTCTTGGGCGGTTCCAGCTGAGCTCAAGGCGATTCAAGCATCATCATACACCCACCCGTTCAATTCTTGACGATCGACTTGGGCAAAAATTGAACGTTGGCTAGAATCACGATCCAATGGCAATCAACCCGCAGCGAGTGTCGGTACCCAGTTCTGATTGAGTTCAGCCTTGACGTCCACGTATATCGTCTGAATGTCTTTGATCAAACCTTGAGTACCGTCGGTTTTGCCAGCTCGGCCCAAGCGTTCAAGCAATTCACAGGATTTCATCATGCGCATAGCGCCGATATTTGCACAGCTGCCTTTTAAACTATGGGCCGCGCGTTCGAGTTTTTTGGCATCCTTTTGCTTAATGGCTTCCTCGATTTCCTCCAAAATTTTAGGAACTCGAGAGTAAAACATTTTTACAAGATTGTTGAGAAATTGTGGATCATCATCTCCACCAAGATCAACAAGACCACGCAGAATGCTCGCATCTAATAAATCAATTGTGGCGTCAACGGTCATATATACCCTCTTCATTTGGACGCTGGCGCAAAACTTCGCTCGCGCCAGCGACTATTTAAGCTGCGAGTCTAGCCTCATTTATCAAAGCGAATCCGACCCCGTACTTGGTTTGAATCGTAACAGTCTCCGAAACGTCTTTAAGCAATGATCTTACAGCATGCAGTTTGCGATGCAGTGCATTATCGGTAACCTTCACTTTGCCCCAGCAACGCAATTTGAGAGAGTCTTTTTCCACTATTTTTCCATCGAAGTTTGCCAAACAGGAAAGCAGGGTGATTTCGATTGGTGAGGCATAGCGGATACCGTTTGGACCGGTAACGGTGCGATGAACCGAATCAATCGAAATATTGCCAAATGCCACGACCTCTTTTGCTGCTTTCTGAGCCGAGTCCTCAAGGCGCAGCTTGAGTCGGGCCTGGAGTTCTTCAGCGATAATAGGCTTGCGGATGAAATCGTCGGCGCCCGAAGCCAGGGCCTTGGCAATCGCATGCTCAGCAGGTGAACTTGTGATGATGAGAATAGGGCAAAATGCCCATTGACGCCTAAGAATAGGCACCAAATCAAGTCCTGTTGTTTGACTACTACCGAGGTTGATATCGATAAAAACCGCGCACGGGTTCAAGTTTGTCATCGCATTTGCCAAATCTCGCGGATCCGTGAAAAATTTTGACTCTCGTTTTGTAACTTTTTCGATAATTTGATGAACGATCGGATCATCATCAAGAGTAACCGTGTAGGTCGCAGGGTCGATCATGCTAGCTCCTTATGCGTGCATATGCGTACAAATGACTGCAAGCTGGATCCTAATCGGCTGGTTAAGGGTAATTATTAGGTAATATTTGCTGATGCCAGAATCGACTCTGCCCACCAAGAACATATCGCACTGATATTACTATCAAAAAACAACAAGCACCCCCGGCCGTTTTTACCCAGCAGCGGCAAAGTTTACCTGGGGTAAGTCTCCTCGCGCGGGTCCTCCGTAAACGACTTTTCCTTTTAACTACCGTGTATTACAAGTTTTTTTATAAATATTTTATTGTTTTTATAAACATGTGATAAGATATGTCTTGTTGGCTGGTTTCTGGAACTTTTATGTGGTAGTTGTTCGATGAAAGCAAGGTTTTTGGTGGTGTTGAGCGCAGTTGTTTTGATTGGATGCGGCAAGGAAAAGTCCGAAGATATCAAGAATTATCAGATATTCATCGAGGGTGTGGACGCGACCACGGCAAAGCAGGCTTCACGTCTCTTTAAAGAATACAATCGCCGTGCTGGCCGGGAATATCTCACCCAAGTATTCACCCTCGACCAAGCCAATTCACTCATAAAATTGGACAATGATCTTGTTAGTTCAGAAAACAAGCTTGGATACGGTTCGTGGCAACTTGATACCGTTGAGACAGACCGCGTGCAGGTTGGGATCGCGAGGACAAAACAAATTAAAAACTACTATTCCATGAACATCGAATTTGACGCCGGATTTTTCTTAAAAAATGTTTCGCTAGATCAGCATAGCTTTGAATGGCGGCGGTTATTTGTATTGTTTTGCCACGAGGTCGGTCATGGATTGACCTTCGACCACGACCTGGATAATAAAAGCTCGGTCATGTTTCCCGTAATCGGTTCACCCGATGACGCTGATCTCGACGCTTATTTTAAACGCGTTGATCAGTTCTTTGACGAACTATAAGCTAATCCACCCCTCTCATAAAGGTAAATGCCTTCGAAGTGATCTTTTAGGACATAGCTCGGGCGAAAGTATACCGCGTGATTGACCTGAGATGGCGGCAAATCTGAAAAATCATCCCTTTTGATATCAAGCAGAATGATGTCTGGCTCAATCTCATTTTGGTTAAGGGCCTTGGCATGGACATGGCTCACAAATATTTCTGAACGATACGGGATATATGATGCGATCGCGAACTGAGTGTAAACTGTTTTTCCCTCTGGGATCGCATGACGCAAGATTTGATGCAACTTTCGGTCGCTGTCAGTATACGGTTTAGCAAATACGGAAGCCAGGGAGGGGCTAAGATGAAGCCCCTGAGGAAGACTGATGTGCAGGATAAGACCAGCAATCACGGGCATCACAAAGCCCAAATACCGCCCTTTCTTGCCAATCTTGCCAAATAATTTCTCGGCGTTATTCAGCGCAATTGGAATCGCTATAAACATCAACAACAATGCTGGTAACGAATAGTAGAACGCCAGACTTTGGCGTTCTATCGCTGTGGCATTCACCCAAAGGTATGTCAAAGCCAATGCCGGAAAAGCGCGAAGGCCGGCAAACAAAGGGATCAACCCCATGCTTAGCAGAAATGCGAGACCGTGCTCAGAAAAAACCCTGCTCCAGGTTTCGACAGGATGACTCCAGAAATACTTCAACACATCGCCTTCGGTCTGCCCATAAGCCCAAATATCGGCCATTCGATTGACCGCGTGAGGGTATAGCATCGGGTAGATCCAATTGAGTACAAGAAGTTTGTAGCTCAGACACAGAAAAATCGCTGCCGCCACACCCTTTGCGCGGGGACGGTTTACGATTGTAAGGAATGCCAAGACTCCATAAATCCATACATCCTGCTTAACCGTCAAAGCCAGAAGAAGAAACGCGAGACTCGCGATAGTGCGCTGCGAGAAAATAGCCCAAACAGACAAAGCTAAAAACAACATGCCGAACACTTCGTAATGCGGGTACAGATTAGCTGCCATCGCGTAAGGGTTTACAACAAAAGACAGTCCCACCAACAGGCTCAAGCCAGGCTTTTCCGTGATTCTGCTCGAGATTAAAGAAACCGTCGCCGCAATCGCGGCAAGTGCCGCAGTTTCAACCACGACCATCCAACTCATGGTTCCAATCGGCCAAATAATTCCCGCCAGAAGGTAAAAAAACGGGCTAAAATGAATCGTAAAATGGCTGTCATTCCAATCCAACGAATAGAAGCTGCCGTGGGTAAAAATATTCATCACAATTCGGTAAACATGGCCGGCATCATGCCATGGCAACTGAAACGTGAGGTACTGATAGGCATTAGGCAAACCAAATACCAAAAATCCCAGGACAAATAGACCTAAGAATCTCTTCGTTTCGCTCGGCCCGCCTGCTCCCATCGCAACCTCCCAATAAATTAACGCGCTGGTGGTCAGAGAGACTGTCTAGAAAGGGTCATAAATTTCTCTCATTGACTCTGCGCTTCCGATACTCATTTTTGCGCAAACAAAATTGCTCGTTGGTTCTCGGTTCGCCTTGATCAAACCAAAAACAGATCCTATTAAACAGGCTCTGATTAAATCAATAAGCATTTTTGCCCGAAAAAACTTCGTCGATAGTCAGAATCAGAATTTTAAGATCCAACCAAATCGACCAGTTCTGGACATAGAACAAATCACACTCGATGCGCTTTTCAAGACTGGTATTGCCCCGCCACCCATTGACTTGCGCCCAGCCAGTCATCCCAGCCTTTACTTTGTGACGCAACATATAGCCAGGAACATCATGACGGAATTTTTTGACAAAAACAGGCCTCTCAGGCCTTGGTCCGACTAAGCTCATCTCGCCCTTGAGAACATTGACAAGCTGCGGCAGCTCATCGAGACTCGTGCGCCTGAGGATGGCCCCTATCTTGGTCGCACGGTTGTCGGTCTCGGTCGCCCAGACAGCACCTGTCGCCTGTTCAGCATCGACCGGCATGGTTCTAAATTTGAGGCACTGGAATGGTTCACCATCCAGTCCCATCCTCTCCTGGGCATAAAACACCGGGCCTTTCGACGAAAGTTTAACGAGAATGCCGATGGCAATCATGATGGGACCTATGACAAGCAGAATCAACCCACCCACAACTATGTCCATAAGTCGCTTTAATACCGCCCCCGACCCTTGAAGAGGACTATCGTGGACATTGATTACCGGAGAGCCACCGATCATCTCGATTCCCATACCGAGCTGAGAAAATCGGCCAAAATCAGGTAGAACCTGCACACGCGGGATTTGACCTGCGATCGTCTCTAGATTCAACTTTATAAAGTCAAGATGATCTTGATTGACGGCAATCAACACAGAGGCAATCGGTTCATTGACAAAATACGCGACCCAATCCTTAGGCTCCGCGATCAACTCG
This sequence comes from uncultured Oligoflexales bacterium, assembly GCA_964582405.1. Taxonomy (GTDB): domain Bacteria; phylum Bdellovibrionota_B; class Oligoflexia; order Oligoflexales; family Oligoflexaceae; genus CAZOSN01. Next base: position 6,623 of record CAZOSN010000114.1, on the reverse strand, counting down.
ACCTTGTGGCGAGCTAGCTCGGCAAGGAGCTCGTCGTCCACGGGATCAAGGCAAATGATTCCATGAACCGCGGTGATATCGTAGCGATTCTGAGTACAAAGCATGTAGGCTTCCATGACTTTATCACGGGTCGCAATGATCAAAGTCTTGACGGGATGGCCGCGCTTTGCTCTTAACCGCAGCATTTTGCGCAAGAGACTCCTGCCCGCAATAATCAAAATCGGGTGAATCACGGCAAATATCGCGGTAGTAATCCTAGAGTAGCGGTACTCCTCGTAGAAATACGTAAAAGCGATGAAAGCGATCGTTGCAAACGCGCAGCTTTGGATGATATCGAGGCCTTCGATCACGGCAGACCGGTGCCGGTTGGACCGTTGATAGAAGCCGTTGGCAACCAAAACAGCCGACCATATCACCGCAATAAAAGGAAGCAGGCGCAAATAGGTCCAGGCTGACGGAATACCGAGAGGCGCATCAAAAGCCGAATAGAAACGGATATAGTACGCGAGAATCCATGCGACACAAATGGCGCCAAGGTCGCTTGTTAATTTTAAAACCAGAGTCCGCCTCAACTGGCAAATTCCCCAACTAACTTGTTGATTTCATGCCTAAAACTACGAAGAAACATCTCTTTTGAGAACTTGTTCGCGAATGACTGAATGCGCTTTCGATCGTAGTCGGACGCTTGGAATTTTTCAATGACGTTTGCCAGGCACTGCTCCGTCTGGTCCGCAAAAAAGGTTCCCGTGACCCCATCTTCAACATAGTCCAGCGCCCCTCCCTCCTTGAAGGCGATAACCGGGCAACCAGCAGCCATGGCCTCGATCGCGGTGATACCGAAATCCTCAACCCCTGGAAACAAAAATCCCCGCGCGCCCTGAAAAAGACTAACCCATTGATTTTGATCTGGAGAAATGACAAATTCGGTATTAGGTCCAGCAGTTTTACGCAGTGAGGCCTCCTCCGAGCCTGAACCGGCCACAATCAACCGCACACGAGCGCGCTCGCATGCCTTGATCGCGAGATCAAACCTCTTGTAAGGCACAAAGGCGCCCGCGATAAGGAAATAATCAGACGGCGTGGCTGCCCCGTGAAAAATATCCACGCTAACAGGGGGAGCAATAACCCCAGACTGTCGGTTGTAGTAGCGCTCAACTCGCTTGGCCACAAAATGGGAATTAGCAACAAAGCGGTCCACGCGGCTGTTGCTCACCTGATCCCAAAGCCGCAAGCCCGTGGCAGCCCAATGAATCGCAGCCTTCGCGACTTTTGGCAAATGGTCCGTATAATGCCGCCTCTGATCCCAGACATAGCGCATAGGTGAATGGATGTAACAGATGTGCTTGGCATTTGGATTTAGCATCACGCCTTTTGCAACACATGACGATGAACTTATGATCAGATCATACTGCTCGGTCGCAAAGGACTCAACCACATGGGGAAGTATCGGCAATAGCATTTTGCGCCATGGCATAAGGGGCGAAAGCCACTTCGGATATATAACGTTGCGGTTTCGGATCGACGGAGGCATCGCTTCGGGCCGGTAGAACAACGTATAGATGGGAGCATCCGGAAAGAACTCGATTAAGGCTTCTAAAACTCTCTCGCCACCACGATAGGAATCCAACCAATCATGGATATACGCTACTTTCATCAGATCTCCTCAAATCACGCATCAATCAAAGGCTAAAAATTCTCGGATTGCCGCGTTTACTTCGGCTTGAAGGGGCCAAGGATTTCACCGAGATCCTCTTTAAAGCGGGGAAACCAGGAACCTAGAAACTTTATCAAGTATTTTGAACAGGAACCTCTATAGCCCAAATCGTCAACACGACCTTTAATTTTCAAAATATTATAGCCAAACGTCAACACGACCTAGGCTAATCATATAAATAATTGAAATTATTATTAACATAATTGGAATAATTATTGCTGACTTTCAGCAAGTTCTATTTCCAATCGCCAAATTACCTAGAGTTCAAGAGAGAAGGCAGAAAGCTATGCCATTAATAGGTCAAGTTCCAACGAGTGAGGACACCGCCAAGGGGGTGCGCCCAAACCCAATGATTCCAGCGCATAGCAAACTGAGTGCATCAGACCGTAGCGCCTTGCGCTCGCGTGTGACTAATGAGATTCTGAAAAATTTTCTAGAATATCCGTACCACTGGACTCCTGAGTCCTTGGCTAATTTCTCTCGGGCTCCCGAGGGCACGCTATTCTATGGGATTGCTACGCAAACGGGTGAGGCTTATGCATTTAATATGAATACGGCTCAATCCCAAGCCATGATTCACAATGCCTTTTCTATCAATGATATGTGTACTAACGGCCACGAAGCCGTGGCGCGCGAACTTGGTCTATACTCCGGAACAGCTTCGGGTCAAGTGCCTCGCGATGGTCAAGTGATAGGCTTTGCTGTAAGGAAAACGGCCTACGGAATTGAAATCGATCGCGCCCGTTCGTTTTTTAACAACCAACTGGGAAAAAATAGAGATCTCCCGAACGAACTGGTGGAACGCTTGAACGACGAACTGGGAGATGTCGGGCGAGATTTGGCTGATGAGCTACAACTTGAAGATTATACCTTTGGCAAATTGATTGAGAATTTGCCCGAGGAAGTAAAACCCTGCGCGTTAAGATTATTTATCCTTTGTCAAACCGCAGTTTGGTCACCCATAGCCCAGTTGCCATCGTCATTTACCGCCGATCTTAAAGGCGCCCGTATCGCGCTTGCCGAGGCGTGGCGTGCATGCATTTCCAGGGGATATCAGATCAATGATCGAGATACTACCTCCATAAACGAGCTAAAGGTTCAACTGCAGCTTGCTGTGAAACTTGCGTTCAAGACATATAGCTTGAAGAAAAGTCTACAAGACAACATCAAGAAGGCTCTGGAAAATCTTGATATCACGGGTGTTCAACCCTTAGTTTCACCCATCGCGAAAGATGGCCTGGGGCAGATCCTTTTTCAATCAGGAGACTCCGCAAAAGCAATGATGGGTGAAACTGGGATTGCGGGTCTATTTAATTTCTTCGACGACAAATCAATTGATTCTGAGAGTTTATTGGTTGATGGAGTCATCGCATACCTTGATCAAAAACTTTCTAGATTGTCTGAATCGGGCCTACCTTACCGCAACTTTCTAAGTGCGATACTCGTTGCAGTTAAAAATATCGCAATGGCTAAGTTTTGCGATATCCCTCGTCACTTGGAAGACGACTTGATCTCCGCCCGCAGTAATTTTATGAAGGCGGCACAATCTGGATCAAGTCGCGTGTCCGACGAAGAGATCGAAGTCGAAGAGATATACAAAAGCACCTGCAAGATGATATTTAATTCTGAATTAACCCCAGGCCTCCCTTTCGCATTTTTCGAGCTCTTTACAATCTATAGCCTTGACCGCAGAATGGGTAGTATCTCTGTTTCTTCTCGGGAAATTAAGGGCAAGCTTGTTCGACTCAATGCATGGGTTGCAACTCAGCCCGATCCTATATCCGGGGTCGATAACCTGCGCAAACAGCTCTGTCGACTGGCCGTGTCGCAGAGCGTCTTTGAAGGCTTACCTAAGATGGTACTTGAACCAGAACTTAATTTCGGTAACATCGCGGCGACATTACCTCCATCTCTTAAAGCAAGCGCGGCGCGGCTATTGAATGCCTCGTCAAGTTTTGTAAAAGACCCCGGTGCTGCAAAAAAACCTTATATTGAGGAGCTACTTCGTGCCAAGATCGACTACTGTAGAACTCTAAAATCCTTTGATGAAAAGAACTATCCGTTCACCGACGACGATAAATTCGCCCTCAGCGTGATATCCGCTAGCTATATTAATATTTACGACAGAGCGTTTGAATTTGGATATTATAGTCGTCCCAACGGGCTAAGCTTGTCCGCCACCACTAAAAGCCTATTTTCAGCCTATCCGACCACAGAAATCAGAAACCTCTTTCTGGTACCGACTCACCTATCAAAAGCCCCGGTATACGGCATAGACTCCATTGAGAAGGCGATGGCCGAGGTAAAATCCAGCATTGCGATCAGTTGGGACGATATTCAAACGAATCTTCCCGGTCTTAAGGCCCGGTATCAGCTCCTCGCAGCCGCGATTTTTATCTTGAATGATGATCCGAACGCCCCTTTTAATCCTCCCGGATTGGACGCATCGGGTAACAATCTCTAAAACCAATCGGACCTCCTTACTCCACCGAGAGGCACTCCATCCTATAATGGTCGGCACGTTGCGTTTCAGAATCCATGAATTTTTTTAAATTCGTCGCGAAACTGCTCACGGGTCAAACGGGGATCCATGGCAGTATTTAGAGCCCTTAAGAGGAGATCATATTCCGCTTCTTTTAGATCTCCTTTGCCTTTCACCAAAACCTTTTGATCTATCAGCATTTGGACGAATGGCGAAGGTGTAGACGCATTAGGAGATTCGTAGGCATGCATCAATCTCAGGGGGCCTTTTTCAGGGATTAACCCTCTCATTTCCGCCATCTTTTTTACCCCGTACAGCGAGTCTAGCCTAATGATGGCTGCTGCAAAAACATCGCTGTGCGGCGACCTTTGCTTGCGATAAATTTCTGGAGCGGCATATTCCGGTGATGCGTCAACCCATTTTTCGACGGTCTCCCCCTCTTTAATCTCCTGAGCTCCATCGTAGTCGCCAAAACTAAACGGATCCAGAAATATATTGGCAGGCTTAAGGTCCGTATGAACCATACCTAAGTTCTTCATATAAACCAGGCCATCGAGAAATTGCCTGAAAAATTCGTTTTTTGCTTTCGGATTTTTTGACCAAGCGCTTGGGTTATTTAATTCGTCAGACAGGGTTCTTCCCGCGAACTCCATGATATGAACAGGAAACCTTCTTTTACTGGGATCACCACTATCGCTTGTAAAAACAGCAGTTCCAATATGCCGAGCCGTGTACCTACTGCCACCAAGCTTTTGCATGGCCCCAATCTGTTGAAAGGTTTCAAGATCACCGAACCCAATATCTGGAATTTTGATTGCGACCTTAAACGGTTTGGTCCAGTCAGACTCTCCTTCGGCATGCGTGCTTACGGTAACTTCATAGACTGTGCCAGAGGTTCCGCTGGCGATCTTGAGAGGTTTTGACAGAGTTCCTTGAAATCCGTCGGGATAGCTTATGGTAATCCCAGTCTCGGCCGTAGGTGCAAATTTACCGTCCTTAAAAGAAAAAAGACTTGCGATGTTATAAGCAACAAAATCATTTATGGCGGCCAATCGGGGTTGACGCCAGCTGCCTTCAGGATAGTTGGGAAAGGTTAATGGAGGCTTATTGGTATCAGGACTCACATACCTATCGAGAAGGAGCTTTACTTTGTAGTTTCTTTCTTTTACGAGCTGTCTCGCTTCATTAAATGTCTTGGTTGGCTCTCTTTTGATTCGATCGGTGATCGAATCGTAGTGAATGACCTCCCAGCTGTCTGCCGATTTCGAGAATCGAACCAAAGCCGCATTAGGATCTTTTAACCTTAAGATGGTTTCGGGCTGCGTAAAACTAGGATCGCCTTGAAACTTACCTACCGCCGAAGCGCCTGCAACAAAGCGAGCATGAAGTTCGCGATCATTGGTTTTGTTAGGTAAGGGGCGTCCCTCAGATTTCGGTACCTCGCGATCTCCGGTCGAGGCGGGCTTTAGATCTTCTTTTTCTCCCACCGCTCGGTCTGGCACATTCGGAGCCTTGAGCGGCGGCGGTGGGGGCGGTGCCTTTTCCGTTTCGTTGGTATTTTTATCGGAACTGCTTACCGATCCCGAGGTATGCTTGGGAAGCAGGGCCAGAGGGGGCGCTTCCTCGACAAGCGCAGCATACCCCCCATTGACCAAGTTGACGACCATGCTTGCAGCCGAGTAGCCATTAGCCAAGAACGCCTTGGAATCTATAGTTCGTAAAAACCCACCGGCATCAACGCAGGCGGTGACATTGGCCTCTAAGGCAAGCGGAAACCCGAGCCCTGCCAACTGTTCGTCAAGTACTTCATGCCGGGCGCTTGCAAAGCCGATTTGCCTTACAGCGTCTAGAGCAAGGCCATAGCATGCTGCGGCAAGCGGTGCGCCATCTGCTTTCCAAACAAGCTGCCCACCAGACCCCAGCTCAATTTCGAAAATCCCATGCATGGCCAGGGTTCCAATAAATTCCTCAGACGGCTTTTCCGCAACTTCCTGAGTCGAGACAAATCGCCAGCCGTTGCCTGGTGCCTCAGAACTATCCGTATTCAGATTGCGAGCGAGTTTTATTGTCTGACGAAGAGTCGGTTCGTGATCATCCGGAAAAACATCATAGTCGGACACGACGATGTATGGGTCATGAGTGCTTTGGTCAGGTAATGCTGAGGATGCCTCGTTTTGTCTCTGAGGCGCACTCTGTGGCTTGGACGGAATGCAGCCAAGCCCCGAAAAAATGGCAATTAATAGGAAAAATCCCAACTTACTCATACATTACCCTACCAGAGATCAAGATGCCGATAGGGTAATCGGCTCAAGATTCGGACCACTTTAGAAAAAACACCAGCTCTCAGAAATATTTCAGCTAAAAATATCGGCAATCAATACCACCAGCAAGCTGGTGGTATGAGGTACGCCTAAAGGCTCTCTAAAA
>CAZOSN010000113.1:14946-15412 GCA_964582405.1 uncultured Oligoflexales bacterium | reverse complement strand
CTAGTCACATCGTCATTTGTACGTATTTGAGATTTCTGCGGACTATGCGGACTAAAAGATGCTCGCCCGATTCTCTACGAATTCCGGAGCCCGTCTACATCAAAGAGCACAGCAACGAACCGAGAAGATTTTTACGCTCGAAATGCTTGATGAACAGCATCTCGACGTAACACTAAAGCTACTCGATAAGGAATTTAGATCGGCCCAAACGAATCTAAAATCTGACACAAGGGAAGCTATATCTTGGCTGCGTGCGGAGGTTCTGGACTTGGGTGAACACTTCTTTGGCCGGAAAGAATCCTGGCCGATCATTCGCCGCCAACTGCTTATGGTCTTTGGTGATCGTGGTTTAGCATCCTCGGTCTACAAGGAAAGGCCGGCGTTTGGTTAATAGCCAGCAAATAGGCTGGACTTGGATAGGGTGATGGTTAGGGAAAAGCGTAGTATAAATGCGCGGGAAACGGAA
>CAZOSN010000113.1:0-14936 GCA_964582405.1 uncultured Oligoflexales bacterium | reverse complement strand
GAATTGAACTGTATTGACGTCATCGTCTTCTGCTGAATCGCTCCACCTTAGATCGCCATACACCATCCCTCATCCAAATTTAGCTACACAATTCAATACCGATCACTCATGCGGGTTATCGGTCATAGCGAAGTTTTGACTTTAACGCTGTCATGGACAGCTATTCAAAACCTCGATTGAGAATCTTTTACTAAAAATGGGGAATGGTCCATGAAAAATGTGGTTTTTGAAAAAATTAGGCAGCTGAACAGCTCCCAAATCCTAGCCGTCGTTCAATATGTCGCGCCAGATGGCCAGCAAATCGGAAGCGAATGGGTGACGCTCAATCCAACCCGGCATGACAAAAATATAGGATCATTCAAAATAAATATCGCTACGGGACGGTGGGCCGATTTCGCAACAGGTGAGCGAGGAGTCGATCTCACATCATTTTGCGCATATATCAAGGGATTTTCTCAAAGTGAAGCAGGCCGATTCATTGTGAACTTTCTGGGAGGAGTTCGCCATGACTAATGTCACAAGCTGGAGACCTATTTTTCCTGTACAGGCCGACATCACGATACCCGATATCGTCGAAAAACGACTTGGCCCTCCAACCACGACTTATACATACCGTGACCGGTTAGGCCGCCTGCTGGGATATGTTTGCAGGTTTGATATGGTCAAGGATGGAAAAAGAGAAAAAATGATCAAGCCATATTTTTACGGATCATTCGACGAAAAAGAGCCTGGATGGGCATTTCAAGGACCATTCGAAAAAGGTGATCAATCAAAAATATTCGAAAAATTTTGCCTATACAACGCACAAGAGCTTGCCAAGAAGCCGACCTCTAAGATTCTTGTGGTTGAAGGAGAAAAAACGGCAGATGCCGCAAAGATTATTTTTCCCGAGCACCTGGTAGTGACCTCAATATTTGGAGCAGGCTCAGCCCATAAGAGCGACTGGGATCTCGTCAAGGGCCGCGACGTTGTAATTTGGCCCGACAATGATAAAGCTGGCCAGGCATATGCAAGTAAGGTCGCGAAGGCTGGAATTGAAGCTGGTGCCCGAGAAGTCCGGATAGTGACGTTGCCAAAAGCATTTCCGGATCACTGGGACCTTGCTGACGAATTGCCAGAGAGTCTTGGACAGGATGATCTAATCCGCCTTACAAATGAAGCAAAGGTGTATGGCAGTCTAAGAACCAATTCACAACAAAGCTCGGGACTTCCATCAGGCTATCGGTTGACCGAGACTCATGTCGAATATGTCGAGGCATCAGAAGAAGGCGAGGCCTGGATACCACTATGCAGCTATCTGGAGGTTCGCGCTTATACCCGAGATTCCAACGCCGAAAATTGGGGGCGACAACTCTTCATAAAGGCCCCCGAGGGAAACCTTCACCAATGGTCTATGCCAATGAGTTTGACCGCTGGCGACGGGACTGGTTACCGGGAACATCTTCTTGATCTCGGTCTGCAGCTAATATCCAGCAAGGGTAGTAAAGAAAGGCTATCGAATTATATTACGATGTGCAACCCATCCGAAACATTGACCTGCGTTGCCAGAATTGGCTGGCACCACGACAACAGAGTTTTCGTGCTACCAGAATTAACAATTGGTTCGGACATGGTGGTTTTCCAGCCAAAGTTTAATTTCCCAGCTCGATACGGGTCAAGCGGAACACTTGAGCATTGGAAGCACAACGTCGGACGTCTTTGTGAGGGCAACTCCAGACTTATTATGGCCCTAGGTACAGCGTTCGCGGCACCTTTATTGGCAATCACACAGATGGAGAACGGTGGATTTCATTTCGAGGGGCCATCAAGCATCGGCAAAACCACTACCTTAAAAGTTGCAGCCAGTGTCTGGGGTGGAGGAACTGGTCTTGGTGGTTACATCCAATCTTGGAGAGCTACTGCGAACGGCTTAGAATCGGTCGCAACGTTTCATTGCGACACGCTACTTTGTCTTGACGAAATCGGCCAAGCTCTGCCTAACGATGTCGGTGAGGCAGCGTATATGCTTGCCAACGGCGTAGGGAAGAGCCGTGCTACTCGACAAGGTTCGGCCCAACGATCTAATCAATGGCGAGTGCTGTTCTTGTCAAATGGGGAAACTTCATTATCTGGAAGAATGAAAGAAGGGTCTAAAACAGCCACATCGACAGCGGGACAAGAGGTTCGTATTGTGAACATACAAGCTGATGCTGGGAAAGGGTATGGTATATTTGAAACACTTCACGAATTCGACTCAAGCAACACGTTAGCCAAGCACCTCTCATCTGCGACCTCAAATTATTTTGGGGTGGCATCAAAGGAGTTTCTTGCAAAGTTAGTTCAAATCGACAGCAACGACTTAAAAAAGGCCATCAATCATTCTGCGTCCGATTTCTCAACGAAAATGAATATTGATCTCTACGATGGGCAAATCAAGCGCGTGGCTCAAAGGTTTGCATTGCTTTACGCCGCAGGTATCCTAGCTCATGATTTTGCGATTCTCCCTTGCACGAAGGCCTCGATCTATTCAGGTATAAAAGCTTGTTTTGATTCTTGGCTATTCCAGAGGGGTGGATCCGGGCCGCTCGAAGAGCAGAGACTACTTCAGCATGTGAGGTACTTTTTGGAGCAGCACGGGCAGGCAAGGTTCGAAAACTACAATGAATCTCCAGGTGAATTTCAACGGACCATAACTAATAGAGCAGGGGTAGTTCGTAAAACAGATCAAGGCGAAGAATATTTTGTATTGCCTGAAACGTTCAAGCAGGAAATTTGCAAAGGATTTAGCCTCAAACTCGCGACGGAGATACTTATCAAACATGGTTGGCTGGTTCCCGGTGAGGGCAATAGAGCAGCAAGAAACGAGCGACTACCTCCCAAAAAAGGCACAACTCGCTGCTATCGATTAACTCCCAAGGTATTTCAAACAGAAATCGATCACGACGACATACGGATGGGATCAGTCATGCTTGATGGGAACACCGGGAACGAGGGGAGCAGTCCAAAAGAAAATAATGATATTAGCGAATTAAATGATAGCACAAGCAACAACAGATTGGCTGAATCAAAGGGATCAGGGAACGAACTGCAACTGTTCCCGAATAACGGGTCGTTCCCCAATGGCTCCCTTATATCGGCAGTCTCCGAGTCCGCTTCTTTCAAGGTTGCTACCGGAGTTCCCGATGTTCCCACTGCAAGTACAATGGTTGAATTTATCGCCAAATCATTTTCAAGGCTAAGGCAAGCTGCCACTGACAGTTCATACCACTTGAATGCCGTAGACGATATGAGCGCTCGTTGCATCAATCAAATTGGAGGATGGGATAAATTTAGCAAATTATGCAGGACTGAGGCCCAAAAAGCTGAAGAGCTGTTTTTTGAAAAATTCGTCAAACTAAGTCGCAACAAAAAAAATGGTGACTACGATAGCGACAATTTACCTATGATCAACGGCCCAACACCGCCCCCGACTACCTACCGCGTAAAGTGGTCTGAGATCGAGAGTGAAAATCAAGATTTCATCTAATGATGTGAAGGCCACAACTATCGTCAACTGGAATTGGAAGGAAAAGCGACTATGAGGTATGCCACGAACTAAGACGCCCCATCAAGAGCGAGAGCAAGTTGTTCAGAACAAAAAATGCACAATGTGCTTAGTCAACAAACCCGTTGAAGAATTTTATCTTAAAAGAAATGCACCTGATACGTGGTGTAAAGCCTGCAAAAAATTGAAGCGTCGAACTACATATTTAGCGAAAGGAGTTAACACTTACAAAGAAGACCTAGAGAAGCTAATTGATACTTTTTGCGGCATTCAACTGCTTCAGTTGGACGCTCATCTAAGAACGTTACAATCAATCACTGGCAAAGCTCGGCAAAGAAACAGAACAGCACTTTGAAAAGGAGAGAACATATGACGGCCTCAGCCTGGAAGAGCTATTTGAAAAAGCGAGAGGTCATCCTCGTCGATGGATCTCGTTTGATCTTAATGTGTCAGCAATGCAAATCCGGATGGTCACCCAACATACCGCCAGCGGGTAGAAGGCTGCCGAGATTCTATTGGGTTTGTCCCAAGGGTTGCAATGAATGGATCAGGTATCACTGAAGGAGTTGATAAAGAATACAAATCCAAACGCATTCTTATCGGCATCATAAAGACAATCACTACGGCGCATATCATCGCCGAAAGAAAGGTTAAATCGAATGAAAAGAAATGAAACAGCCGTAAATTTTGACCGCGTATCAAGCGAAGAACAAAAAAAGGGCCACTCGCTAAACGCCCAAGAAGCTGCTGCAACCGAGTACGCAAAAAAACACAATCTAAAGATCGTTAGATCTTGGTCGGTGGATGAATCGGCCTCGAAAGAGAATGATCGCAAGCATTTCTTCGCAATGATAGAGTTCGTTAAAGAACAAGGGATCAAGAACGTCATATTCGACAAAGTTGATCGCGCCTGTCGAGGATTCAAGGCCACGGTCCTCGTTGAAGATCTCGTAGAAAACCACAACGTCCGTTGCCACTTTACCCGAGACCATTTGGTGATCGACCACCATTCAGCAGCCCACGATAAAATGCGTTTCTATTTTGGTATTATTATGGCCAAGACGCAGATCGATGACCTCCGAGTCGAAATCAACAAAGGCTTGCAGCAAAGAAAGAATGAGGGGTTGTGGAATGGCAAAGCTCCCTTCGGCTATCGAAACTCACGTGACCCCAACACAAAAAGATCGACGGTTATCCCATTTCAACCAGAGGATCGCCTGATTAAGGAACTGTTTGAGCGATATTCAACAGGCAATTACCCGCTGGAATACTTTGTACAACGATTTCGACTGGCATGCCCCAATCGAACTGTCACGAAGCGCCTGATCGAAGATGCCTTATCAAATCCCTTCTACCATGGCTTTATGCGATCCAGCCGAGGTGCTGGTCCTGCTTCGCTAACCAAAGGTGTCCATGAGCCTCTCGTCTCCAAGGACCTCTGGGACCAATGCCAGCGCATTCGCGGCATCCGGTCCGCCAACCACCAAAAGGTTAGATTCGGCTTAACCCCAAAGCCGCTGATGGGTTTGCTCAAATGCGGTGTCTGCGATCACGCCGTCACCGGCGAAGCCAAGTCGAAGACATCCGGCAGAATATTCATCTACTACCACTGCGCCAATATGAAATGTCCTGAGCGCCGCAAGAACACCGCCCAAGAAAAACTCCTGGCCCAAATCGAGGATGCGTTCGAGCCGTTCGCCAGCTTCACCGCTGCGGCGACCAAGTCCTTCATTGAGGCGCTCCGAGACCGACTGACAGACCTTGACCTCTATACTCAAAAGAAAACCGGTGAGCTGGCCAATAAGCGCCTTGAAATCAAAGAGTCCATCGGGAAGCTGGAAGCCTTGCATCAACAAGGTGCGCTCTCCAAGAACGAGTACGCCGAAGTGCTCCGCATTCGAGAGGCCACACTCGCCGAAGTCAAAGTCCAAATCGACGCCCGCAACGAAGCCGACTACCAAACCTTCAAAAAAGGCTTGAGGGTTATCGAACTCCTCACAAGTATCCGTGATTACATGAAAAAACCCGGAAATGAGCTGGAGAAAATGAGAATGGCTAAATTGCTGCTATCGAACCCAAAATTGACCTCTGGAACCCTCGAATATTCCTACGAGAAACCGTTCGATGTCCTTATTGATTTGACAGCAAAAAAAAATTGGTGGAGGCGGTGGGAATCGAACTCAATATCGATGTATGCAGCCTTTGACATTGAATAACATTCATTAACATTATTTGTTACTTAAGGCCGAAACCTTCAACATTCAGTTTCATCTTTTGACATCGGTTGACACGTGGGTAGCAACAGATTGGCAACAGTTGCCCCTTTGTGGATGGCCCCATCGAGAAAATAGCACTTTCTTTGTACCCCTAGTAAGGGTAATATAAGTGGCTAGGGGTTGGCATGATCAAGACTATTACGATTTCAAAGCGAGCCAAGTAGGACCTTCAACGGGTACCGTCCTATATAGCTGATAAATTTTTAGCATGGGTAACGCGCGTTGAAGAGGTTGGGCTCCTTGAGGTCCGTAGGGTCAAAGGTTACCACGATGAACCCCTTCATGGTCAGAGACAAGGACAACGTTCGATTCGCCTTAGTCGCTCATATCGAGCCATTTATTGCATAGGCAGCGATGGCAAAATAGAATTTGTCCTCATAGAAGAGGTGAATAAACATGAATACTAAAAAATCGAAGAGTGAAGCGGTTGCCTTCCTGGAAAAAATCAGTGGCGGCCCCTTGACCTTTAGCAAAATGCTGAGATCCATTCGCCTGGGCGAAGAAATGAGTCAAACAGCTTTTGCCGAAAAGCTTGGTATCTCTCGGGCACACCTATGCGATATCGAAAAAGGTCGTCGCACTGTCGCCCCAGGACGTGCCTGGGCATGGGGGAAAAAACTTGGATATGTGCCGGAGCAATTTGTTGAACTAGCCCTGGAGGCAAGCTTGGCGAAGGACGGATTCCGTTACAAAGTAAAATTAGATGTAGCCTGAGGCACAGCGCAGTCATGAGTCCAACACGAACCGAAAAATTTAAGATTGATTACTCAACGCCGCCCGACACTTATGAACAAAAAGTAGCTGATTGAGACAGGTGTCGGGCGGAGCGCCCTATCAGGGAGAAATCATGCAGCGTGGCAAAGACATCACAGCTAGGTTTCCTGGATTATTCATAGTACACCACAATCTACCAGGAAGTATGGTGCCTTCGCATAGTCACCCTGAACATCATCTCATTATTCCTTTACAAGGCGAGACAAGCTTGGAGCTAAAAGAGCAAACATTGCTCTGCAGCCCTGGGCGAATGGTCTACATTCCTCCGCATACTGAGCACATTTTTCGTTCAGCACGCGAAAAAGGGGAGCGGTTAATTTGCATGATTGAAGGGTTTGCTTGGGCAGATGCTAATGTAGGACAATTTCAGTCTAGTCAATTACCGGCAAGCCAGCTTTGCAAGGAAATTCTCTTTCATCTTCTCATGAACCCACAGACCAAAAATGCATCGGCTCTGGTTGATGTCTTAGTACGAACCCTTGGGGAAATATTGGGGGCGGTACCAACTGCACTTTCGGATGCCTTAAATCATCTTGAGAGCAGCGTGAGACGACCAGAATTAAATAAAGCGATTGAAATTGCCAGGACCCAGTGTTGTGAAAAGCTATCGATAAGCGAACTCGCTCGGCGATCAGGAATGAGTGTGCGCAACCTTAGTCGGTTATTTCAGATTGAACTCGGTATGACCCCCAAACAACTGCTGATGGCCCTACGAATTGAAAAGTCCAAGGAACTCCTTCTAGCGGGCAATATTACCGTTACTGAGGTGGCGTTTAGTGTCGGCTATAGCTCGCTATCACAGTTTATCGCAGTGTTTCGCCAATTTACCGGCCAAATTCCGAGCGAATTCAAGTAGCGACTGCACGTTGCTAAGATCCACATTGAAATCCCCACCAATTGCTGGCATTGGGAAGGCAATTGTGGACATAGATTTCAGCACAAAGTGGTTCAGTTGATTCAATGACGTACCAATGATACTGGTTTTGGATCGAGACAAAAACTTCGGAAGGTTCAAGGTAGCCAAAGGCTGCTACTGCGTTAAATCCATGTGCTTGGTTGCTAACCTTTGATGCGCGGCCTACTAGAATTGCCTGATTTTCAAGCGTATTTAAAATTGTCTCCGCAGGGTCACCAATCTTATGCCATCCAGCACCTGAAGGAACGCCATAGGTCAATTCTTGCTCTTGGTTTTTACCCTCAAAGCAGACATATATATGTTTAAGCTTGCTATGGCCACTAATTGGCAAAACTAGCCAAGAATCTATAAACCCTACAGCCGTACGGCGATTGCCATCGGGTGGAAATATCCCATGGACGTGAGAAGCTCTTGGCGGATGAAAATACCCTGGACCAAAAGAGTGAGATGAGATGGTTTCGTAACTGCCCTTGCCGCTTGCATTCATTTCTGCTTTGATCCCCTCGGGGTCAGGCAAATTTCGACCACCTGATAAACCGATATCAGATGGTAGGCTGGAGTGAAATTCATCGACAGACCTAACTCCCAAATCAAAATCAAGAGCATAACTATCGGCCCAGCCATCAATTGCCAGCCGAAGCTTGCCATCAATAGTGACTATGCGGGCTTTGGCTTCGTCCAAGGAGTCCGCTAAGGTAATGACATAGCGGACTTCGCCAGATGCTAAAGTTTCCTGCCTGACGATAACCGGTGGTTGGTCTTCGGTCCAGTATGGGGCAATGGCTATGGCAGAATTAGTTTGACCGTCACCGAATTGATGAAAATCTGAATCAGAAATATGAATGGGCATCGAAATCACTACATTTTTTACCGACGGATCGCTCTTAGCGATGGCAAGTTGCCGAGTAACAACATGATAAAGTTTTCCTTCAGGCATCGATGTTTGCGATGCCTCATGGCCATCATGGCTTTTAGCCATTTGGGGAGCTAAAACCAGTGCCATCAAAATTAACAAGGTTGTTCTCGTCAAGGGGTTGATATTCATTTTTCTTTCTCCTTACCACGGGATCTACAATATTCGTCCTTGAGGAAGCCTTAGTTGCATTGAAACTTAACTTGAGTCAGGAGGTGTTCTTCTGCGCTAACGCGGTTAAGCTGTTCCCCAATCGCTCGCTCGGGCAGTTTTAAGGTCATCTGGCCGACAAATTGCCCCGAAAGTACTGATTCCAACGAAAGCTCAGTTTGGGCTAAGGTATCACCCGATGGTATATCAACGACCTGCAGTTCTATATCGCCATATACATAGCATCCATCTTGTGAGATGCCATGGTTGCCCATAATGATTTTATATTTGAGACCGAGATCGGCATCTACATGCTCATTCATTTCCGGCTTGAGCTTGTATTGACTTCCTTTAGTTACAGTAAAATGAATGAAAGCCCCTCTTTCGCCTGTTCTACCCCTTTCTAGGTAGCTTTGAAATCCAGAGGATTCTTTCATAGGCAAAGCTCGGTTGTAATTTTTTGATGCGGCGAAGCCATGGTAACGAACCAAACAAGTTAGTTCTTCCATATTATCGAGGTAATTTTGGCGATGATCGCAGGTAGTTTGACCAAAACTAGTTAATGGGGCGAGTGCAAGATAAAAAAATATTTCATAACCAAATTTAGATAGTTTCATATACCGCCCCCAAGATAAATTTTTAAAAAGTTTAATTGCTAATTGCTTTTGAAATTTAAAAAATCAAACGTCAATAAAAATAGTCATATTGACGTCTAACTAACTAAAAATTAAGAGCTACAAACATTTCAATGCCCTGCCGACGAATGCCATTTACTTATTTTGAGAGAGCTAGGCCGTAAACTCCGTATTGAATCATGTACCCCAAGGCATAGTCCGGAAAAGCAGCCTCAAAAATCTTTTGAAGATTGGCAAAGTGGGTCTGGGCCGTGCTTCCTAACAATTCATTGCGATGATTGCCAAGCTTTGCAACATAGACTGACACAATCTGATCAGCTTTCTTAAGGTAATTGATTTGGCTGCTGACAGCGACACTTAAAGGTGCGGCTTCGCCCCGGCCACCATAAACTATGGGGTCTCCGTGTGAATACTTAGAGCTAAGTTCTTCAAGATCTCTGATCCAAGAGGCGATCGTAGGCACCGGTTTGCCTCCAACGATGCCGCCTTCTAACCAAGCGTGAGCATTATGGTGCACCAAATCGCCAACTACCAAAGCATTAACCTGGGGGATATGGGCGATCGTTTGATTGCTACTTACCCCTGGACCGGAAAGTTCGCTCAACTGGATTTTTTCGCCATTGCCAAGCGTAAGTTCAAACTCTTTGCTAAAGTCGATATCAATCGAACCAAGCTTGGGATAGGACGCTTCGGTGAACATCTTCGCCGACACGAAAAAAGATTTTTTATAGGCATGGACGCCAGGCATGGCGGCCTTTGTTTGTTGAGACGCGATGACTTTGGCGCCTGAGTTTTTAAAAGTCATGAGGCCATTAAACTTATCAGGATTGGGATGGGTTATCACGAGATAAGTAATCGGGTTTGACGTCTTAGTACGTAAAAAAGCAATCGCTTGCTCGGCCATAGGCTCTGTGAATTGGCTATCAAATGCGACCACCTCGACGCCATTGTCGTAAAATAGCGTTTTGGTGTGAAAGCCGTTGGCGTCCGCTTCAAAAACATAGAGTTGACCTTTGCTAGCAGCCATTGAGTTAGTCCCTCCAGATATTAAGCCAAATACTGTGGCAGCAGAGAGGACCGCCGTTTTCAAAGTAATTTTTTTTATGGTCATCATAGGTATATTCTCCGTAACTGTGGTTTTAGTGCTGTGGGCTTCTGCCACGTCACCCTTATGCCACGGTCTTTGGGAAAATGGCTTCCGGTTGTCGGCCACATTATTGCGGTTCTCGGCCAATGTGGAAAAATTTAAACGCGAGCGAATTCGATACGAATTTCATCCCAAAGGCGATTTAACCACCCCAAGCTTGTGGGATCCTTTGCAATCAATCGGACTGTTTGAGAGCAAGAATAGCGACATCCAGAAACGCGCAAGGGAATCAAGTCTGCGCTTTCAATGACAGGATCTGGCAAATATCCCAGAGCTAACCCGGCGTGAATCATGTTTTCCATGAGTCTGAGGCCGTCTGTCCTATATTTAATGTTTCTAGGAAATTTATCGTCTCGCCATCCGTCAAAACTAGTTGAAGTTCCAATATTGCCAAATATGGTTCGGTCAGGAGAAACAAAAGCATATTTCAAGATTTCCGCAACAGGGATGTGGTCATCACGACTATATGTTTTCAGCAAGGGGTGCTTTGGCGAAGCGCAGGTTGTGAAATTAACGCGAGATAGAACGATAGAAGTGAGTTCAGGGGGTATATCCAATGTTACCAATGCTAGTTGAACTTCTCGTTCTATAACTTGCTCGATGGACTTTTCATCGCTATTGACACGAAATTGAGTTCGGGCGCGAGGATAGTGGGTGTCGATGACTTTTATGAGCTTTGTGCCAAATGAGGCATGGAGATATTCTGCAGACGATATGAAAACATTTAAGCTCCCAGCTTCTCGGCCTGTGATTTCTAATCGAGAATCCTCTTCTAGCTGAAGAATGCTAGCTGCCTTAGTCTTAAGAATCTTCCCAGCAGCGGTGAGCCGAATACCTCGGCCTGAGCGGAAAAACAAAGGCGTCTGCAGCTCGTCTTCCAGACGGGATATTGCTTTGCTCAGTGAGCCCGCGGAAACATGAATATCACGGGCCGCACGGTTAAGATTCTCTATTTGAGCAACGGCTAGAAAATAACGTAGTTCGAATATTTCCATAATCGAAACATATATTTCATATTTATTTCTTTTTCAACCATATTTTTTCATCTAGAAGGTCCCTTAGAAGGAGGTTCCCCATGGACCATTTAACACCCGGAATTTTTAGAAATGGCAAAAGTGCAAAGAATAGGATTGTTATCCCGCCGATGGCTTCTGAAACCGCAGATTCCAAAGGTATCGCCACGGACAAGACTTTGCGCCACTACCAACGCCTCAGTGAAGCGGATGTAGGGATTATTTTTGTGGAATACAGCTTCATCCATCAGTCCGGCAAAGGCGAGCCCTATCAGTTAGGCATCGACTCAGATCGTAATATCGACAACTTAGCGAAAATCGCTGAGTTAATTCACGAGGCGGGTAGTCTGGCGGGAATTCAGCTCGTCCATGTTGGAGGAAAAACCACCACAGCGATAAGCGGCTTCACGCCCATGGGGCCGAGCGCTGTTGCCGTACCCGCTAAAGGATGGGATCCGGAAATGCCTATGGCAATGAGCTTGGACGATATTCAGAATTGGTCAATATGGTTTCTTGAGGCGGCCAAACGCGCCGATGCTGCTGGATTTGATTTCGTCGAGCTCCATGCTGCCCACGGCTATGGCCTAAACCAATGGTTGTCGCCTTTGACAAACCGCAGAGGCGATACTTATGGCGGTTCGATAGGCCAGCGTGCCAAGCTTCTGTTAGACATTGTCCGGCTGATCAGACGCGAACTTCCTCACCTCCTGCTTGCGGTTCGGCTGCCCGCACAAGACCATTTTCTAGGGGGGTTAGAACGTAAGGATATGGCTTGGGTAGTCTTGCAACTTCAAAAATCTGGCGTTGATCTCATAGATGTTTCCTCAGGTATTGGTGGCTGGCAACGACCTGTTACTAGAAGTGGCGAAGGGTACCTTGTCGACGATGCGGCTTTCCTTAAGGCTCACCTTACAATTCCAGTGATTGGAGTGGGTGGCATTGAGACAAGAACTTTTATCGACAAAATCATAAATGAGCAAAGGGTCGATTTTGCTGCAGTAGGTAGAGCAATTTTGAGAGATCCAAGAGCCTGGCGGAATTTGGTTGAACCTTCTTTTGTTGCTCAAGGTGCACTATAAATGCTTCGTAGAAGTATTACTTTCAATTCACAAAACCAGTTAAGGGGGAAAGATGGAAAAGTATTTGTCCAGTTTCAAAAGTCTTCTGTTTGTCGCGGCAATAGCACTTACTCCGCACGGCCTTTCAGCTGCAGCAGGTCAATATCATGCGCGCAGCCAGCTTCGGCAGTATTTAATAAAAAACAATATCGCCACGGATGAATCCATTTATCAAGATGTGGACTCCGACTTACTCAAAAGAGAGTCACGAAGAATGACTTTGCTAAAAAGAAACGGATATCAAAGGTACCAATGGCTTGATTGGGCAGGAAGACGAATATGTTGGGATGACAAAGCTGGGGATGAAGTCGCTCCTTCGAGGTGTAAGCACTCTTAGCTTGGCTACGGACTGGAAAATTTGGCCGAAAGTCGAAATAAGGTGGCCGAAAACTGGTAGCTGAATTTTTCCCTTTTTTAGTATTTAAGAGACGTCCCGCTTCTTTGCGGTGATGATGTTGATTTGCCAGCCAAATAGTTTGGGTGTGCGCTTTTAAAAAGAGGATTTTATATGATTAAGTTTGCGCTTGTTTTAACCTGTTTAGTGGCTACTTCGTCTTCAGCTATGGCTCAAAATGATGGAAGAAAATTTATTTGTAAAGAACTCGCAGATTTCGAAAAACAAACCCTGATTTTGACTCAAGTAAAAGATCGCCCTCTTGTCGAAGGGGTGAAGGAGCGATTCGCATTGGAAGTATACTCGGGATATGGAATAACCCCACGGATTGCCAAGAAAGGCTATGTCGTCACCGAAGACGTGGGATTTACCTTCAAGAGCGACGACCATCTAGTTTCTGCTTTTATCTTTTTGGATGAACTCGATCAAGCAAGTTTGACCGAAGGAAATAAGACGACGAATTTCGATTGTAATTAGGCGATGCCTCTATTTAGGTCGTTGGCTCAAAAGCCATGCAAGCCATGGCATGCCCCCTCGACTTAAATATCATTATTTATATTAGCGTTGCAAAACAGCAACCCCTCATAAGGATACAACAATGAAGTATTTTGTTTTGATCGTAATGTTATTGGGACCGTTGGCCACCTCAGGTAAAATCTTTGCACAATCTGCCTTTAGGCAGTCAGAACTTGTGCTTGGACGAACTGTATTACAAAGGGAGATAGAAACGGAATTTAAAAAGTCCACCGAGATGACTTTCTACCCCATAAATTTTGCTCGGGTGATTGAATGCCACTTCGATAGCGATAGCGGAGGTTACGACGATGAAACAATCTCGCTTCTAGTTGAAGAGAAGGCCACAGTATCCTCGATATTCTACGAATCCTATCAAGGGTCCGTTGGACCTTTTACCAAGGTTTATGACAGGTTTTTTGCCCATACCACAGACCAGTTAATTATTGAGTATGTTGCCACCATTAAAGCAGATCTAAGCTTGGTAGAACTCGGCGTCTACTATAAGGATAGTGGAGAAAGACTCAACGATTCAAAAGAGTTCGTTTGCGGAGAATTAAAGGGAACCGATTTTTGAAGAACAGTCTCGTCTATCTGCCAACTGAGTCGGTATTAGCGGCTACCGTTGCCGTTTTTCGTCTGCCGAAGAGGCCGAGGATGGTTTGACAATGGAGTTTGAATTCCGAAAAACGTGCATCCATAGCTACTTCACAGTTTTTGTGGATGCTCAGAATTTTTTAATATGATCACACCAAAATCCTACAAAATTTAATCCAACGCAACGTCGCCGTAATGCTTTCGGTAAATTCGATGTACTGTCGGCTGAGAGACGGTAAAATTTTCATTGCTCAGCAGTTTTGCTATTTTGCTGGTCGACAGACCGGATTTTTTGGCCATCAAGATTTTTTCAACCAAAACTTGATCATATTCCTTGCGCCAGCCACGTTTATTGGGCTCGTCAATCATGCTCTTTGGCCTGCCCAACTTGATGCCCCTCGATTTCAACTCAGCTAGTTTTTCTTTAGTTCGCCTGCCGATGTTTAAGCGCTCCTGAGCACTGACAAGGGATTTTGCCGCTGCCATAAATTGATCCATGACATTGTTGAATGGCAGTTCACCATCGCCAGGGATTTCAACGACAACCCCGTAGTCCGTAAGAACCTTCAAGGTATTGAGCGCATCAAGGAAGTCGCGTGAAAGACGAGAAAGCTCAAAAGTAATCACTTTCTCGATCTGACCGGCCTTAACAGCACCCATCAAATTCTTGAAGCTGACGCGATCTAGCGTTTTCCCAGATTTTCCAGAGTCCTCAAACCAAATCAGTTTTTCAGTGGCATAACCCTTTTCGATGATCCATTGGTTTATTGCCTGCTTTTGGCCTGCGGTCTCTTGTTTGTCAGTTGACGTCCTAAGATAGATGGCAATCACTCAAGCACCCCCTTCTTGGCGACCTAAGTGCTTATCGGCATAATCAATTCAAAACTAAATGGTCGATTATTTATTTATAATATTATACGGATTACGAAAAGTTCGTGAACGCTATGAAGTCGGTGTAGCAGACCGA